>NZ_JAFFZF010000028.1:0-76335 GCF_016924115.1 Gordonia sp. BP-119
TGACCTCACCGGGGCGGGTGGACAGGACAGTGAAGAGTCACGGCCTACCAGCCAGACAGGGTCCTAATCAGGTCACACCCGCCCCGGTCCTCACAGGTCACTTGGTGCAGGTGATCGACCGGAGTTCCGGGCCGACACATCTCGCCCATGACAGCACCGTCAGCCACGAAGTAAGTCAGACCCAAACCCGGTCAACCACCCACACCCATTCTCACTGCCACGAAGGGTTCGCGACGCATCTCACCAGGACCCTTCGTGACGGCCTCCGCAAGCTCCGGCCTCCTCAGGGAGCAGTAGTAGGGCTCGCCGCGAGCACACAGGTTTCTTTCGTAGTCCAGGACGGCCGTCAGGCCGCTGGTACTGAGGTGCGAGGAGCGCCTAGCGACGAGCCCCACGAAGGGCAGGCGTCCGTCGTCAGACGGGCGGGTGCAGCGTCGCGGCCCGGACCACGGCGAGAGCCGATCCGGACTCCTCGAAGAGGCGCCGCTGCCGAGAGGCCCCGTTGCCCTGCAGACGCAGCCGGTCCAGCGTCTGTGCGACGCCGTCCCGCTCGCCGAGTCGGTCCAGTGCGGGTGCGAGCACGGTGAGTAGCTGCTCGACCCGCGTCCAGACCGGCACCAACGCGCCGGTCGTCGGGTCGAGCGCACGCCCGTCGACGCCGTCGTGGGCGGCGATCCAGTACGCGGCCGACAGCAGCGCCGGATCGAGGTCCGCGGCCGGGAACCGCCGGTCCCCCGCGCGCAGGTCGTCGAGGGCGATCATCACCGCCGCACGGACGAGGGTGGCGAAGGTCTGCGTCTCCTCCACCCGCATCTGCACGTCCCCGACCCGCACCTCGACCGTGGGCAGGTGATCCGACGGCCGAGCGTCCCAGTACAGCATGTGCGGGTCGAGAATAGTGCCCGTGGCCACGAGGAGTTCGACCGTCTCGGCGAAGTGTTCGGCCGACCGCAGGTGCGGTGGCGGTCCCGCCGCCGGCCATCGCGACCAGAGCACCGAGCGCCAACTGGCGTGGCCGGAGTCGGCGTCGCGATAGATCGCCGAGTTCGCCGACAGCGCAAGCAGTATCGGTAGCCACGGGCGCAGGCGATTGCACACCGCGACGGCGGTGTCGGTGTCCGGGACACCCACGTGGACGTGACAGCCACTGATGCCCTGTTCGTGGGCCAGCATGCCGTACCGCGCGGCGATCGCCCGGTAGCGGCCGGTGTCGGTCACCGGAAACGACTCGGGCACGCGTGGCGGCACCCCGCAGGCGACCACGTCGACGCCCACGTCGTCGGCGGCCGCCGCCAGGATGCCCCGCAGCCGGTGCAGGTGGTCGCCGATCTCCTGACTCGTCGCCGCGGTCGGCGTGGCTATCTCCACCTGCGACGAGGTGAGTTCCAACTCGAGGTCGAGGCCGCGCGCGGATGCCGCGGCCGCGACCTCGCGGTTGCTCCCGACCGGCCGTCCGGTCTCCCGGTCGACGAGGACGAACTCCTCCTCGACCCCGAGGGTCGGCGCCGGAATGCCCCGGAAATCCCCGCCCGCGGAACCGTACTCGTCGTTCACACGGAGAAAATGCCCAGCGGCGGCATCGGTCAAACGGGACGTCAGTCCTCGGCGCGGCTCTCCGCCGGATCGGGCGTGTTCTCGATCGCCCGGTCCAGGCCGGGACCGGCCTGCATGCCCGAGACCGTCGCGGTGATCGACCGGGCGAGGTCCTGCGCGGTCAACCCGAGATCGCCCAGGATCTCGTTGCGCGAGGCGTGTGCGATGAACTCCTGCGGGATGCCCTTGATCTGGACCGGTACGAGCACCTCCGCCGCCGACAGCGCGGCGGCGACCGCGGAACCGACGCCGCCGCTGGTGCACCCGTCCTCGAGCGTCACGACGAGCCGGTGGCGGCGCGCGACCTCGACCACCGAGGTGGGCACCGGCAGTACCCAGCGCGGATCCACGACCGTCGCATCGATTCCCTGACGGGCCAGGCGTTCGGCGGTGTCGACGGCCAGCCCGCAGAAGGCACCGACCGCGACGATGAGCACATCGCCGCCCGCCGGACCGAGGTCCCGGTCCGTCCGGTGCAGAACGTCCACACCGTCGTCGAGCCGCTCGACCGCCCGGATGTCTTCGGGGACAGCACCTTTGGAGAATCGGAGGGCTGTGGGGCCGTCGGCGACGCCGAGAGCCTCGTCGAACTCCTCGCGCAGTCGGACGGCGTCACGGGGTGCGGCGACCCGCAGGCCGGGCACCATCGCCATCAGCGAGAGATCCCACATGCCGTGGTGGCTGGGGCCATCGGGTCCGGTGATGCCGGAACGGTCGAGGACGAGCGTCACCGGCTGCTTCAGCAGCGCGACGTCCATCAGCAGCTGATCGAACGCGCGGTTGAGGAACGTCGAGTAGATCGCGACAACCGGATGCAGTCCGCCGAGCGCGAGTCCGGCCGCCGAGGTCATCGCATGCTGTTCGGCGATGCCGACGTCGAACATGCGGTCCGGGTAGCGTTCGCCGAAGGGGGTGAGCCCCGTCGGCCCGGGCATCGCCGCGGTGATCGCGACGACGTCGGGACGGTTGGCGCCGGCGTCGAGCAGTGCGGCGGAGAACACGGCGGTCCAGTCCTGGGGTGAGACGCTCGTGGGCCGGCCGGTGACCGGGTCGATGATGCCGGTCGCGTGCATGAGGTCGGCGACGTGGTTCTCGGCGTGGGCGTAGCCCATGCCCTTGCGGGTCACGGTGTGCACGATCACCGGGCCGCCGAAGTCGCGGGCCTGCCGCAGCGCCGACTCGACCGCGTCGATGTCGTGACCATCGACGGGCCCGACGTACTTCAGGCCGAGATCGGTGAACATCGCCTGCGGGGCCAGGAGGTCCTTGAGCCCGCTCTTCATCCCGTGCAGCACGGCGTACGCCGGCTCCCCGACGACCGGCACCTGCTTGACGACGCGGCGACCCTCGTCGAGGAATTTCTCGTACCCGGGCTGCAGGCGCAGCCCCGACAGGTGACTCGCGAGTCCGCCGATCGTCGGCGCATAGGACCGACCGTTGTCGTTGACCACGATGACGACCCGGCGGTTGCAGGCGGCGATGTTGTTGATCGCCTCCCAGCACATGCCGCCGGTCAGGGCGCCGTCGCCGACCACCGCGACCACCGTGCGATCCGGCTGACCGGTCAGTTCGAAGGACTTCGCGAGCCCGTCCGCATACGACAGCGCCGCCGACGCGTGCGAGGACTCCACCCAGTCGTGGTCGGACTCCGCGCGCTCCTGGTAGCCGGTGAGCCCGCCGCGCTGGCGCAGCTGATCGAAGCCGTCCTTGCGTCCGGTGACGATCTTGTGGACGTAGGACTGGTGGCCGGTGTCGAACAGGATCGGATCCGACGGCGAGTCGAAGACGCGGTGGATGCCGAGCGTCAACTCGACGACTCCGAGGTTCGGTCCGAGATGTCCGCCCGTGGCGGCGACCTTCTCGATCAGGAACGTCCGGATCTCGGCCGAGAGGACCTGCATCTCCTCGTCCGACAGCGGCCGGAGATCGGCCGGCGAGCTGATCCGGTCGAGCACACCCATCGTTTCCTCCATCACCGGCGAGACGCCAGGTCGGCTGTCGAGCCGGAGAACGTCCGGCACATGTCTGGTCAGTCTACGGAAGCATTCGTCGCGAGCCCGATCGACGGATGGCCGACGCGTCGGGATCCGGACCTCGCGAGCGCGCCCCGCTCACCCGTCGGCGGCCGGAATGAGGCAGGCCACCGCCTCCACGTGGTGTGTCAGCGGGAAAGCGTCGAAACCGCGTATGTCGACGACACGGTATCCGCGTGCGGCGAAGTATCCGAGATCACGTGCGAATCGGGCGGCGTCGCAGCCCACGTGGACCACGATGCCGGGCCGGGCGTCGGCGATCGCCCCGATCACCCGTTCCCCGGCTCCGGTACGCGGGGGATCGAGGACGACGACGTCCGGCCGCGCGGTGAGGTCCGTGATCCGGGCCGCCACCTCCCCGCGGTGGGTGTGCACCCCATCGCCGTCGCCGGCGAAGGCCCGCTCGGCGGCGTCGAGTGCGGCCGGATCCGAATCGACGATGTGCACCGTGTCCGGCGCACCGGCCGGGCCGTCGAGCAGTGCACCCGCGAACACCCCTGCCCCGCCGTACAGATCCCACGCCACCCGCGGCGGTCCCCCGAGATGCGCACCGACGAAGTCGACGACGGTCTCCGCATAGGTCCGCGGCGCGTTCCGATGCGCCTGCCAGAACCCCGCGACGGGAATGTCCCACGACCGCCCGCCGACCCGCTGGACGGCCGTCGCCTCGCCCTCGACGACCCGCTGGGCACGAGGCCGTGCGTGCCGGGCGCGGTTCTGCTGCGCCCGGCGCCGGCTGTCGGCGCGGCCCCGGCGCGGCTCCGCCACGGGCGCGAGTTCGGTGATGTGGCGCGCGCCGTCGGCGTCGAGCACGACGGCGAGTTCGGAGTGCGTGGTGAAACCGCGGTCGGCGAGTCCGTCGAGCATTCCCGGGGCGGGCTGGACGCAGGCCTCGGTGACGACGCCGCGGCCGCGGAACGCCGACTGCCCCGGGCGCCCCCGGCCGTCCACGGCCAGGCGGGTCCGGATTCGCCACCCCACCTCGGCGTCCCCGAGACGCCGCACGCCGTCGGTCGCCAGCTCGGTGCCGGCCACGATCTCGCCCGGTAGACGACCCACGCGATCCAGGACATCGAGCAGCACATCCTGTTTCAGGTCCCGCGCATGGTCGGGCGTCACGTGCGCGAGATCACAGCACCCGGCCCCGGCCGCAGCCGCCGGACACCGCGGCGCCACCCGGTGCGGCGAGGCGTCGAGCACCTCCGCCACCTCAGCCCGCCAGTACGAGTCGTGCCGGTCGTCGGTGATGTCGGCGACCACCCGTTCGCCGGGGATCGCCCCGCGGACGAACACGACGCGGCCGTCGGCGCGGCCCACGGACTCACCGCCGTTGGCCGGACGGTCGACGGTCACCTCGACCCGGCGCGGTGTTGCCGGGCCGCTCACGGTCGCCGTTCGGGTTCGCCGAGCGCACGACGGGTCTCCCCCGGCGCCCAGTACGCGCGGTCTTCCTTGCGCCGGTCCGACGAGGTGAGCTGCCACGGCACCGAGGTCACCATCACGCCGGGCTCGAACAGCAGCCGGCCCTTGAGGCGCAGCGCCGACTGGTTGTGCAGGATCTGCTCCCACCAGTGCCCGACGACATACTCCGGGATGAACACGGTCACGACGTCGCGCGGCGACTCACGCCGCACCCGGCGCACGTATTCGATGACGGGCCGGGTGATCTCGCGATAGGGCGAGGCGATGACCTTCAGCGGGACGGTGATGTCGCTGGCCTCCCACTCCGAGACGAGCTTGCGGGTGTCGCGGTCGTCGACGTTGACCGTGATCGCCTCCAACACGTCCGGACGGGTGGCCCGCGCGTACCGCAGGGCCCGCTTGGACGCCATGTGCAGGCTGGACACGAGCACGATCGAATGCGTGCGGCTGGGCAGGACGGCCTCGTCGTCGTCCTCGGCGCGGTCGAGTTCGCGCTGCACCGACGCGTAGTGGTGATGGATGAGTTTCATGATCACGAACAGCGAGACCATCGCGATCACCGCGATGTAGGCACCCTCGGTGAACTTGGTGATCAGGACGACGACCAGGACGGTCGCGGTCATCACCAGGCCGACCGTGTTGACCACCCGGGACTGCATCATCCGACGCCGCGCGCTCGGGTCGGTCTCGGTACGCAGCAGGCGGGTCCAGTGCCGCACCATGCCGGTCTGGCTCAGGGTGAACGACACGAACACGCCGACGATGTAGAGCTGGATCAGCGCTGTCACCTGCGCCCCGAACGCGACGACGAAGACGATCGCGGCGATCGCGAGGAAGAGGATGCCGTTGCTGAACGCCAGGCGGTCGCCTCGGGTGTGCAACTGGCGCGGCAGGTAGCGGTCCTGCGCGAGTACCGAGCCGAGCACCGGGAAACCGTTGAACGCCGTGTTGGCGGCCAGCAGCAGGATCAGCGCGGTGACGGTGGCGACGAAGAAGAAGGCCGGCGGGAACGAGTCGAAGACGGCATGGGCCAGCTGGGCGATCATGGCCTTCTGCTGGTAACCCTCCGGCGCCCCGATGAGATCCTGCTCCGGGTTCATCACGTACTTCGCGCCGATCTTCTCCGCCAGCAGCACGATGCCCATCAGCAGGGTGATGGAGAACGCACCCAGCAGCAGCAGCGTCGTCGCGGCGTTGCGCGACTTCGGTTTCCGGAAGGCCGGCACCCCGTTGCTGATGGCCTCCACCCCGGTGAGCGCCGCACAGCCCGAGGAGAACGACCGGGCGACGAGGAAGATCAGCGCCAGCCCGGTGAGATTGTCCTGTTCGGGCACGATGCCGAAGTCGGCGGTCTCGGAATGGATGTCCTGACCGAGCACGTAGATCTCGGTAAACCCCCAGATGAGCATGCCCAGGACACCGATGATGAACCCGTAGGTCGGGATCGCGAGCACGGCCCCGGACTCCTTGATGCCACGCAGGTTGACCGCGGCGAGCAGCATGATCGCACCGACGCAGAACCACACCTTGTGCTCTTCGACGAACGGGATCGCCGAACCGATGTTCTCCGCCGCCGACGTGACCGACACCGCCACCGTGAGCACGTAGTCCACCAGCAGGGCGCTGCCGACGGTCAGGCCCGCGTTGGGACCGAGATTGACGGTCGCGACCTCGTAGTCGCCGCCACCCGAGGGATAGGCGTGCACGTTCTGGCGGTAGCTCGCGACGACCACGGCCATGACGACGGCGACGGCGATCGCCACCCACGGCGTGAACGCCAGCGCGCTGATGCCGGCGACGGACAGGACCAGGAAGATCTCCTGCGGCGCGTACGCCACCGAGCTCATCGCGTCGGAGGCGAACACCGGCAGGGCTATCCGCTTGGGCAGCAGCGTGTGACCGAGCGTGTCGCTGCGAAAAGGCCTGCCGAGCAGGAGGCGTTTCGTCGCGACGGACACCTTGGAGACGGTGGACACCAGGCAACCCTAGAGCGTTGGCGCCGAGGCGGGTAGGTTCGACTCGCGGCAGACGAGCCGCGTGTGGAGAGGAATGCCGTGCAGGTGGTCATCATGGGTTGTGGGCGGGTCGGATCCGCGCTCGCGATGTCGATGCAGAAGCGCGGACACGACGTCGCGATCATCGATCGGGATCCGAGCGCGTTCGTGCGGCTGAGTCCCGACTTCGCGGGCCGCACGATCACCGGGGTCGGGTTCGACCGCGAGATCCTCGTCAAGGCGGGCATCGAGCACGCCGACGCGTTCGCCGCGGTGTCCTCCGGGGACAACTCGAACATCATCTCGGCGCGGGTGGCCCGCGAGACCTTCGACGTCGAGCGCGTCGTCGCCCGGATCTACGACGCCAAGCGCGCCGAGGTGTACGAGCGGCTCGGCATCCCCACGGTGGCGACCGTCCCCTGGACGACCGAGCGGTTCGTCTCGGCGCTCGGCGAGACGACGACGATGGAGTGGCGCGACCCGTCGGGTTCGCTGGCGGTCGCCCAGATCGACGTCGACGACTCGTGGATCGGGATCTCGGTCGGCAAGTTCCAGGAGCAGACCGGCGCGCGGGTGGCCTTCCTCAGCCGCGTCGGACGTCCGGTCCTCCCCGAGGCGAAAACCGTTCTGCAACAAGATGATGTGGTCTACGGAGCGGTCATGCTCGACAACCTCAAGAACGCCCGCGGCGTCGCTGCGCGGCCGTTCACCCAGAACGAGTCCGGATGACCCGGGCCGAAGGAGTCCCGAAGTGAAGGTCGCCATCGCCGGAGCCGGCGCGGTCGGGCGCTCGATCGCCCGCGAACTTCTGGTGAACGCCCACGAGGTCACGCTCTTCGAGCGCAACGCCGGCCACATCGACACCGACGCGGTCGTCGGCGCGGGCTGGGTGCTCGCCGACGCGTGTGAACTCGCCAATCTCGAAGAGGCGCAACTACAGACCTACGACGTCATGATCGCCGCGACCGGCGACGACAAGGCCAACCTCGTCGTGAGCCTGCTCGCGAAGACCGAGTTCGCCGTCAACCGGGTCGTCGCCCGCGTCAACGACCCGCGTAACGAGTGGCTGTTCGGCGAGGACTGGGGGGTCGACGTCGCCGTCTCGACCCCGCGCCTGCTCGCCTCCCTGGTCGAGGAGGCGGTGTCCGTCGGCGATCTGGTCCGGCTGATGACGTTCCGTCAGGGGCAGGCCAACCTCGTCGAACTCACCCTGCCGTCGAACACTCCCCTCGCCGGCAAGCCCGTCCGGAAGCTGGAACTGCCGCGCGACGCCGCGCTCGTCGCGATCCTGCGCGGCGGCCGCGTCATCGTCCCGCAGCGCGACGACCCCCTCGAGGGCGGCGACGAACTGGTCTTCATCGCGCCCACCGAGGCCGAGCCCGCCCTCTACGAGGCTATGCAGATCGCGCGGTGACGTCCGCGTCCGGCGGGGTGCCGGCGCGCGCCGCCTCGGCTCGCTGTGCCCGGCGGACCAGGAGGATCGTCGCGAGCACCACGAGCGCGGTCAGCGGCCACCCCATCGCGATGCGCGCGAACGCCAGCCACCCGGTGGCCCCGTCGTCGTACAGTTCCGACTGCGTCAGGTAGCGCGCCGCGAAGAGCACTGCCCACAGTGCGGTGGCGATGTCGTAGGCGCGGAGGATGGAACGCTGCTTGCGCCAGCCGGAACCCTCGCCGTTGATCAGATGCCAGGCCACCCCGATGAGGGGCCACCGCACCAGGATCGAGACGGCGAACACGATCGCATAGACGAGGGTGCTCCAGATCCCGAAGAGGAAGTAGCCCTTGGCATCCCCCACCCGGTCGGCGATGAAGACGCAGATGGCGACGCCGAGCAGACCCGAGATCGCGGGGGTCAGGGGTTCGCGGCGCACGAGCCGTACGACGAAGAGCAGCGCCGCCACGCCGAGCGCCGCGTAGATGGCGGTCCGGAGGTCGAAGAAGGAGTTGACGGGGACGAACACCACGACGGGCACCGTCGAATTGACCAGGCCGGAGACGCCACCGATCTGTTCGAGCACCGTGGGCGCCGCCTGCTCGGGTGCTGACTGTCCGGGTGCCGACGGTTCGGCGTCCGGCTGTCTCGAGGCCGGATGCTCGGGGACCGGACCGGTCACTCGTCGACGCCGTGCAACTCGTAATAAGGGTTGTAGATCACCTTGTGGCCGTCCTGCTCGGCGAGCCGGCCCCGGACGGTGACCTTGCGGCCGGGCTCGATGCCGGTGATGCGGTTACGGCCCAGCCACTTCAGCATCACGATGTCGGAGCCGTCAAAGAACTCGGCCTTCACCCCCGCCTTGGCCGACCGCGAACAGGTCTCGACGGCACGCAGTTCGCCGTGCATGGTGACCTCGTCACCGCGGCAGCACTCGGACGCGCGCTGAGCGCCTGTCGCCTTGGATTCCTCGGCGATCTTCTCTGCGTCGGCGTCACCGAGATCTTCGGTCAGCCGACGGGTCAGTCGTTTGAGATAGCCGGCAGTGGGCATCTCGACCCTCCCAATGGATTTCGGCCGGCACCGCAGGGCTGTACAGAGCGGTGTCCGTGGGTCGCCGAACGAGTGATCGGTGACCTGCCCGCCAGCGTAGACCTCGGCCTCGGCCAGTGACAACGTCGGCGACCGCGGGGCCATTCCGTGGTCGCCGGACCCCCGCTGTCCAGGTCTGCGCGGGGGCCTCGGGACACCTTAGTGGTGTGTCTCAGAAACAGGCGACTGGTCTCCGCCGTTCGATCGGCGCCTGGCCGCGTTGTCGTCGGTCGAGATAGCTCCGCTATCCCTCCCTCCTCCGCCTTGCCAGACCACCGATCGCTCCACCGGATATCGGCCGCCTCTTTTCGAGACACACCACTAGGGGATGATGCCCTGATGCCTGGCACCGACGGTCCGCACCGCCCTCGCCCGACGGCTCTGGTCGGCATACCCGGAACGGGTTCCGACGCCGATCACGTCACCCGTTCCTTTCAGCGCGCCGCAGCTGACCTGGAGGTAGAGCTCATCGCGCTGGACCCGACAACGCCGTTGATCGACGGCCACCTCCGCGGGCTGGAGCGGGCCGCCGGAGCCCACCGCTCGATCCTCGTGGGCGGGGTGTCGATCGGGGCCGCGATCGCGCTCGAGTGGGCCCTGCAGGACACCGACCGACGCTGCGCCGGGGTGCTCGCCGCACTGCCGGCATGGAGCGGCGACGCCCACTCGGCACCCGCGGCCGCGAGTGCCGGCGCCACCGCCGAGGCGCTCGAACGCGACGGACTCGAGGCGACCATCGCGGCGATGGCGAGCAGCAGCCCGGCCTGGCTGGCCGCGGAACTGACCCGGTCGTGGCGGGGTCTGTACCCGGGCCTCGCCGGCATGTTGCGCGAGGCGGCTCGTCATCGGGCGCCGACGCCGGCCGAGATCGCCGGGCTCACGGTGCCGCTGGCCATCGTCGCGGCCGCCGACGATCCGGTCCACCCCATCGCCGTCGCCCGCGAATGGCATGCTGCCGCACCGCAATCGACCCTCGTCGAGATCACGCTCGACGACTGGGGCCACGATCCGGGTGTGCTGGGAGACGAGCTCCGGGCCGGGCTTGTCGCACTCACCGACCCGCCGGGGTGATCGGAGCCCGGTGTGGCCGGAGCTTCAGCGGCGGCGGCGGAAGCGCTGCATCGCCGAGCCCGACGACGGCGGCAACGGCTCCTCGTCGACCTCGGGATCGGCGGGAGCCGCGGACTCCACTTCCGGGGCGGCGGCCGCCTCCGGCTCGTCGCGGTAGGCGTTCTCCCCATAGACGGTGGCGTGGGCTACCTGATCGAGCGCACCCCCGGCAACGGGTACCGAATCGTCGGTCGCGTCCTCGGTGGTCGCGGCACCCGGGCCCGCGTCCTGTGCGGTGGGGTTCGGGGCGGTGGGGTTCTGGGCGGAGGGGTCCGGGGATTCTTGTCCGGCCGGGGGGCCGGCGAACATCTGCTGCTGGGCGGCCGCGACCTGCTCGGCGAGCACCGGCGGCAACACGACGGGCAGCGGATCCCGCGGGGGGAACGGCTCGGACCCGCGTCGGACCACCGTCTCGGCCAGTACGGCGCGGCTCAACCGTGCGAGGTCGTCCGCATGCTCGGTGGGTCCGCTGCCCACGCACCGGACGAGCCAGCGCGGGCCGTCGACCCCGATGAACCGGTGGGTCGCACCGTCCGTCTCGGCGACCACCTCACGCCCCCAGTGCCCGTCTTCGACACTCGTGGCCGCGCCGTCGTCGCGGAGGGAAGCGGCCAGCTCACGGACCACCTCACGCCACATCCCGGGGGACTTGGGTGCGGCGAAGGCGCTCACCGAGATCCGGCCGATGGGGGTCACCAGGTACACGTTCTGCGGCTGGTGGGCCTCGGACATCTCGACGGTGACCTGTCCGCCCTCGACCACCGGGACCAGCACCGATCCGAGGTCCAGATGGGAGTTCTCGAGCTCCTGCGGCCGGGTCGCCAGTGCGTCGATGTCGTAGGGGCCGCGCGCCTGACCGACCCGCAGCTCCTCTGATCCGTCCTGTGCCATCGCGTCACTCCTCGTTCGTCACCGCCGGCGACAGCGATCCGCCGGACACACGGGAAACACTAATCGACTCCCGTCGGGGAGAGCCCCGGGCGACGGTTCACCGCAGCGGTCAGGCGAGAATCGCCGATCCCCCGCTCGATCCGTACCCGCCGTCGCCGCGTGCGGTGTCGTCGAGTTCGTCGACCTCGACGAAGTCGGGCAGCTCGACGCGCTGCACGATCAGCTGGGCTATGCGGTCTCCCCGCGAGATGGAGATCGTCTGCTCCGGATCGTGGTTGATCAGACAGACCTTGATCTCCCCGCGATAGCCCGCGTCGATGGTGCCGGGGGTGTTCACGACCGACAGGCCGGCCCGGGCGGCCAGTCCCGACCTCGGGTGGATCAGCCCCACGGTGCCGATCGGCAACGCCACGGCGATCCCGGTCCCGACGAGTTGACGGCGTCCGGCGGGCAGTTCGAGATCGATCGTCGAATAGAGATCGACCCCCGCGTCCCCGGGGTGCGCCCTGGTCGGCAGCGGTAGGTCGGGATCGAGGCGTCGGAGCGCGATCGGCGCCGGGTCAGCGGGGTGCGCAGGGGGGAGATCTGAGGCCACGCAGGCAGACTACGCTGGTCACGTGACCGCAGATCATTCGCCCGAGCGCCCCGGAGGACCCTCGGACGCCTCCCCCGCACCCACCGGGCGGAACGCCGGCGTCACCGACTCGACCGCCGATCTGTTCGACGAGCGCCTGTACGTGCCGTGGTGGTGGTGGTTGGCAGCCGTGGTCCTCACCGGCGTGGTGGGCTACGAGATCCAGCTGTCGGCGCGCGGGAGCGCCTGGAGCATCATCGGATACGTGGCCACCGGCGTGCTGTGCGTCGTGATGCTGTGGTCGATGAGCCGTACCCGCATCCGGGTGACCGCGGATCGGGAGCTGCATGCCCACCGTGCGGTCCTGCCGCGCGCCGTCGTCGCGCGGGCGGCGACGGTCCCGGCGACCGCGAAGAGCGCCGCACTCGGGCGGCAGCTCGACCCGGCGGCCTATCTCGTGCACCGCTCCTGGGTGAAGACGATGGTCCTCATCGTGCTCGACGACCCCGACGACCCGACACCGTATTGGCTGGTCTCGACACGTCGGCCCGCCGAACTCCTTGCGGCGCTGGGCGTCGACGACGCCGCGGCCGACCGTCCCGCACCCACCGCCTGACCCGGGCACGACTCTCTACCCGAGACACGACGAAGGGGCCGCGCCGTATTCGGCGTCGGCCCCCTTCATCAGCTGTGACAGCTGGACTCAGTTCATCTCACGCGCAGTCGACGCAGATGAGCGAGCTTCCGTTCTCCTCGGCCAACCGGCTGCGGTGGTAGACGAGAAAGCAGCTGGTACAGGTGAACTCGTCGGCCTGCTTGGGGATGACACGCACGGACAGTTCCTCGCCCGAGAGATCGGCGCCCGGGAGTTCGAAGGACTCCGCGGTATCACTCTCGTCGACATCCACTGCCGAGGACTGCGCCTCGCTGCGTCGAGCCTTCAGTTCTTCGAGCGAGTCCTCGTTGAGGTCCTCGGTCTCCGTCCGTCGTGGCGCGTCGTAATCTGTAGCCATTCCTTGCCTAACTTGTCGAGAGTGTGAGGGGCGCTCACGGTGACGGCGCTGGCGTCGCCACCCGGTGTTATTGCGCACGACTCCGCCGGGATTGTCTTACCGATGGGGTCACTGCAACGTCGTCTCGGGCGAGATTCGTACCAGAGGATCAGACGTATTGCGTGATTTCGATCACGGTTTCATATCGGGCGCACCCCGGGTCTGGAAGCGCGGGCGCCCGAAGTATAGTCGACACACTATCGAAGGTCAATACCCGGGACCCAACTCGTCGGTAAGTTTCGGTTCGGCGCCCGATCCATGCCCCGGTACACCCCAGTCGTACCGCTCCCGGCGAGGCTCGCGGGGGACTGCGGGGTCACCCTCTACAGTGATCCGAGATCACGCAACGCCCAGTGAGGAGTCAGTCCACGGTGGTGTCGAAGATTACGGTCGGCTATCCGACCGACGAGCAGGGCCGACCCTACCGTCGGCGGCGCTACGCACCGGCGATCGTCACGGTCGTCGTCCTGATGGTCGTCGGCGTGGTGGTGTGGGCGGTTGCGCTGGGCGGCGGCGAGTCCGAATCCGTTCCGACAGCGTGCAATCAACCGACTCCGCCGACGTCGGTGGAAGCGGGCGCGCCACCTCCGCCGGCCCCGCCGACCCTCACCGTCGTCGGACGGGACGAGATGCTCGGAGTCGCTCCGGCCCCGCTGTCGACCTTCGGCGTCCGCGTCCTCAACGCCTCCGACGAACGAGGCGCGGCCCGCACGGTGTCCGACGACCTGACCGCGCAGGGGTTCAGCCCGGTGCCGGACACGCCGTACGCCGATGACCCGGTCTATCCCAACCGGGATCTCAACTGTGTCGCACAGATCCGGTTCGGGCCGGCCGGTCGCGCGGCGGCGGCGGCCACATGGCTGGCGTTCCCGTGCGCCCAGTTGGTCGACGACGGCCGGCGCGGCACGGCCGTCGACGTCGCACTCGGGGTCCACCACTCGGGTGGCGAGATGTCGCAGGACGCGCAGGCTGCCCTCGAGGCGCTGCGGTCGGCGGATCCGAAGAATCCGGCGAGTGGTGTCGACCCGGTCCTCGTCGAGGCCGTGCACTCCGCCCCCTGCTGAGCTCCGCACGCAGTGCGGCGGCCGGCGACCTCTGGCGAGAAGCGGGAGGCCGTCAGGTGAGCGGGCTGCGAGCGTCGAATTCGTCGAGCAGCGCGAGGAATTCGTCGGCCACCCCGGGCGCGACAGCGACGGTGATGTGTCCCTCGTCGGCCCGCGAATCCGGTGGCGGAGTCTGGACGACGGCGCCGGCCTCGGCGGCGATCAGTCCGCCGGCGGCCCAGTCCCACGGGCTCAGACCGTGTTCGTAGTGGGCGTCGACCGCGCCGGCCGCGACCATGCAGAGGTCGAGGGCCGCGGCGCCGATGCGTCGGACGTCGCGGACACGTGGGAGCAGTTCGGCGACGATGCGTCCCTGCTGCCGGCGGCGCGCCGCGTCGTACCCGAAGCCCGTTGCGACGAGCGCGAGTTCGGCCCTGTCGACCGGATTGCAGCGGAGCGGCCGGCGTACCCCGGCGGAGTCCGCCGCCCACGCTCCCCCGCCGAGGGTCGCGCCGTACGTGACGTCGCGGGCGACGTCGACGACGACCCCGGCGACCGACTGTCCGTCGACCTGGGCCGCGATGGACACCGCATAGGCCGGCACGCCGTACATGAAGTTGACGGTCCCGTCGATCGGATCGACCACCCATCGGACACCGGTAGGCACCGCCCGGCTCCCGCCGTCCTCCTCGCCCAGCACCTCGTCGTCGGGGCGCGCCTCACGCAGCAGCGAGCGGATCAGGCGTTCGGTCTCGGTGTCGGCGAGGGTGACCGGATCGGTTTCCGTCGACTTCGTCGACACAGGCTGCACTGTCGACTTCGTCGACACGGGCTGCACCGTCGACTTCGTCGAGACGGGCCGGACGGTGGAATCCACCGCGGCGGGCTGCGGCGGCTCGCCGTGTCCCGGTGTCGCACCGAACAATTCGGGCCGGCGGCGACGTACGTGCGCGGCGGCCTCCCGGGCCACGGCGCCGGCGACCGCGGCGAGCTCGTCCACCGGAATTGTCTGATCCACGCCCTCCATGTGAGCACATGGCCGGAGCGCACCACCGATCGCGGTGACCGATCTCTCCTCCCGGGTGGTCGAATCGTGTCGACATGCGTTGCGATGACGGGCGTTGCGCCGGTCGCGTGAATAGGCTGGTCTCGGATTGCCCCCACCCTCAGACACCGACCCGGACAGGGAGCCCCGCCATGACCGACACGTCCGTCCCCGGATCGTCCGACTCCGATGTCGCCGGCCCCGATGATCCAACACCTCCGACGAACCTCGGTTTCGGGGTCGACGTCGGCGGTTCCGGGATCAAGGGCGGCATCGTCGATCTCGACACCGGTGAACTCGTCGGCGAACGGTTCAAGGTGCTCACCCCGCAGCCCGCGACACCCGAGGCCGTGGCCCGGGGCGTCGCCGAGGTGGTCGCGCATTTCGACTGGACCGGCCCGGTGGGTGTCACCCTCCCCGGGGTCGTGACCGACGGGATCATGCGCACGGCGGCGAACATCGACAAGGCCTGGATCGGCACCGACGTCTACGACCTCTTCAGCGGATACCTCGGCGGTAGGCAGGTGTCGGTCCTCAACGACGCCGATGCCGCGGGTATGGCCGAGGACGCGTACGGCGCGGGCAAGGGCGTCGCGGGGGTCGTGATGCTGCTGACGTTCGGAACCGGTATCGGGTCGGCGATCCTGATCAACGGCACCCTCGTGCCCAACACCGAGCTCGGTCACCTACAGGTCGGCAAGAAGGAAGCCGAGCACCAGGCGTCTTCGCGTGTCCGCGAGGAGAAGGGCTGGTCGTACGAGAAGTGGACCGAGAAGGTCTCCGAGGTCCTCGAGACCTACGAGGCGCTGTTCTGGCCGAATCTCTTCATCGCCGGCGGCGGTATCAGCCGCAAGTCCGACAAGTGGATTCCGCTGCTGACCAACAAGACGCCCGTGGTACCGGCGACGCTGTTGAACACCGCCGGCATCGTCGGTGCGGCCATGGCAGTGTCCCAGGGACTGAAGACGTGACGCCGCGCAGGGCGTGACCAGGGCTTTGACACACCGGGGACGGCGATGTCGTTACAATGGTCGTCACCGGTCATTCCAACCGAGAAACCAAGACCTCGTCCACGGCGGCTCATGCTGCCGTGTCGCGTCTGGTGACAGACGACAGAAGACACCACAGAAGACAGTTCGAAAGGTTGTACGTGGCAGCCATCACGACCCACCAGGGTGATGCAGAGGCCGAGTCGACGGAGTCGACCCCAGCCGCGACCGACGCCCCGGCGAAGCGAACCGCCAAGAAGGCTGCGAAGAAGACCGCTGCCCGCAAGGCCCCCGCCAAGAAGGCCCCGGCGAAGAAGGCCACCAAGAAGGCGGCACCGAAGAAGGCCGCCAAGAAGGCCGCGTCCGCGGAGGGTTCCGGCGACGATCCGAACGCCGAGCCCGACGACCCGGACTCGATCGACGACATCGACGGTCCCGACGCCGAACTCGAGGACGTCGAGATCGACGACGACCTGGAGGTCGACGACGACTCCGAGGACGAGTCGGAGGACGACGACGAGTCCGAGGAGGCGACCGCGCCCGCCGCCGGCGGCGCAACCCCGGCCGCCGCGAAGGCCGCGTCCAAGGACGAGGCCGCCGCCGCGAAGTCCGGCGACTTCGTCTGGGACGAAGAGGAGTCCGAGGCGCTGCGTCAGGCCCGCAAGGACGCCGAGCTCACCGCCTCCGCCGACAGTGTCCGCGCGTACCTGAAGCAGATCGGCAAGGTCGCCCTCCTCAACGCCGAGGAAGAGGTCGAACTGGCCAAGCGCATCGAGGCCGGGCTGTTCGCCACCGAACGTCTTCGGCGCATCATGGATGCCGGCGAGAAGCTCAGCACCGCCCAGAAGCGTGACCTGAACTGGATCTCCCGCGACGGCAACCGCGCCAAGAACCACCTGCTCGAGGCGAACCTGCGCCTCGTCGTGTCGCTGGCCAAGCGCTACACGGGCCGCGGTATGGCGTTCCTGGATCTCATCCAGGAGGGCAACCTCGGTCTGATCCGCGCGGTCGAGAAGTTCGACTACACCAAGGGCTACAAGTTCTCGACATATGCCACCTGGTGGATCCGTCAGGCGATCACCCGCGCCATGGCCGACCAGGCCCGCACCATCCGTATCCCGGTGCACATGGTCGAGGTCATCAACAAGCTCGGTCGCATCCAGCGTGAACTCCTCCAGGACCTCGGCCGCGAGCCGACGCCGGAAGAACTCGCCAAGGAGATGGACATCACCCCGGAGAAGGTGCTGGAGATCCAGCAGTACGCCCGGGAACCCATCTCGCTGGACCAGACCATCGGCGATGAGGGCGACAGCCAGCTCGGCGACTTCATCGAGGACTCCGAAGCCGTCGTCGCGGTCGACGCGGTCAGCTTCACGCTGTTGCAGGATCAACTGCAGTCAGTGCTCGAGACCTTGTCCGAACGTGAGGCCGGCGTGGTCCGCCTCCGCTTCGGACTGACCGACGGCCAGCCCCGCACCCTCGACGAGATCGGGCAGGTCTACGGCGTGACCCGCGAGCGCATCCGTCAGATCGAGTCGAAGACGATGTCGAAGCTGCGCCACCCGTCGCGCTCCCAGGTCCTGCGTGACTATCTCGACTAGTCGGTGACGACAACAGCCTCATCGCCCCCGGAACCTCACGGTTCCGGGGGCGATGTCGTTGTGTCATCCACATCGACATCGATCTGTCAATAGTTCTGCGCGCTCCGATTTGGACACGACCGGATTCTCGGGCTTTCGGGGACGCACTACATAGGATGGCGCGGTGACTTACGCAGTGACCGGGAGCAGACGCGGCGCCATGCTGGTGCGCCGTGCCACCGTCGACCTGCTGCGCACAGCATCGATGCTGTGTCTGTGACGCGACAGACCCCACCCGAGGGCGAGAACGCCACCTGCGATCCCCTCCTCCGCGTTCCACTTCGTCGCGGGCACCGAGTGCCTGCCCCAGCCTCGTCACGTCCCTGACGGCGTGACTTCCCGGAAAGACCCACTATGAGAACGATTGTCCTGATCGGCCTCGTCGGCTTCGCTGCTCAGCTCGTCGACGGCAGTCTCGGCATGGCTTATGGCGTCACCACCACGACCCTCCTCCTCGCCATCGGCACCAACCCGGCTGCCGCCTCGGCCACCGTGCACCTGGCCGAGATCGGCACCACGCTGGTCTCCGGCGTCTCGCACTGGAAGTTCGGGAACGTCGACTGGCGCGTCGTGCGCCGTATCGCGATCCCGGGAGCCATCGGCGCCTTCCTCGGCGCCACGATCCTGTCGAGTCTCTCCACCGAGACCGCCGCGCCGGTCATGGCCGTGATCCTGCTGCTGCTCGGGCTCTACATCCTGGTGCGGTTCACCTTCCAGGGCATCCCCCGCCACAACCTCGGCAAGCCGCTGCGCAAGCGATTCCTCAGCCCGCTCGGATTCGTCGCCGGATTCGTCGACGCCACCGGTGGCGGCGGTTGGGGTCCGGTCGGCACCCCGGCCATCCTGGCCAGCGGCCGTCTCGAGCCCCGCAAGGTCATCGGTTCGATCGACACAAGCGAGTTCATCATCGCCGTCGCCGCGAGCCTCGGCTTCCTGTTCAGTCTCGGTTCGCAGGGAATCAACTTCGCATGGGTCGCCGCCATCCTCGTCGGCGGCGTGATCGCCGCACCGATCGCGGCGTGGCTCGTGCGTCACATCCCGCCGCGCCTGCTGGGCGCCTCGGTCGGCGGCCTGATCGTCCTCACGAACACCCGCAGCCTGCTGAAGAGCGACTTCATCGACGCCCCCGGCTCGGTGCGCAACGTCTTCTACATCGTGATCGCCATCGCCTGGGCCGCGGCGTTCGCCTACTCGCTCCGCGAGTACCTGCGCGACCGGGAGAACGAGTCCTCCGACGCGGTCACCCATTTGCGCGAGGAGCAGGAAGAGGCGCTCGTGGGCGCCGAGGGCGCGGAACGCCCCGGCTCCGAGGGAACGTCGACGTCGGACATCCCGGCCGCCGACTCCGCACCCGAACCCGATGCGGGTGCGAGCGGAACACACACCCCCACGCGGACGAGCTGACCGAACGACTCGTCCCGCGCACAACGCGTAGAGTGGTGCGACCCGGCCCCATGGCCGGGTCGCATTGCGTTCGGGCGATCGTTGTCGAGTTGTTGCCTGGTGTAAACGGTGAGTGACGACACACCGAGAGCACCGTCGGAACAATACGAACGCCCCGAGCGTCTGACAGAGTGAGGTTGACGCATCGCCCGGATGTGTCGGCTCGAAGGGAAGGCGACCGGACACCCGGCGCCGGACCGGGACGGAGGAACGAACCATGACTGACATCGCCACCACAGCCCCGATCTACCTGCCGCTCACTGCCGCCGATCGCTGCGATCGCTGCGGCGCCGCAGCCAAGGTACGGGCCGTCCTGCCCAAGGGCGGCGAACTTCTCTTCTGCCGCCACCACTTCAACGAGCACGAGGCCCGCCTTGTCGAGTTGAGCGCCACCGTCGTCGAATCCGCCGGCGAGCTGGTCTGACACCTCCGACGATCGAACGCGGGCTTTCCCTACGCGCACAGAGCCCGGCCGGAGCAACCGGCCGGGCTCTGTCGTGTCCGGGCCTGTTCCGGGCCGCCCGACCAGCGCCACTCGCGCAGTGTCTATCAGCGCCACTCGCGCAGTGTCTATCAGCGCCACTCGCGCAGTGCGGCGATCCGTTCCTTCAGCTGATCGGCGGTCGCCATGGCGGTCGGGGGCCCGCCCAGCCGAGTCCGCAACTCGTTGTGCACCATGCCGTGTGGTTTGCCCGTGCGGTGATGATGCATCGCGACGAGCGTATTCAGTTCCTTGCGCAGGGCGTGCAAATTCTCGCCGGTGGTTCCCGCCGGCCGGCCGGGAGTGGGCGGCTCGGCAGCCGACGACTCCGAGGACGACGCGACCGTTCGCGCCGTGACCTGTTCCTCCTGGCGTTTGCGCAGGAGGGCACGCACCTGGTCGGCATCGAGCAGCCCGGGCAACCCCAGATAGTCCGACTCCTCGTCGCTACCGGCGAACGTGGCCGTGCCGAACGAGGTGCCGTCGAAGATGACCTGATCGAGTTCGGCGTCGGCATGCAGCGACTGGAACTTCGGCTCGTCCTCCCCCGGCTCGTCCTCCTGCTTGTTGGCGTCGATCAGCAATTGGTCGTCGAGGCCGTCGCTCTCGCGGTGCGGCTTGCCGAGCACGTGATCGCGCTCGACCTCCATCTGGCTGGCGAGGTCGAGCAGCACCGGGACCGACGGCAGGAAGACGCTCGCGGTCTCACCCGGACGACGCGATCGCACGAATCGTCCGATGGCCTGGGCGAAGAACAGCGGCGTCGACGAGCTGGTGGCGTACACACCCACGGCCAGGCGGGGGACGTCGACACCCTCGGACACCATGCGGACCGCCACCATCCACTCGTCCGTGGACGCGGCGAACTGGCCGATCCTCGACGACGACTTCGGGTCGTCGGAGAGCACCAGCGTCGGCGGCTTGCCGGTGATGGCGGTGAGCAGTTCGGCGTAGTCGCGGGCCGCGGTCTGATCGGTGGCGATGACCAGCCCGCCCGCATCCGGTGTGCCGGTCGCACGGAGCTGTCCCAGCCTCGTGTGTGCGGCGGTGAGGACCGCCGGAATCCAGTCGCCGTGGGCGTCCAGCGCGGTACGCCAGGCGCGGGTGGTGTGCTCCGCGGAGAGCGGTTCGCCCAGCCGGGCGGTGTACTCCTCGCCCGCGCTGTCGCGCCAGCTGGCCTCACCGGAGTAGGCGAGGAACACGACCGGACGGACGACGCCGTCCTTCAGTGCGTCGGCGTAGCCGTAGGTGTGGTCGGCCTTGGAGCGCTGATGCCCGCCGGCCTCCGGTTCGTAGGTGACGAACGGGATCGGCGAGTCGTCGGAGCGGAAGGGTGTACCGGTCAGCAGGAGCCGGCGCTCGGCGTCGTCGAAGGCCTCCCGGATCGCCTCGCCCCACGACTTGGCATCGCCACCGTGGTGGATCTCGTCGAGGATTACCAGGGTGCGGTAGTTCTCGGTGCGCACCCGGTGCCGGGCCGGATGGGCGGCCACCTGTGCATAGGTGACGACGACGCCGTGGAAGTCCGAGCTGGTCTGTCCGGCGGCGTTGGTGAACCGCGAGTCGAGCGCGATCCCGACCCGCGCGGCGGCCTCGGCCCACTGGTGCTTCAGGTGTTCGGTCGGGGCGACCACGGTGATCTTGTCGACGGTGCGGTCATCGAGGAGTTCGCGGGCGATACGCAGGCCGAACGTCGTCTTGCCGGCGCCCGGCGTCGCCACGGCGAGGAAGTCCTTCGGCTTCTGCGTCAGGTACTTGGTCAGCGCACGACGCTGCCAAGCGCGGAGCTGGAGTTTCGGGCCGGCGGTGGATCCGGAGGGTTCGGCTGACGTCACCTTCTGGGCTGCTCCTCCACGCGTGCGGGTTTCCGGCCGGACATGAAACGACCCCTCGCGTGCGGGGCCCGCGCCCGAGGGGACCCGCCAATGGTACCGCCGAAGCGCGACAGCTCCCGCATCCCGACACCGGGCCGCGGCGTCCGCCGCGACGGGCGCCCGTGGGCGATCCGAACGACTCGCCTGGTGACCCGGGTACCCAATCGGCCTCCCGATCGGGGATATTGAACACATCACAACGCGCAAGAGGAATCCGGTCCCACTGGCCGACGACCCGTCGTCGGTGGTTGCCGCGAGCCCGCCCGCCGTCCCGCCGGGTCCCGTGTCGACTGCGGTCACCGCGCCGATCGGCGACCCACTCGCCGATGTCGGGGCCGCGACCGAACCCCTGCGCGCGCCGCTGCGGTCCGCCCCGGCCTCCGGGGACGTCGAAGTCCTCCGCGGCGCGAAGGGGTCGACCGAACCGGACGCTGGGTCGGAGAAGACCGGGAACGACGATCCGGAACGAACCGAGGCGGCGTCCGGACCGGGCCTGCCGGTCCTGCCGAACATTCATCGCGTGGTCTGGCGCACGATCGTCAAGTCCTGGGACGACGGGATCATCGGCTGGGCCGCACAGGCCGCGTTCTGGCAGGCGCTGTCGCTGCCGCCGCTGCTGCTGGGTCTGCTCGGCTCGGTCGGTTACGTCGCCGGCTGGTTCGGCCCCGACACCGTCGACGTCGTCTACGCCCGCATCATCGACCTCGCCGGCCGGACCTTCACCCCCACGGTCGTCGACGACCTGATCACCCCGACGGTCGACAGCGTGCTCGGGCGCGGCCGGATCGGCCTCATGTCGGTCGGGTTCGTCATCTCATTGTGGGCGGGATCGTCGGCCGTCTCGTGCTTCATCGCCTCGATCGCGCACGCACACGACCAGCACGAGGTCCGACACCCGGTGTGGCAGCGGTTCTTCGCGCTGTTCCTCTACGTCGGCTTCCTGAGCGTCGCGGTGTTCCTGCTGCCCCTCGTCGCGCTCGGACCGAACTACCTGCGCGCGATCGTGCCGGAGTCGTGGGGATCGTTCGTCACCACCCTCATCGACTACGGCTACTTCCCGTTCGTCGCCGTCCTCCTGCTGTTCGTCCTGACGACGCTCTACCACCTCGCGCTGCCCAATCCCCTGCCGTGGCATCGGCTCATCGGCGGGGCGATCGTGGCCGGCGTGTTCTTCTGGGTCGCGAGCTACGTGCTGCGCATTTATCTGACCAAGATCACCGAGGCCGGGGTCTCCTACGGGGCGCTGGCCACACCGATCGCGTTCCTGCTCTTCACGTTTTCGCTGGGCTTCGGCATCGTGATCGGCGCCGAGTTCAACGCGGCCGTGCAACAATTCTGGCCCGCGAAGGCGTCGACCACCACGCAGGTCCGGCACTGGGTGAACTCCCAGACCTCCGACTTCACCGGCCAACTCCGGACCCTGCCCGACCGGCTGTCCTCCGGCCCGATCCGCCGGCAGGCGCGGCACCGCGACCGCGGCTGACCGGCGACGCCCGCCGATCAGCCGCCTCGCGTCACTTGCGCATCTTGTTGTAGATCTTCTTGCACTTCGGGCAGACCGGCGACCCGGGCTTGGCCGACCGCGTGACCGGGAAGGTCTCGCCGCAGAGGGCGACGACATGATTACCCATGACCGCACTCTCGGCGATCTTGTTCTTCTTCACGTAGTGGAAGAACTTGGGGCGGTCGTCGTCACCCCGGTCGGTCGCGTCGGCATCGGGACGCTCGTCGGTCTTGGTGTCGGACCATTCGTCGAGGTCCGGGCGTTCGATGGTTTCGGTTCCCATTCGTCCATTGTGCGTCACAACCGGGCCGACGGAACACCCGAGTGCTCATTCGCCCCGCTCGCTACGCTCCCGGCGGCGGGACCCGATTCGCCCCGCTCGCTACGCTCCCGGCGGCGGGACCCGATTCGCCCCGCTCACTACGCTCCCGGCGGTGGGTGCAATAGACCGCCAAAAGGAGGACAGTGGAGAGGGTGTTCGAACAATGGGAATCCATGGGTGAGTCCGCTCGCGGACAGCACGGCCGCAACAGCACGTCGCCGCACGTCGACGAGCACGGACATCCCGCGTCGAAACGTCCGGGCGCCGAGGCGTACCTGATCACCGACGCACCGGACTCGCTCGAGGCCCAGCACCGAGCGCGTGTGCGTAAGTATCTGTTCCTCATGGCTTTCCGCGTGCCGGCGCTCGTCATCGCCGGTATCGCCTACGGCATCACCGGGTCCGGACTACTGGCGCTGGCCATCGTCGCGATCTCCATCCCGCTGCCATGGGCGGCGGTCCTGATCGCCAACGACCGTCCGCCGCGCAAGCGCGGCGAGGTCCCCCAGTACAAGTACGGCGCCGACCATCACGTCGTCGGACCCCCGGCACTGACCGATACCGGCACCGACCACCAGCTGTCGCGCACCATCGACGGGCAGGTCGTCGATCCCGACGACCCCCGCGCCTGACACCTCCGGACCAGACGGGTCGGCACCGCGGCCCCGTGCGTTCCCGCGTTCCCTCGGGTTCCCCCGCGCGCGACATCTCAGCAACTTCTCAGCCGGTTGTCGAGTCGCGAAAAAGAATGCGCAGGTCACCAAGCCTCGGCGAGGTTTGCTCCGAACCACTCTCGGGAACTATCGCCCACACAAGGGCGTTGGACCCAGTGAACGCACTCAAGTCAGGAGGCCGCATGTCACGCTCGACAGTTGCACGTTCGACCCCGACCAAAGGTTTCGCCGAAGTCACCCCTCCGGGTACCCGGCCGGCGATGACCGAACAGGATCTCGACGCCCAGTCTCCAGCGGCGGATCTGGTCCGTGTCTATCTGAACGGAATCGGTCGCACCGCCCTTCTCAACGCGGAGCAGGAGGTCGAACTCGCCAAGCAGATCGAGGCCGGGCTCTACGCCAAACACGTTCTGGCCACCAAGAAGCGGCTGTCCGCGGCCAAGAAGCGTGACCTCGCGGTCATCGTCCGTGAAGGCGAGGCCGCCCGGGCCCACCTGCTCGAGGCGAACCTCCGCCTGGTCGTGTCGCTGGCCAAGCGCTACACCGGCCGCGGCATGCCTCTCCTCGACCTGATCCAGGAGGGCAACCTCGGTCTGATCCGGGCGATGGAGAAGTTCGACTACGCCAAGGGCTTCAAGTTCTCGACCTACGCCACCTGGTGGATTCGTCAGGCGATCACCCGCGGAATGGCGGACCAGAGCCGCACGATCCGGCTCCCCGTCCATCTCGTGGAGCAGGTCAACAAACTGGCCCGCATCAAGCGCGAGCTGCACCAGCAGCTCGGCCGCGAAGCGACCGACGACGAGCTGGCCAACGAATCGGGCATCCCCGCGGAGAAGATCGCCGACCTGCTCGACCACAGCCGCGATCCGGTGAGCCTCGACATGCCGGTGGGCAGCGACGAGGAAGCTCCCCTGGGCGATTTCATCGAGGACGCCGAGGCCACCTCCGCCGAGAACGCCGTCATCGCCGGCCTGTTGCACTCCGACATCCGCGCCGTCCTGGCGACGCTGGACGAGCGTGAGCAGCAGGTCATCCGGATGCGCTACGGCCTCGACGACGGCCAGCCGCGCACCCTGGATCAGATCGGCCGCATGTTCGGGCTGTCGCGCGAGCGCGTGCGCCAGATCGAGCGCGAGGTCATGGGCAAGCTCCGCCACGGCGACCGTGCCGAGCGCCTGCGCGCCTACGCCAGCTGAGCGTCCCCGCACGCTCCGCCGCCTCCTTCACTGAGTCCACTCGGTCACCCGAGTCGCCTGGGTCCGGTGTCCCGCCTGTCGGGCACCGGGCCCACGCGTATCCGGGCATTGAGAACGGCCGCGCCGTCGACCGAGGCCAGGATCGGATCGCAGACCACCTCGCGGACCTCCGGGATGTCGTCGGTGAGCGTCGAGATGCGCAGCAGCAGATCGGCGAGCGCCTCCTTGTCGGCGGGCTCCTCCCCGCGGTAGCCCGACAGCAGCGGTGCCGAACGCGGCTCCTCGATCAGTTCCCGTGCATCGAGTTCGGACAGCGGGACGGCGCGGTAACCGTGGTCGCCCAGCAGGTCAAAGGTCCGCCCGGACAGACCGAACGACATCACCGAACCGAACGACGGATCGTCGCGCACCCGGATGACCGTACCGACGCCCTTCGGCGCCATCTTCTGCACGTGCAGCACGCGGTCGCCGGTGAGTTCGGTCAGTTCGGCGAACGCCGTCACCACCGTCGTCGCGTCGGGTAGGTCCAGGCGCGCGCCCTCGCGGTCGAGACGACCGCGCCACTTGTCCGACGTCGCCTTCACCGCCACCGGCAGCCCGAGTTCACGGGCCGCCGCGGATGCCTCGTGCATCGTGGTCACCTCGCGGAACGGGACCACGTCGATCCCGTACCAGCGCAACAGCTTCGCCGACTCCACATGCCCCAGCAACCGCTCGGCGGGACGACCGGTCGCACCGTCGCCGACCATCGCCTCGCGCACGAACATCCGCGCGGCCTCGGGATCGGTGCCGTCGGGACGGTGGACCACCGATTCCGGCCGCAGGCGCCACCGGGCGTACTGCCACGCCCTCGCCAGTGAGGCGGCCGCGCGCTCGGGCGAGCCGTACGACGGAATCGACCCCTTGGTCGGCATGCCGTTCGGGCCGGGCCGAGTCAACCCCGGCGGGATGCCGTCGACGGCTAGGAAGGTCGTGACGATCGGCTTGTCGGCGTCGGCGTCGGGGGTGTTGGCCGCCGCCATGAGCGCCCGGGCGTGCCAGTCGGCGCCGACCGCGACCGGCGGCACGAACACGACGATGATCCCGTCCACGCCCGGGTCGGCCATGGCCGCCGAGACCGTCGACTCGAACTCCTCCTCCGAGGCGCCGGCACCGAGATCGACGGTGTCGACGACCTCGAGGCCGCCGTTGCGCGCGGTGTCCGCCGCCAGGCTGCCCAGCACCGACGAATTGCCGATGATGCGGACGCGCGGGCCGCGCGGCAGCGGCTGATAGGCGAACACGGCCGCGCAGTCGAACAACTCGGGGATCGTGTCCACCTGGATGACGCCGGCCTGTTCGAGCATCATGCGGGCGATCTGGTCGTCGAGGGTGGCCGCCGAGCGCGCCGCCCGGACCGGCGTCATCGCACCCCGGCCGGATTTTACCGCGATGATCGGCTTCGAGCGTGAGACCCGCCGCGAGATCCGGGAGAACTTGCGCGGGTTACCGAAGCTCTCCAGGTAGAGCAGGATGACGTCGGTGGTGGCGTCGGTGTCCCAGTACTGCAGGAGGTCGTTGCCGGACACGTCCGCGCGGTTGCCGGCCGAGGCGAACGTCGACAGGCCGATCTGGCGACGGGCCGCGGTGTCGAGGATCGCGATGCCCAGGGCGCCCGACTGACAGAAGAACCCGACCCGGCCGGCGGCCGGGATGCGCGGCGCCAGGGTCGCGTTGAGCGCGACCGCCGGGTCGTTGTTCGCAACGCCCAGCGCGTTCGGCCCGACCAGTCGCATCCCGTGCTCGCGGACCTGGGCGACCAGGCGGCGCTCGTTCTCGAGGCCCTCCTCCTCGCCGGACTCGCCGAAGCCCGACGACACCACGACGAGCGTGCGCACACCCTTGACCAGGCAGTCGTCGAGCACGTCGTCGACGCGCGCGGCCGGCACCGCGACCACCGCGAGGTCGACGGGGTCGGGGATGTCGCGGACGGTCTCGTAGGCCCGGATCCCCCGCACCGACGGCGGTCGTTCCCGGGTGCGACGACGCGCCGGCGTCGGTTCGCGGCCGACACCGGGCCGTCCCGGCTCGGGCTCCTCCTCGACCCGGGCGGGGCCGTTGACCGGGAACACCGGCCCGGTGAATCCCCCGGCGATGATGTTGGCCAACAGGGCGTTTCCGACCTTGTTCGGGTCGGTCGAGGCCCCGATCACCGCGACCGAGGCGGGTCGCAGCAGATTGGCGACGCTGCGGGCCTCCGACGCGCGTTCACGGGCGTTGCGCACCGACAGCAGCGCCTCGGTGGGGTCGATGAGGAACTCAACGTGCACGGTCGAGCCGTCGAAGCTCCGTGCGAGTTGATACCCCGCGTCGCGGAACACCGCGACCATGTTCGGGTTCTCGCTGAGGACCTCGGCCTCGAAACGGGTGAAACCGTTCTCCGCCGCCGCACCGGCCAGGTGTTCGAGCAGGATGGGTCCGAGGCCGCGGCCCTGGTGTTCATCGGCGACGACGAACGCCACCTCGGCCGATTCGGGTTTGCCGTCGAAGCCGAGACCCTCGTAGATGCCGACCGCGATGATCTCGCCCCCGAGTTCGGCGACGATCGCGACACGCTGCTGGTGGTCGACGGTCGTCATCCGGGCCACCTCGCGCGGCGGCAGGGTCGGAGTCGGACCGAAGTACCGCATGTACCGGGTGCGCTCGGAGAGCTTGGAGTGGAAGGCCACGATGCGGTCGGCGTCGTCGGGCACGATCGGTCGCAGGTGCACGACGCCGCCATCGGAGGCCAGCACATCTGCGATCCAGTGCCGCGGATAATCCCACGGGCTACGCGGTTCCGGCTGATCGGCCATGGCGGGAGTGCCTGCGGGCGCGGTGGCGTCGGCGGTCGAGGTGTCGTCAGTCACGGGGGTCCTCCGGGTCGAGACCGTGAAGCGGGTAGACCGCGCGTCGGGTGGCGAGGATCGCGCGGTCGGTCTGGCGTTGGGCGTTGGCCGCGACACCGTCGGGTGGTTCCTGGCCGGCGTCGCCGGCCCACGGCTGGTAGTCGACGATGCCCCCGTCGCCCATGACCCGAACGGGCGGGGCGGCATAGTCGGAGTGCACCTGCTCGGAGATCTGTTCGGCTGTGGCACACCAGGATTCGTCGATGACCGACGATACATCGACCTCGCGACCGAGGGCGACGCCCAGCAGATGCGTCCAGCTGCGCGGCACCACGTTGACGACGCCGTAGCCACCGCCGCCGACCGCGATCCAGCGGCCCTCGCAGTACTTGTCGGCGAGGTCGCGCATGGCGATCATCGCCGCCCGCTGTCCGTCGACGGTCAGCGAGAGGTCGGTCAGCGGATCGGCGCGGTGGCTGTCGGCACCGCACTGGCTGACGATGATCTGCGGCCGGAACTCGGCGATCAGCGACGGCACCACGGCGTGGAAGGCGCGCAGCCACAACCGGTCCTCGGTGTTGGGCATGAGGGCCAGGTTGACCGCGCTGCCCGCCGCGTCGCCGTCCCCGACCTCGGTCGGCCATCCGGTGCCGGGCCACAGGGTCGCCGGGTGCTGGTGCAGCGAGACCGTCATCACCCGCGGGTCGGCGGAGAACTCGACCTGGACGCCGTCGCCGTGGTGGGCGTCGACGTCGATGTAGGCGATGCGGTCGAAACCGTGGTCGAGCAGATATCTGATCGCGATGGCGCAGTCGTTGTAGATGCAGAATCCGGCGGCGCGCGAGCGCATCGCATGATGCATGCCGCCGCCGATGTTGACCGCTCTCGTCGCCGCCCCGGAGACGACCGTCTGCGCCGCGGCCAGCGTGCCGCCGACGAGCAGGCGCGCGGCCTCGTGCATCCCGGTGAAGACCGGGTTGTCGGCGTCGCCGAGGCCGAACAACCGCTCGAGCAACGGCCCCGACAGCGACGCCGTCCCCGAACCGACCGCACGGACCGCGTCGATGTAGTCGCGGCTGTGGACGACGGTCAGGGCGTCGTCGTCGATGGCCTGCGGCGGGATCGTCTCGACGTCGTCGAGGACTCCGAGGCTCTGCGCGAGGGTCATCGTGAGGGCGAGTCGGACCGGGTTCATCGGGTGCGTGTGGGCCCATCGGTAGGACAGGAAGTCCTCGCTCCAGATGACGGCCGTCGTCATCGGGCGCTCGTAGTGTTGATCACGACCTCAGGCTAGTGGTACACATCGCGCAGCGGCCACGGATGTCGCGTCGGACACGAGTGCGCGCCACGTACCGCCGCCCCGGGACTCCCCGGTCGCGGTGAGATCGCGGTCACCACTCCCGAAGAGGGTAATCTTGGCGGGGACGAAAGGGATTGCGCACAGTGAACGACCTGGTTGACACCACCGAGATGTACTTGCGAACGATCTACGATCTCGAAGAAGAGGGCATCGTGCCGCTGCGGGCGCGGATCGCCGAGCGTCTGGACCAGTCCGGTCCCACCGTGTCGCAGACCGTTGCCCGCATGGAGCGCGACGGCCTCCTCCGGGTCGCCGGGGACCGACACCTCGAACTGACCGACCGCGGACGCACGCTCGCCGTCGCGGTGATGCGCAAGCATCGCCTCGCCGAACGCCTTCTGGTCGACGTCATCGGAATGCCCTGGGATCAGGTCCACGAGGAGGCCTGCCGCTGGGAGCACGTGATGAGTGAGAACGTCGAACGCCGCCTGCTCGCGGTCCTCGAATACCCGACGACCTCGCCCTACGGAAACCCCATCCCGGGACTGGAGTTGCTGGGCGTGGAGGTGCCGAGCTCCGACGACGGCGCCACCCGCCTCGCCGACCTCCCGCCGGGTGAGACGGTGCCGGTCATCGTGCGTCGCCTGTCCGAACACGCCCAGTCCGACACCGAACTGATCGGCGCGCTGCGCGAGGCGGGCGTGGTTCCCAACGCCCGTGTGACGGTGTCGAACACGGCCGGCACGATCACGATCGACACACCCGGTCACGACGGCCTCGAACTTTCGTCCGACATGGCGCACTCGCTGTTCGTCGAGAAGGTCGTCGAAAAGGTCTGACACAGCAAAGGTCTGACACAGCAAGGTCTGCAGTGGTCACCCGGCGGTACGCAGTGTCGCCGCCGGGATGACGACGCCGAGGCGTTTCGCGGCGTCGTAGGACTTCTCGATGGTGCCCCACAGCCTGGCCGGGCGGACACCGGCCCGCAGGGCGGTGTCGAGCAGCGTGGCCAGGTGGTCGGTGTCCGTGCCCGCAAGCGCGACGTCGAGGGCGACACCGGTGTAGGCGCCATCCCCGCCGATGTAGTGCAGATGCGCGAGAAGTGTTGCGGCGGTGGACCGTCCGCGTCCGGTCAGCCGCCGGGTGAGTTCTCGCCAGAGGTGTTCGGCGGCTCCCCGGAGTTCGGTGACCGACAGGGCGAGCGCGGCGTCGCGGACGTCGGGGCGCAGGATCGCCTGTTCCAGTCGGTCCAATTCGCCACAATCCAGTGGTTGTTCCGTTTCGATCATCGCGCTGATGACCAGGTCGAGTGCGCGCGTCGAGGCCTCGACGTCCTCCTCGTCGGGATCGAACAAGTCGAGATCGCTCTGATCCAGGTCGATGCCCCGGCATGCCCGACAGTCCGGCAGCGGACGTCCCGGACCGCATTCGCCGTCGAGCGGTTCGAGCATCGTCCGCATCTCCGAGCGCCGGGCGAGAATCCGCCGTCCCGAACGCACCGCCTCCGCGACCGCGGTCGGACTCGTGTGCGGATCGTCGAGTTGTCCGGCCGACCCCGCGGACACGTCGACCGACCAGGCTCGGTCCTCCGGACACCAGATGGTCGACCAGTGCACGCCGGCATCGAAGCCCGGCACCACGAACCCGGCGGCCACACCACCGACATCGCCGAAGTACCGGTCGCTCATTGCGAGGATCCGCCGATAACGACGGTCGTCCGCCGGGTAGCGGTCATCGGCGATCACGACCAGGATCTCCTCGATGCCGTAGGTGGACGTGATCTCACCAAGTCCGGCGAGGACGACGACCAGTTCGCGCGTGGGGCTGCCGTCGGGCGCGAGGGCGAGGTCGTGCCGCATGGTCGCGTTCACCGTGCGGTCGCCGGCGACGGCGATCGCGATGATCGACCGCTCGGGGACGAACCCCAGTCGAGCGGGGATCGAGGTGAGCAGCGTCGTCGGGTCGTGGGGGCCATGCGGTGGCGGTTCGAGGATCTGCATGGCGACAGCGTCACCCGTGGCCGAGCCGCTCGAACGGCGGTCGACACACGCTGTGGACAACCAGGAGAGGTCATCCACAGGGCGGTACTGGTCAGCCGAACGCGGCCGCGAGCGCCTTTCCGAACAGCGTGTCGAGCGCGGCGGACGCTTCGGGAGGTACGGGACCTGCTGCGGGCCAACGGTATTCGGTGTACACCCGGACGCCGTCCCGCTCGCCGAGCAGCGTGAGAGCGCTCGTGGTGGACGGGACACCGCCGCCGGTCACGATCGTGCGGCGGAGCGTCGCGGTGTCGACCCCGTCCGGCGCCGGCGGCGGGGGCAGCACCTCGGTGGTGATCGTCGAGGACGCCCCGAACGTGGTCGTGGTGGTCTCGGGGCAGCGCTCGGCCAACTCGACCACGTCGTCGAGCGGCGTCTCGACACCGGCCACGACCGAGGTGAGGGTGGCCCGCTCCCCCGGGCCGGGACCCAGGAACGCGACCGCTCCGTCCGCGGGGACGGACGCGGGTGCACACTCCGGCGGCGACACCTCGGTGCCCGCCTGTCCGGGCATCGGCGCCCCGGTCACGTCGGCCAGGGCGTTCGCGACCGCCGACGTCGGGATGGGACTCGCGGCGCCGTCCGGGAAGTCCGCGGCCTCGACCGATCGCGCGGACAGGTCCGGACTCGACGGCTCCGGCTGACCGCCGACGGAGCAGGCGGACAGCACGAGCGCCGCGGCGACGAGACCGGCCACCGTGCCGGGAACGAGGCGGCCGGGCAGGGACAGGCGCAGTCGGGGCGCATGCGGCTCGATCACAACGGTCTACTGTGCCACCGGCGTCTTCGCCAGGTGTCGAGGACACACCCCTGGGGAACAACAAAACAGGAACACCAACGGGGGGAATCACCGGTGTGTCGCGGTGGTTGCACCGAGGCGAGTGGCCATCGCCGGGTGCGGTGCGAGAAGATGGACGTTCAGCTGTCTCTTCCGGGACAGCTGCCAGCAGAAGGAGGGACGACGTGGACGAGCAGCCCGCGCGCAACGACGCGCTGTATGAACTCGCCTTTCCCGCTCCGCAGGTGACCCGGCCCGACGGCACGGGTCCGGTACTGATCCACGCGCTCGAGGGCTTCGCCGACGCCGGGCACGCGGTCGCGCTGGCCGCGACGCACCTCCGCGACAGCCTCGAGTCCGAGTTGGTCGCGACCTTCTCCTCCGACGAGCTGATGGATTACCGGTCACGCCGGCCGACCATCTCGTTCAGCGGCGAGACCTTCACCGACGTCGAGATGCCGACGCTGGCGCTGCACGCGATCCGCGACAACTCGGGCAAGGGTTTTCTCCTGCTCGCCGGTTCCGAACCCGACCTCCGGTGGGAGCAGTTCGTCGACGCGGTCCGACGCCTGAGCGACGGACTCGGCGTCACCGATGTCATCGGCCTCAACGCGATCCCAATGGCCGTGCCACACACCCGACCGCCGTCGATCACGGCGCACGGCAGTGATCCCGACGCCCTCGGTGACCTGCCCCGGTGGGGATCGGCGATGAAGCTGCCCGCCAGCGCGTCGATGCTCCTCGAGTTGCGGATGGGCGAACACGACTACCGTGCGTCGGGCCTGTCGGTACATGTCCCGCACTATCTCGCGCAGACCAACTACCCGGCGGCGTCCGCACGCCTGCTGGCGGCGGTCGCCGAGCTCGCCGGACTCGACCTCCCTCTTGCCGCTCTCGACAGCGCCGCCGAGAAGGTGCGCGCACAGGTGGACAACGAGGTCGAGGGCAACTCGGAGATCGAGTCCGTGGTGGCGGCGCTGGAGACCCAATACGACACGTTCACCCAGGCCGCGCAGGAACGCTCGTCGCTGCTCGCCGCCGAGGAATCGCTGCCCAGCGGTGACGAACTCGGCGCCGAACTCGAACGGTTCCTGGCCGAGCAGACCGGCGACGGCGAGGCCGGCCCCGGCGGGGACGAGGGTCCGCGATCACCGATCTGATCCCGGACACAGCACCGATACCCGCGCCGCACGTCCTGGTCCCCACCGACGACGAGGACACCGCACTCGAGCGGTACACCGAGTGGTGGACGGGACGCGGCCTCGACCTCTACCCGCATCAGGAGGAGTCGCTTCTCGAGCTCCTCGCCGGCAGCCACGTGATCCTGGCGACGCCGACCGGCTCGGGCAAATCACTCGTCGCGGCGGGCGCGCTGTACTTCGCGCGCTGCCGCGGCGAGCGTGCGTTCTACACCGCACCCATCAAGGCGCTCGTCAGCGAGAAGTTCTTCGAGCTGTGCGCCATGTTCGGCGCCGACCAGGTCGGACTGCTGACCGGCGACGCCGCGGTCAACGCCGACGCGCCCATCGTGTGTGCGACCGCCGAGATCGTCGCCAACCTCGCCCTCGCCGCCGGCGGTGCGAGCGACATCGGCACCCTCGTCGCCGACGAGTTCCACTACTACGGCGAACCCGACCGCGGTTGGGCCTGGCAGGTCCCGCTCATCGAATTGCCGTCGACGCAGTTCCTGCTGATGTCGGCGACGCTCGGCGACGTGTCGTTCTTCGTCGACGACCTGACCCGGCGCACCGGACGCGAGACGGTCGAGATCACCGGCGCCGAGCGTCCGGTCCCCCTGGACCATGCCTACGCGATGACCCCGATCCACGAGACGATCGAGGAGCTCGTCGACCGGGGACGGGCGCCCATCTACGTGGTGCACTTCACCCAGGCCGCCGCGGTGGAGCGCGCGCAGGCGCTGCTCAGCGTCCGGATCTGCGACAAGGCGGAGAAGGCGGCGATCGCCGAGGCGATCGGCGACTTCCGGTTCTCCACCGGCTTCGGCAACACGCTGTCCAAACTGCTGCGCGCCGGTATCGGCGTCCACCACGCCGGGATGCTCCCCCGTTACCGCCGTCTGGTCGAACGTCTTGCGCAGCAAGGGCTGCTGAAGGTGATCGCCGGCACCGACACCCTCGGCGTCGGCATCAACGTGCCGATCCGCACGGTCCTGTTCGCGGCCCTGAGCAAATACGACGGACGGCGGGTCCGTCGCCTGCGGGCACGCGAGTTCCATCAGATCGCCGGCCGGGCCGGGCGCGCCGGTTTCGACACGATCGGCTACGTCGTCGCGCAGGCTCCCGACCACGACGTGGAGAACGCCCGTGCGGTGGCCAAGGCCGGCGACGATCCCAAGAAGCTCCGAAAGCTGGTGCGCAAGAAGCCTCCCGAGGGTTTCGTCTCGTGGGGGGAGAAGACCTTCCTCCAGCTCGTCGATGCGCCCGACGAGCCCCTGCGCAGCCACTTCCAGATGACGACGGCCATGCTCCTCGAGGTACTCGGCCGACCGGGCGACTGTTTCGCCGCGGTCCGCCACCTTCTCGAGGACAATCACGAACCGCGCGACCGCCAGCTGCGCACCATCAAGCACACTATCGAGCTCTATCGGGGGCTCCGGGACGCGGGCATCGTCGTGCAACTCGCCGAACCCGACGACACCGGCCGGCACATCGCCCTGAGCGTGGACATGCCGGAGAACTTCGCGTTGACCAACCCGCTGTCCGCCTTCGCGCTGGCGACGTTCGAGATCCTCGACCCCGAGTCGTCCACTCACGCACTCGATGTGGTCTCCATCCTCGAATCGACCCTGGAGAACCCGCGACCGCTGCTGCTGGCCCAGCGCAAGGTCGCGCGCGACGCCGCGATCGCGGAGATGAAGGCCGACGGCATCGAGTACGAGGAGCGGATGTCGCGCCTGGAGGAGATCACCTGGCCGCAGCCGCTGGCCGAGGAGATCTACGCCGCGTTCGACATCTATCGTCGCGGGCACCCGTGGGTGTCGTCGTTCCCGCCGGCGCCGAAGTCGGTGCTCCGCGAGATGCTGGAGAAGGCCATGACCTTCACCGAGCTGATCTCCGCGTACGGGCTGGCGCGCAGCGAGGGCGTGCTGCTGCGCTATCTGTCGGACTGCTATCGCGTTCTCCGGCAGGGCGTTCCGACGAGCGTCGTGACCCCCGAGATCGAGCGGATCGTCGAGGAGCTGGGCACCATGGTCCGCGAGGTCGACTCGAGTCTCGTCGACGAGTGGGAGGCTCTCGCCGCACAGGCGGCCGCGGCCGAGATGGCCGGCGGCACGGTCTAGAGCGCGGTCACGGCACCGGTCGCGCCGACGAGATCGCCGATGAGAGAGCCCAGTTCGCGGTAGGCCTCGTCGTGGCGCGCGGACGCCCGGAAGACCAGGCCGATCCGCCGCCCCGGCCGCGGGGCCGCGAAGGTCGCGGTGGCCAGATCACCCGACGCCGTCTCGGAGGCCACCGCCGTCTGCGGGATGAGCGTCACGCCGAGTCCGCCGACGACGCAGTGCACCGCGGTGGTCAGCGAGGCGGCCCGGGTCTGACCCAGATCGGGCCGCACGCCCGCGAGCCGGCACACCTCGAGCGCCTGATCGCGCAGACAGTGCCCCTCGTCGAGGAGGAGGAGCGGCAGGTCGGCGAGCGCGGTGGGATCGACGCGGCGGCGTCCGGCCAGCGCGTGACCGGACGGGAGTGCGAGAACGAAATCCTCACGATAGATGGGAACTTCGACGATGCCGGGCATGTCGACGGGGAGAGCGAGCAGCGCGACGTCGAGCGTGCCGGTGCGCAGTTGTTCGATGAGGCGGGCGGTCTGTTCCTCCACCACCCGGGGTACGAGGTCCGGGAGCCGTTGCCCGAGTCCGCGCAGCAGCGTCGGCAGGACGTAGGGCGCCACCGTCGGGATGACCCCCAGCCGCAGCGGCCCGCTGAGCGGTCGGCCCGTTCCGGCGGCCGCCGAGGTGAACTCGTCCATGGCCTCGGTCACCGCGATCGCTCGCGGGAGGAGTTCGTCACCCTCGGCGGTCAACAGGACACGCCGCGTGGTGCGTTCGACGAGGGTCACACCGAGACCGGACTCCAACGCCGACAACGCCTGCGACAGCGATGGCTGACTGACACCGAGATCGGCTGCCGCAGTGCCGAAGTGGCGTCTATGCGCGAGTGCGACGAAGGCACGCAACCCGGCCACGGTCGGCTGATAAGTTCTATCGGACATGCTTATCAGTATAGTGCTAGTCATCACGTTTCGTTTTCGACCGGAATCCGGCACGATGGTACTCGTACGTCGCGAAACTCATTCGCGCGCAGATTCCGTACATTCACCAGCTGAAGGAGCGATACATGGCCCTGCTCACCATCGGTGACCAGTTCCCTGCCTACAACCTCACCGCCGTCATCGGTGGCGATCTCAGCAAGGTCAATGCCCAGCAGCCCGACGACTACTTCACCACCGTGTCGTCCGACGATCACCCCGGTCAGTGGCGCGTCGTGTTCTTCTGGCCGAAGGACTTCACCTTCGTGTGCCCGACCGAGATCGCCGCGTTCGGCAAGCTGAACGACGAGTTCGCCGACCGCGACACCCAGGTGCTCGGCGCCTCGGTGGACAACGAGTTCGTCCACTTCCAGTGGCGCGCACAGCACGAGGACCTCAAGACCCTCCCGTTCCCGATGCTGAGCGACCTCAAGCGCGAACTCGCCACCGCCGCAGGCGTTCTCAATGCCGACGGCGTCGCCGACCGCGCCACCTTCATCATCGACCCGAACAACGAGATCCAGTTTGTGTCGGTCACCGCGGGCTCCGTGGGCCGCAATGTCGACGAGGTCCTGCGCGTCCTCGACGCTCTGCAGTCCGACGAACTGTGCGCCTGCAACTGGAAGAAGGGTGACCCGACGATCGACGCCGGCGAGCTCATGACGGCCGGCGTCTGAGAGGAGAACAGATGAGCATCGACAACCTGAAGGAAGCACTTCCCGAGTACGCCAAGGACCTCAAGCTCAACCTCGGTTCGATCAGCCGCACCACCGCGCTGACCGAGGAGCAGCTCTGGGGAACCCTGCTGTCGACCGCTGCCGCCACGCGAAACGCCAAGGTGCTCAGCGAGATCGCCGACGAGGCCGCCGACACGCTGTCCGCCGAGGCCTACAACGCCGCGCTCGGGGCCGCGTCGATCATGGGGATGAACAACGTGTTCTACCGGGGTCGCGGCTTCCTCGACGGCAAGTACGACGACCTGCGTCCGGGCCTGCGGATGAACATCATCGGCAACCCCGGCGTCGACAAGGCCGTCTTCGAGCTGTGGTCGTTCGCGGTGTCCTCGATCAACGGCTGCGGTCATTGCGTCGCCGCGCACGAGAACACCCTGCGCGAGGCCGGCGTCGACCGTGAGGCGATCCTCGAGGCGCTCAAGGTCGCGTCGATCGTCAGCGGTGTCGCCCAGGCGATCGCGACCACCGAGGTGCTCGCCAACGCCTGATCCGTCGCATGTGAGACGACGACGGGGCCCGGCTGCGCTACGCAGCCGGGCCCTGTCGTTCTCAGGCGCACTCACCGCGGTCCGGCGATGACCACCGGATCGTCGGGATGACCACGACAAGGCCGTGGCCTGCGTCGTCAGCTCAGCGCCGCGCGCATCCGGTCGGCGAGTTCGCCGACCTCGGCGGTCGTCATCACGAACGCGGGCGAGATCTGCAGCGCCCCTTGACCTGCGGCCCGGGTGCTCACCCCGTGTTCGCGCAGCTTGACCACCGTCGCCGGCGCCGTCGCGGGGTCGGCCAGCTGTACCGCGGTGACCGCGCCCAGGCCGGTCCGGACCTCGGCGACCGTGTCGAGGTCGGCGAGCGGCGACAGCGCTGCGGCGAGGTCGCCTTCGAGCCGTGTCGCCTCGGCGAGGAGGTTCTCGCGCCGGATGATCTCGAGGTTGGTCAGCGCGGCGGCCGCCGCGCCCGCGTGACCGCCGTAGGTGTACCCGTGCCGCCACCAGACGCCGCCGGCGAAGAACGGCTCGGCGATCCGCGGTGCGATGAACACCGCGCCCATCGGGACATACCCCGAGGTGAGCCCCTTGGCGGTGGTGATCATGTCCGGTTCGAGGCCGAATCGTGCGGAGGCGAACCAGGATTCGCCGCCGATGCGGCCGAAGCCGGTGACGACCTCGTCGACGACGAAGAGGATGTCGTGGTCGCGGCAGATGCCCCGCACCTCGGCGAGGTAGCCCTCCGGCGGGAGATAGATGCCGCCGGCCCCGATGATGGGCTCGCAGAAGAACGCGGCGATGTTGTCGGCGCCCACGCGCTCGATGAGACCGAGCAGGCTCTTCGCGTCGTCCCATTCGACGTTCTGGACGTCGTGCATGAGTTCGCCGTAGCCGTCGTGGTTGAGCGGGATGCCCGCCAGCGAGGTACCCGCGGCATGCATCCCGTGATAAGCCTTGGTGCGGCTGACGACGACCCGCTTGGATTCGCGTCCGTGTTCCACCCAGTAGCGGCGGGCGAGTTTGACCGCGGTGTCGATCGAGTCGCTGCCGCCGGAGGTGAAGAAGATCTTCGATCCGGGTACCGGCGCGATGGCGCCGAGCTCCTCGGCGAGCCGCAGGGTGACGTCGCTCGCGAAGTCACCGAAGTTGGAGTAGTGCGCGAGGGTGCCGAGCTGGCGCGCGACGGCATCGGCGATCTCGGTCCGGCCGTGCCCGACGTTGGTGAACCACAGTCCGGCGGTCGCATCCAGGTAGGAGTTGCCGTCGCGGTCGAAGATCCGCGCACCCTCTCCCCTGGTCACGACGAACGGCCCGCTCGCGGTCACCGCACCCATGTCGGCGAAACCGTGCCACAACGATCCAGTACCAGTGCTCGAACCATCAGCCATGGCCCCATGATGCCGGTCCACGCGGCCCACGCGGCCACTGGGGTGAACCGGCCTCGGCGCTTCCCCATATCCTGGAGTGATCATGTCGGCCCCGTCCTCGTCACCTGACCCGTCCCCGTCTCCACCGGACACCGCTGCATCGGACATCCCCCGCTCGGATCTGCTCCGCGCACTCGACGACGTGGGCCTCGTCGACGCCGACCGGTTGCGTCGTCGCATCGATCGGCTCGCCGCGCGCCCGGATGCCGCGAAGTGGCGACAGTTGGTCGCCGATGTCGACAAGGCACGCGCTCGTCTCGACCGGCGGCGCGCGACCGTGCCGATTCTGCGCTTCCCCGACGAACTACCCGTCTCCGCCGCACGCGACGAGATCGCCGAGGCGATCCGCAACCACCAGGTCGTGGTCGTCGCGGGCGAGACCGGCTCGGGCAAGACCACCCAGCTCCCCAAGATCTGCCTCGAACTCGGGCGTGGCATCCGCGGGTCGATCGGGCACACCCAGCCCCGGCGCATCGCCGCGAGCTCGGTCGCCAAGCGCATCGCCGACGAGACCGACACCGAACTCGGCGACGCGGTGGGCTACTCCGTCCGGTTCACCGACCGGTCGGGCGCCGACACCCTCGTCCGGGTCATGACCGACGGCATCCTGCTCCGCGAGATCGCCACCGACCCCATGCTGCGCCGCTACGACACCCTCATCATCGACGAGGCCCACGAGCGCAGCCTCAACATCGATTTCATCCTCGGCTATCTGCGCCGCCTGCTGCCCCGACGCCCCGATCTGAAGGTGATCATCACCTCGGCGACGATCGATCCGGCGCGCTTCGCACGGCATTTCAGCACGCCGAAGACCTCGGTCCCGGTCATCGAGGTATCCGGGCGCACCTATCCGGTCGAGATCCGGTACCGACCGCTGAGCCTGCAGGAACGCCCCGACGACGGGGACGACGCCGGCGGCGGCGAACATGCCGACCTCGACCAGATACAGGGCATCGACGCCGCCGTCGACGAACTGTGGGCCGGTGGCCGCGGCGACATCCTCGTGTTCCTGCCCACCGAACGGGACATCCGAGAGACCGCCGAGGCGCTCCGTCGACGAACCGGCGGCGGCAAGGGTCCCGGTGCCGAGATCGTGCCGCTCTATGCGCGACTGTCGATCGCCGAGCAGCAGAAGGTGTTCTCCCCCTCCGACGGACGCCGGATCGTGCTGGCGACCAACGTCGCCGAGACGTCGGTGACCGTGCCCGGCATCCGCTACGTCATCGACACCGGCACCGCCCGTATCAGTCGGTACTCCACCAGGACCAAGGTCAATCGTCTTCCCATCGAACCGGTCTCACAGGCCAGTGCCCGGCAGCGGGCCGGTCGATGCGGTCGTGTCGCCCCGGGCGTCTGCATCCGTCTCTACAGCGAGAACGACTTCGACTCACGGCCGGCCTTCACCGACCCGGAGATCCTGCGCACCAACCTCGCGGCCGTCATCCTCCAGATGACCTCGCTGAAACTGGGCGAGATCGCCGAGTTCCCGTTCGTCCAGCCGCCCGACGACCGCGCGATCCGCGACGGTATGGGTGTTCTCACCGAACTCGGCGCCATCACCGTCCCGCGCGAGGGCGGGCCCCCGCGACTGACCCCGATCGGCCGGTCGATGTCGCGCATCCCGGTCGATCCCCGGGTCGCCCGGATGCTCATCGCCGGACACGAACTGGGTTGTCTCGACCACCTTCTCGTGATCGCCGCCGCGATGTCGCTCCCCGATCCACGGGAACGGCCGGCCGAGCACCGGGAGGCCGCCGACGCCCAGCACCGGCGCTTCGTCGTCCCGCAGTCGGACTTCCTGTCCTACGTGGAGCTGTGGCGGTACCTCGGCGAACAGCGCAAGGAGTTGTCCGGCAGCCGCTTTCGGCGCATGTGTGAGCGCGAGTACCTCCACTTCCTGCGCATCCGGGAATGGCAGGACCTCCATCGGCAGCTGACCGAGATCGTCAAGGACCTCGACTGGTCGGTCGCGCCCACCGAACTCGACGCCGACGCCGTCCACCGATCCATCCTGTCCGGGTTGCTCAGCAACATCGCCGCCCGCAACACCGAGGGCCGCGAGTTCACCGGTGCGCGCAACACCACGCTGATGATCTTCCCCGCCTCTCCGCTCGCCAAGAAGCCGCCCGCCTTCATCATGGCGGCCGAGGTTCTCGAGACGTCGCGCCTGTTCGCCCACACCGTCGCCGGGATTGATCCGCTGTGGGCCGAGAAACTCGCCGGGGATCTGGTGAAGCGGACCCACAGCGAGCCGCATTGGTCGGCGAAACGCGGAGCGGCGATGGCCTACGAACGCGTGACCCTGTACGGGGTCCCGCTCGTCGCCCGCCGGCGCGTCGACTACGGCCCCATCGACCCGGTGGTCTCGCGGGAGCTGTTCATCCGGCACGCTCTCGTCGAGGGCGATTGGCGGACGCAGCACGCCTTCTTCGACCGCAATCGCACGCTTCTCGAGGCCGCCTCGGACGTCGAGAACCGCACGCGCACCCGGGGTCTGGTGATCACCGAGGACCAGCTCTTCGAGTTCTACGACCAGCGGCTACCGGCCGACGTCACCTCCGCTCGGCACTTCGACACCTGGTGGAAGAAGGCCCGCCGGGCCGAACCGGATCTGCTGGATCTGCGCCCCGAGGACGTCACGGGAGGCACCGACGTCGCCCCGACGGACTATCCCGGCGCCTGGCAGCAGGGCGACACCCGACTCGAACTGCGCTACCGGTTCGAACCGGGCGCACCCGACGACGGCGTCACCGTCGTGATCCCGCAGGCACTGCTACCCCATGTCCGACCGGCCGGCTTCGACTGGTCGGTCCCGGGCATGCGCGCCGAACTGGCCACCGCACTGGTCAAGTCGCTGCCGAAACAGCTCCGCAAGAGCATGTCGCCCGCGCAGCGATTCGCCGAACTCGCGCTCGGCCGGCTCACCCCGCGCAAGGAGCCGCTCACCACCGGGCTGGCCCGCGAGCTCTCCGCGATCACCGGGATGCGGGTGACCGCGGGCGATTTCGACACCGACCGGGTACCGCCGCACCTGCGCATGCATTTCGCGGTGGCCGACGACTCCGGGCGGATCGTCTCCCGCGCCGACTCGTTGCCCGAACTTCAGCAGACCGGAACGCCCGCGGCGCCGAAGACGGTGTCGCGCACCCTGTATCGGACCTGGACCGCAGACGGGATCGGCTCGCTCGCCGAGCAGACCACGGTCGATGTCGCGGGGCAGCGGCTGACCCGGTACCCGACGATCGACGTGGTCTCCGATGCGAAGGGCCACGCGCGGGGCGTCGTCGTCGTCGATGCGGCGAGCCCCGAGACACGAGACCGCCTCCTGCGACGAGGGATCGTCGCCCTCCTCGACCTCGCGATACCTCCGCTGCACAAGCGGATCGCCGGCTCGCTGAGTCCGGTCGACCGACTCGCCCTGAGCCAGAGCCCGTACTCGACCATCGAGGCACTGCTCGCCGACTGCACCCGCCGGGCGACCCGGGACACGGTCGCCGACATCGACGACGCAGAGCTCGCCGCGGTTCGCTCACCGCAGTCCTTCTCGGCGCTGCTCGAACAGATCCGGCCACGGGTCGCCGCGGCCGCACCGGACTACTTCTCGCTGGCCGTCGCGGCCCTCGAACGGATGGCCCCGCTGCGGGCGGCGATCGACCGGCACGCCGGTTCGCTGGCTGCCGACGACGTCGCCGAACAGGTCGCCCACCTCGTGTTCGACGGATTCGTGGCGGCCACCGCGCGACGCCACCTGGAGAATCTGCCGCGCTATCTCGACGGCGCGCAGGCACGTCTGGAGGCACTACCCGCATCCGCGGCACGCGACCTGGCCGGGGTGGCCGCCGTCGATCGCGTCGTCGAACGGTGGACCCAGCGTCTCGAACAGGTACCCGAGCACCGGCGGGCGGCGGTCGACGACGAAGCACAGTGGCTCGTCGAGGAGTTGCGCGTGGGGCTGTTCGCCCAGCGTCTCGGTACCGCGTTCCCGGTGTCGGAGAAACGGGTCCTACGAGCTCTGGACCGACTCGGCTGACACGGGTTCGGCGAGCGCGCTCCCGGAACCCGATGCCGCCTTCAGGTCGTCGATCTCACGCTGGAAGTCCTCCACCGAGTCGAACGACCGGTACACCGAGGCGAAACGCAGATACGCCACCTCGTCGAGATCGCGGAGCGGGCCCAGGATGGCGAGTCCGACCTCGTTGCTGGGGATCTCGGCCGATCCACTGGCGCGCACCGTGTCCTCGACCTGCTGGGCGAGTTGCGCGAGTGCGTCCTCGGCGACGTGGCGGCCCTGACAGGCTCGCCGCACGCCGCGCATGACCTTCTCCCGGCTGAACGGTTCGGTCACGCCGTTGCGTTTGACCACCGCGAGCACGGCGCTCTCCACGGTCGAGAACCGGCGACCGCACTCCACACAGGAGCGACGGCGGCGGATGGCCTGCCCTTCATCTGCGACACGCGAGTCGATGACCTTGGTGTCGTCGTTCTTGCAGAAGGGGCAGCGCATCGTGTCCTCACGCAGGTCGCGGGACGCTGGAACGCACCCGAAGCGTGCGCCCCGCCGCTTGTCGGCCGGCCCCTGTGACATCGAGGATACCGTCCGGCCTCAGCGGTACCGGGGGGTGAGCAGGGGCTGGCCCACCTGCAGCGCGCTCGAGCCGAGATCGTTCATCGCGACGATCTCGTCGATCACGACCTCGCGCGGCATCTCGGGTGCCACCCGGCCGGCGATCGAGCTGAGCGAGTCCCCCGAGCGCACATGGACGACCTCGGCACTCACGACGGACGGGGTCAGCGAGTCCGAGTAGTTCTGGCCGACGACACCGAACACCCACACGACGAACGCCAGCCCGACGCCGGCGAGGAGCGCGACCGCGGTGCGGCGGCGACGGAACACCGCCGCGTCGGGTCCGACCGGGCCACGCCCGCGCACCCCGACCGGAGAGCCACAGTGGGTGCCGCCGACCCGCGGGGTCACCGGCGACGCACCCCGCGGTCGGGTGCCGGCCGGCCGGTTGTCTACCGGGCGGCCGCCGTCGGACAGCGGGGCGCGCGTCCGGACCCCATCGGCGCGGTCGGTGGGGGGCCGGACAGCGTCGGGACGGTCGGTGCGGACGGGAGCGACGAGAGTGGCGGTGCGCATGGTGCCCTCCGGTGTTCGGGTGTCTGGGATCGTGCGGGGTGTGACGGTCGGTGTTCGAACATCGATCAGATGTTCGATGCACTGATGTTCGAATTTGTAGCACGACGTCCCGACAAAGTCTCGCGACACATCGAACAAATGTTTGAGGTGCCGGTCGCACTCGGCTAGGCTCGGACCCGGTGCAAGCCATCTACCAGCACGTTCCGAAGACGAGAGGAACCGAACATGAGTGACACCGGCGATAGGCGCGGCCGAGCGCAGGGCGCCGACGACGAGGCCCCGTTCGACGCCGCCGCCGCCGAGGCCTCACTCACCCCGCGACAGGCCGGGGTCCTGGAGGTGATCCGCCGCTCGGTGCGCGAGCGCGGTTATCCGCCGAGCATCCGGGAGATCGGCGACGAGGTCGGCCTGGCCTCGACGTCGTCGGTGGCCCATCAGTTGCGGACGCTGGAACGCAAGGGGCTGCTCAAGCGCGACGCGAACCGTCCCCGTGCGGTCAACATCGCCCCGAGTGACACCCCGTCGCCGGACACCCCGTCGGCCGGTCAGCTGCCCGAGCCGACCTTCGTGCCGGTTCTCGGCCGTATCGCGGCCGGCGGTCCGATCCTGGCCGAGGAGGCCGTCGAGGACGTCTTCCCGCTGCCCCGTGAGCTGGTCGGCGAGGGATCGCTCTTCCTGTTGCGCGTCGTCGGCGAGTCGATGATCGACGCCGCGATCTGCGACGGCGACTGGGTCGTGGTCCGGCAGCAGAACGTCGCCGACAACGGCGACATCGTCGCGGCCATGATCGACGGCGAGGCCACCGTGAAGACCTTCAAGCGTCAGGGCCCCAACGTCTGGCTCATGCCGCACAACGAACTGTTCGATCCGATCCCGGGCAACGATGCCGTCATCCTCGGCAAGGTCGTCACCGTGATGCGGCGAGTCTGACCTCTCCACCGACCGAACCGTCGAGCACCGCCGCGGCAGCCTCGCGCGCCGCGGCGGGATCCGAGGTGGCCAGGGCGGCCTCGGCGGCGGCCCGGCAGTCCGGTGCGGACACCTCGCCGAGCCGGGCCCCCACGGCCGCGGCAGCAGCCGGCGCGCTGGACAGCGAGGTGACCCCGAGACCGACGAGCACGCAGGCGAGGTTCGGATCGGCGGCGGCCTCGCCGCACACCCCGACCGGCTTTCCCTGACGTGCGCCCGCTTCCGCGACACCCGCGATGAGGCTCAACACCGCCGGTTGCCACGGGTCGGTCAGTCCGGCGAGATCGGCCGACATCCGGTCGGCCGCCATCGTGTACTGGGTCAGATCGTTGGTGCCGATGGACACGAAGTCCACCTCGGCGAGGACGGCTTCGCCCAGGATCGCCGCCGCGGGCACCTCGATCATCACCCCGGCGACCAGACCACGGCCGCGGACCTCGGCGGCGAACGTGCGCGCCTCCGCCGGCGAGGCGATCATCGGCGCCATGACCCACGGCGCGACGGCCGACCCCGACGCGGCCTGCGCGATCGCGTCGAGCTGATGCGCGCGGATCTCGGGGTGCGCCAGCGCGATCCGATCGCCCCGCACGCCGAGCGCTGGGTTCGATTCGTCGGGATGGGTCACGAACCGGAGCGGTTTGTCGGACCCGGCGTCGAGGGTGCGGATGACCACCTTCTGCCCGTCGAACGCATCGAGCACCTCCCGGTAGATCGCGGCCTGCTCGTCCACCGACGGTTCGTCGGCACGCTCGAGGAACGCGAGTTCGGTGCGGAAGAGCCCGACGCCCTCGACGGGGTACCCGGCCGCGGCGCGTGCCGACGACCCGTCGGCGACGTTGGCGAGCACCGCCACGGCCACCCCGTCGGCGGTCTGCCCCGGACCGGTCCAGCCGGCGACGAGTGCGGCATGACGCCGATCCTCGTCGACGCGAGCCCGGGCCGCCTCGACATCGGGCTCCACCTCGATCCGCCCGGTGCTGCCGTCGACGAGAACGGTTGTGCCGGGCTCGATCTCATCCAGGTCGGCCACCGCCACCACGCACGGGATCCCCAGCTGGCGCGCGATGATCGCGGTGTGGCTGGTCGGTCCGCCGAGGCGGGTGACGAGGGCGATGGTGCTCGTGGGGTCGAGGCCCGCGGTGTCGGCGGGCGCGAGGTCGTCGGCGAGCAGGACCGACGGCACCTCCGGGGTGGGCACACCGGGTTCGGGTAGGCCGAGCAGTTCGGCGAGGACCCGGTCGCGCACGTCGTTGAGATCGGTGACCCGCTCGGCCATCAGTCCGCCGAGTTTGGTGAACACCGCCGCGAACTGTTCGGTGGCCGCGACGGCAGCGGCCTCGGCGGGAGCGCCCTTGCCGATGAGCGCGGTCGCGGCACCGATCCAGCCGCGGTCCTCGGCCAGGCCCGCCGTCGCGGCGAGCACCTCGGCCGTCACCCCGGTGTTCTGCGACGCGCGCGTGCGCAGCCGCGCGGCGACGGCGCCGGACGCGGTGGCGAAGCGCGTGACCTCGTCGGCGCGCCGTTCCTCGGCGATCTCCACACCGACGCCGAGCTTCTCCGGCGAGTGGTCGGGTCGCTCGCCCGGCCACAGCGCGGGACCGTGGGCCAACCCGCCGACCACCGGGGTTCCCGTCAGGATCTGCGCCATCGTCTTGCCTCTCACTCGACTATCGATGTGACCACCGTTACAAAAAGTGCTTGACTTGTCAACACAAACAGGCGTAAACACAATTACTACAACATCCAATCCCACACGCCTCAACAAGCGGGGTGGTCGAAACCGGAGATCGGAGCCGTGTGTACGCCGAGGAGAGACAACAGGCGATCGTCGACGAGGTGCGCCTCGCGGGGCGGGCATCCGTGGCCGCGCTCGCCGAGAAATTCGACGTCACCAGCGAGACCGTCCGACGCGATCTCGCGGTACTGGAACGCGCCGGACATCTCCAGCGGGTCCACGGCGGCGCCGTACGCGCCGAGATCATGCGCACCCTCGGCGAGCTCGGGATCGACGAACGGGAGTCGAGCCAGATCGAGCAGAAGACCGCGATCGGCCGCGCGGCCATCCGGTTCCTGCCGCCCGACGGCGGTTCGGTGCTCTTCGACGCCGGCACCACCACCTACCGTGCGGCCGAGGCGACCGCACCCGATCGGAGGCTCACCCTGTTCACCAACAGCCTGCCCATCGCCGGCCTGCTCGCGGGCACCCATCCCGACGGTCTGCACGCCCTCGGCGGACGCGTACGCGGTCTCACCCAGGCGACCGTGGGCGTCGAGACCGTGGACGCGCTTCGCCGACTGCGCGTGACCACCGCTTTCATCGGGACGAACGGGCTGAGCGAGGCCCACGGGTTGTCGACACCCGACCCCGACGAGGCCGCAGTCAAGGCGGCGATGGTCGCGGCCGCACAACGCGTCGTGGTCCTCGCCGACAGCTCGAAGATGGACCGGGAGGACCTCACCTCCTTCGCCGGACTCGACGACGTCGACGTCCTCATCACCGACTCCGGGATCGACCCGGCCTATTCGGCGGCCCTGTCCGCGCGCGGCGTCGAGGTCGTGATCGCATGATCGTCACCGTCACCGCCAACCCGAGCCTCGACCGCACCCTCGAACTCGGCGCACCGCTCGCCCGCGGCGAGGTGCAGCGCGCCGGCGTGGTCCGCACCGAGCCGGGCGGCAAGGGCGTCAACGTGGCCCGGGTCGTCGCGGCCGCCGGCCTGGCCACCCGCGCACTGCTCCCGGCGCGACCGGGCGACCCGCTGCGGGCCGCACTCGACGACCTCGCACTCCCCTACGACGCCGTGCCGGTCGACGGCGAGGTCCGGTCCAACATCACCATCGCCGAATCCGACGGGACGACCACCAAGATCAACGCACCGGGCGTCACCTTGACGGGCGCGGATCGCGAGGCGCTCGTCGGGCTGATCCGTGAGCACGCCGGCTCCGCGCAGTGGGTCACCCTCTGCGGTTCGCTGCCTCCCGGCGTCCCCGACGACTGGTACCGCTCGATCGCCGACGACCTCGTCCTCGCCGGCTGCCGGGTCGCGGTGGACACCTCGGGCGCACCCCTCCGTGCCAGCGTCACCGGTCGCGTCGACCTGATCAAGCCCAACGAGGACGAGCTCGCCGAACTGACCGGCGCCGACCCCGGACAGCTCCGAGAAGCGCTCGCGCGCAACGATCTCGGACCGGTCATCGACGCCGCTGCGACCATCGCCGAGCAGATCGGGGGCAACGTCCTCGCCACCCTCGGCGCCGTCGGGGCCGTGTTGGTCACCGCGTCCGGCGTGTGGTCGGCGACCCCGCCGCCGATCGTCCCGCGCAGCACCGTCGGCGCCGGCGACTCGTCACTGGCCGGCTACCTCATCGCGCAGAGCACCGGGGCCGCGCCCGCCGACTGCCTCCGGTCGGCCGTGGCGTACGGCGCGGCGGCCGCATCGCTCGCCGGCACCCAGGCCCCCACGCCCGACCACCTCGACCTCCCCGGCGTGCGGGTGACCGAACTGTCGGGAGCCGCGCGCATGACCTGACGGCACCGTCCCGGCGGGTCCCCACATCCATCCAACACCGCACCCATCCAGCACCGACTCCATCCACCATCGACCCACCCAGCACCGACCCCACCCTTTCCACCGAAGGACATGCCATGACCGAGCAGATCATCACCGCGCAGACGGTGAGTCTCGACGTCGACGCCGGCGGCGATCCCGCCGCCGTCATCACCACGCTCGCCGACGCCCTCGCCGCGGCCGGCCGGACCACCGATCCCGCCGACCTCGCGCGGGCCGCACTGGACCGAGAAGCCAAGTCCGCCACCGGACTTCCCGGCGGCATCGCCATCCCGCACGCCCGTACCGCGTCGGTGACCGCGGCCAGTCTCGCCATGGCGCGGCTGTCCCGCAAGGTCGACTTCGGCGCACCGGACGGGCCGGCCGACCTGGTCTTCCTCATCGCCGCCCCCGAGGGGGGTGCCAGTGCGCACATGAAGCTCCTCAGCTCGCTGGCGCGCTCACTCGTCCGGCCCGACTTCGTGGCCTCGCTCCGCGCGGCCGAGAACGAGGAGCGGGTCATCGAATTGGTCAACGAGGCCATCGACCCCGCGCCGCCGGCCGCGAGCACAGCCGCGCCGACCGCCACCCCGTCGACCACTGCCCCGTCGACCACTGCCCCGGCCGCCGCGGCAGCACCGCTGACGTCGACCACGAAATCCGAAGGTGCGCCGGCCCACCCGGACTCTGACCGGATCGCGGACCCGGGACCGGCCACGCCGCGCATCGTCGCGATCACCGCATGCCCGACCGGCATCGCCCACACCTACATGGCGGCCGACGCCCTGAAGTACGCCGCCGAGCGGGCCGGCGTCGAGTTCGCGGTGGAGACCCAGGGGTCCTCGGCGACCACGGCCTTCGACCCGGACGTGATCGCCTCGGCCGACGCCGTCATCTTCGCCACGGACGTCGGGGTCAAGGATCGCAACCGGTTCCGCGGCAAACCCGTCATCGCATCCGGGGTGAAGCGCGCCATCAACGAACCGGACGCCATGATCGCCGAGGCGGTCGCGGCGGGGCGCGACCCGAACGCGGCGCGCGTCACCGGCGACGGCGCGGACGCGGACGCGGCCGACTCGTCGAAGTCGGGCATCGGTCTCGCCGGCCGTACACGCCAGGCACTCATGACCGGTGTGAGCTACATGATCCCGTTCGTCGCGGCGGGCGGACTGCTCATCGCGCTCGGCTTCCTGCTCGCCGGCTACGAGGTCGCCAACACGAACCTGGACGACGGCGGCACCCTCAGCGACGGCGCGTTCATCGCCCTGAACAACAGCCTCTGGGATCTGCCGGCGGGCGGGCTGCTGCAATACTTGGGCGCGGTGAGCTTCGCGATCGGATCGGGCGTGATGGGTCTGGCCGTACCGGTCCTCGCGGGCTACATCTCGTTCGCGATCGCCGACCGCCCCGGTATCGCACCCGGTTTCGTGGCCGGCATCGTCTCGCTCGCCGTGGGCGCCAGCTTCATCGGCGCGCTGATCGGCGGTCTCATCGCCGGCGTGGTGTGCCTGTGGATCGCGCGGACCCCGGTGCCCCGGTGGGCTCGTGGTCTCATGCCGGTCGTGGTCATCCCGCTGTTCGGCAGCATGATCGTCGGCGGACTGCTCTACATGGTCCTCGGCAAACCGCTCGCCTGGCTGACCGAGCAGATGAACAGCGGCCTCGAGAGCATGTCCGGCGGATCGGCCATCGCCCTCGGCATCGTGCTCGGCCTGATGATGTGCTTCGACCTCGGCGGACCGGTCAACAAGAGCGCGTACCTGTTCGCCACCGCCGGGATCGCCGACGCGGCGACTGCCGGACCCGCGCAGTTCCAGATCATGGCTGCGGTCATGTGTGCCGGCATGGTGCCCCCGCTCGCCCTGGCTCTCGCCACCGTCGTCCGTCCGGGCCTGTTCACCGAACCGGAGCGTGAGAACGGCAAGGCCGCATGGCTCCTCGGGGCGTCGTTCATCTCCGAAGGTGCCATCCCGTTCGCCGCGGTCGACCCCTTCCGGGTCATCCCGTCGATGATGGCCGGTGGTGCCCTCAGCGGTGCGCTGATCATGGCCTTCGGCGTCGAACTGCGCGCCCCGCACGGCGGCATCTTCGTCTTCTTCGCCATGAACAACTGGGTCCTGTTCCTCGTCGCGCTGGTCGCCGGTACGGTGCTGTCCGCCGTCCTGGTGGTCGCGGCCAAGCAGGTCCATCGCAGTCGCGACGCCGTCGCCTTCGAGGAACTCGAGGCGGTCGCCGTCTGACACCCGATCACACGACCACCTGACATCCGGGGCGGTCCCCGGCACCGAATCGCCCGACAACCACCACAGATCGCACGACAACACTCGAAGGAGTTCCCATGCCCAGCACCACCGCCACCGTCGGCTCCGCAGTCGGACTGCACGCCCGCCCCGCCACGATCATCGCCGAGGCGGTCGCCGAGACCGGCAGCCCGGTGACGCTGGGCCTCGAGGGCGGTGACCCGGTGGACGCGGGGTCGGCGCTGATGATCATGACGCTCGGGGCCGAGAAGGGCACCCGCGTGGTCGTGACGGCCGACGACCAGGCCGCACTCGACACCATCGTCGGTCTCGTCGAGAAGGATCTCGACGCCGACTAGGTCCGTACAGCCGACTGGGTCCGTACAGCCGGCGAAGCGCTCAGATCCGGAGGTCCGCGATCTCGCCCGCGAAAGCGGCCGGGACGCGGACCTTCATCGTGGTACCGGTCTCGGTGTGCTCCGACGAGATGACCTCGCCCTCGCTGTGGACGCGAGACACGACATCACCCCGGTCGAACGGCACCTCGATGGTCATCTCGACGTCCTCGCGACCGACGAACTCGCGCACCCGCCCGAAGAGTTCGGGCAGTCCCTCACCGGTTCGGGCGGAGATGAACACCGCATCCGGACCGAGCGCGCCACGCAACTCGGTGAGGCGGTTGCCGTCGATGGCGTCGATCTTGTTGATGACCAACAACTCCGGCGGCGCGGTGACGCCCTCTTCGGCGACGATCTCGTTGATGACCTGACGGACGGCCGAGATCTGTTCCATCGGGAAGGCGTCCGCACCGTCCACGACGTGCAGCAGCAGATCGGCGTCGACGACCTCCTCGAGCGTCGAGCGGAACGCCTCGACGAGCTGGGTGGGCAGATGCCGCACGAACCCGACCGTGTCGGTGAAGACGACCGCGCGGCCGTCGTCGAGCGTCGCCCGCCTGGTGGTCGGGTCCAGGGTCGCGAACAACGCGTCCTGCACGAGGACACCGGCGCCGGTCATCGCGTTGACCAGGCTGGACTTGCCCGCGTTGGTGTAACCGGCGACGGTGATCGTCGGGATCGAACCACTCTTGCGCGCAGCACGTTTCGTCGTCCGCGCCTTCTTCATGCCGCGTATCTCGCGCCGCAGCTTGGCCATCCGCTCCCGGATCCGGCGACGGTCGGTCTCGATCTTGGTCTCACCGGGACCGCGCAGGCCCACACCGCCGTTGCTGCCCGCCCGGCCACCGGCCTGCCGGGACATCGATTCACCCCAGCCGCGCAGACGCGGGAGCATGTACTCCATCTGCGCGAGGGAGACCTGCGCCTTGCCCTCGCGAGAGGTCGCGTGCTGGGCGAAGATGTCGAGGATCAGCGCGGTGCGGTCGATGACCTTCACCTTCACCACCTTCTCCAGCGCATTGAGCTGGGCGGGGGTGAGCTCACCGTCGCAGACGACGGTGTCGGCGCCGGTCGCGAGGACGATCTCGCGCAATTCCTCGGCCTTGCCACTGCCGATGTAGGTGGCGGGATCGGGTTTGGAGCGACGCTGGATCACCGCGTCCAGGATCTGTGAACCGGCCGTCTCGGCGAGGGCGGCCAGCTCGGTCATGTTGGCCTTCGCGGCAGCCGCGCTGCCCTCGGTCCACACGCCGACCAGGACCACGCGTTCGAGTCGTAGCTGCCGGTACTCGACCTCGGTGACGTCGGTGAGTTCGGTGGAGAGTCCCGCGATGCGCTGCAGTGAGGCGCGCTCGGACAGTTGGAGTTCGCCGGTGGTGGGATCCGCGGTGTCGCGGATCCCGAGATCGGCCGCGGACATGATCTGTGCTTCTGATTCGGTCATACGGGAACCATGGTCTCACGACCGGCCCGGGCCGAGCACGCGAATATCGAGCTCAGCGCGCCCAGCCGGGCCGCAGCACCCCGTCGGCGACCAGCATCGACGGCCCGCGCAGGGTCGAGCCATCGGGACGGATCGTCACGGTGACCTCACCGCCGGGGATGCCGATGCGCAGCTCGCCGGTGTCCGCGCCGCGGGCGTCGAGAGCGGCACGCGCCGCCGCGACCAGGCCGGTTCCGCAGCTGCGCGTCTCCCCGACGCCCCGTTCGAACACCCGCATCCGCGCGGTCAGGCTGCCGTCGGGCCCTTCCGCGGGTGGGGTCAGCAGCTCGACGTTCGCGCCGTGCGGGAAGTCGGCGGCCTCGATGATCACGCCGGCGGAGAAGTCGACCGCGTCGAGGTCGGCCGCGGTCATGTCCGCGACGACGCACGCCAGGTGGGGGTTGCCCACGTCGACCATCGCGCCGGGGTAGATGTCGTCACCGATGCGGACCACCGACGACCCGTCGAGCCGCGCCGGACCCATCTCCACCGTGACCTCGGCGTGCACGGCGTCGAAGGAGTGGATGGTGACGCCGCGGGCACCCGCACGGGAACCGACGGAGAACGTGTCGGTGTCGACGAGTCCCGACGCCCGGACGTAGTGGGCGAAGACGCGTACCCCGTTGCCGCACATCTCCGCGATCGAACCGTCGCCGTTGCGGTAATCCATGAACCAGTCGTCGGCCGACACGTCGTTGGGCAGGGCGTCGAGGACACCGGTCGAGACGAGGGCGCCGGAGAGGGCGACGCGCAGCAATCCGTCGGCGCCGATCCCCCGTTGCCGGTCGCACAGCGCCGCGACCGTCGCGGCGTCGAGCGCGATCTCGGCGTCGGGGTCGGCGAGGACCACGAAGTCGTTCTGGGTGCCATGACCCTTGACGAAGTGCAGGCCGTCGCTCGCACTGCTCTGCGGGGCGGAAGTCACGGATCACAGCCTACGGGGAATGGGCGTCGACGATGCGCAGCGCTCGGTCGAGCAGATCGGGTGCAGCGGCATCGAGCCACTGCGCCCGGTGATCGCGGCGGAACCACGAGCGCTGACGACGGACATAGCGCCGGGTGCCGATGAAGGTCAGCTCCTCGGCCTGCGCGAGGTCGTACCCGCCGTCGAGCGCCGCGAGGACCTGTTTGTAACCGATCGCCTGCGACGCGGTGCGTCCCTCTCGCAGGCCGCGGGAACAGAGGTCCTCCACCTCCTCGACGAGGCCCTGCTCGAACATCGCTCTCGTACGACGGCGGATCCGGTCGTCGAGTTCATCGGTGTCCCGGTCGAGGGCGAGGATGAGCGTGCCCCAGCGCGGTTCGCCGATGGTGGGCTGCGACGCGGCGAAGGGCGCACCGGTCAGCTCGACCACCTCCAGCGCCCGCACGATGCGGCGACCGTCGGTGGCCAGGATGGTCGACGCCGCGGCCGGGTCGACCTCCGCGAGCAGCCGGTGCATCTCGCCCACTCCGCGCTCGTCGAGCAGGTCCTCGTAACGCCGGCGGACCTCCGGGTCGGTGGCCGGGAACTGCCAGTCGTCGAGGAGTCCCTGGACGTACATCATCGATCCGCCGACGATCACCGGGACCCGACCCGCGGCGCGCAACCGGTCGACGTCGGCCCGCGCGGCCTGCTGATAGCGCGCGACGGTCGCCACCTCGGTCACGTCGAGCACGTCGAGCTGGTGGTGCGGGATGCCGCGGCGTTCGTCGGGCGGGAGCTTGGCCGTCCCGACGTCCATGCCGCGGTACTGCTGCATGGCGTCGATGTTGACGATCTCGCCGCCGAGCCGTTCGGCGAGGTCGAGGGCCAGATCGGATTTGCCGCCGGCAGTGGGTCCGACAACAGCGATCGGGGTGGGCGGCGCGGTCATCGGGCGTGCTCGCCGTCGTCGACGGTCCAGGTCGCGACCACGTAACCGACGCCGAAGGGCGCGTCGGCGAAGTCGGGCACCGCCCGGACCGACCGGTCGCCGACGAGGCCGGCCGCCACCTGCCACGCGACCCGGCCGCCGACGCCCTCGGCATCGCACTTCGCAGGGTCGAGTGCCACCAGCGTGTCCGTGTCCGCCGATCCGAGTGCGGCCGCGATCGTGTCGTTCAGCGCCACCGCCGATTCCCGGCGGCCCCCGCCCGGGGCCTTGTCGGTCAGCGCCGTCGACCCGTCCCCCACCACCAGGACCCCGACGGCGTCCGAGCCCTCGTCGAGACGGGCGGCCAGCCGGGTACCCAGGGCGACGCACTCCGCGGGCGGCGTGGCCGAACCGACGCTGCACACGCTCAGCGGACCCAGCGACATCCGCTCGGCGATCCACCCGGCGATCAGCGCCGACAGACTCATCCGGGGCAGCGGGTCGGTGACCGCGACATCGGCGATAGCAACATCGGTGATCGCGGAGTCGATCGTGACCGGGACGTCCACGCCGAAGCGCGCGAAGGTGCCGCGCAGGGGCTCGCCCACGAGGCCCGCGGTCGACCCGTCGGCGGTTCCGACCGCCACCCAGCGGTCGATGCCGAGCGCGCCCGCGACCGCGTCGAGAGCTGCGCGCCGCACCGGCTCGGTGTCGGAGGCGGCCGGTCCGGCCAACTCAGGAACGAGCAGCGGGGCACTCGGAACGAAGACGACGGCCGCAAGCACACCACGACGCTAGTCGACAACACGAGGCCCGCTCGCTCCGCTCCCGGCGCCGGTGACATTCGGCCCGCTCGCTCCGCTCCCGGCGCCGGTGACATTCGGCCCGCTCGCTCCGCTCCCGGCGCCGGTTACCCCGCGCCGCGACCCACCAACTCGGCACGGACGCCACATCGACGGGCCTGAACTGCTTGAATGGAACGGTACTTGTCGGCGATCGCGGGCGTAGGATGCCCGGCGAGAACCGACTCCAGCGACCGGCAGCCGTGACGCGCGGCACCACTGAGCGGCAGGACACGTGCACATGAGCAACCCGACCGAATCGGCTTCCGAACCCCAGCAGGCACCCGCCGGGCAGGACACACCGAAGCCGGGACCCAAGCCGGGACCCCGGCCCAAGCCCGGACCCCGCCCCGGCATCGCGTCCGAACCGGTCGTCACGCATCTCGTCACCGGCGATCCGCACCGCTTCGGTCGTATCGACGAGTCGGGTGTCGTGTGGCTCAAGACCGACGAGGGCGAACGCGAGATCGGTTCGTGGCAGGCCGGCACAGTCGAGGAGGGGCTTGCGCACTTCGGACGCCGGTTCGACGACCTCGCCACCGAGGTCGAGATCCTCGAGGAACGGCTCACCGCCCGCTCGGGAGACCCGCGTAAGGCCCAGCAAGCCGCCAAACACCTGCTCGACGAGTTGCCCAACGCGCATGTGATCGGTGACGTCGCCGCGCTGCAGCGCCGCCTCGAGGCCATCGTCGGCAGCGCCGACGAGGTCGCCGAGACCATCCGCGCCGAGCGCGAGAAGACCCGGTCGGAGGCCATCGCGCGCAAGGAGGTCCTCGCCGCCGAGGCCGAGCAGATCGGCGCCGACGCGACCAACTGGAAGAGCGCGGGCGACCGGCTGCGCGAGATCCTCGACGAGTGGAAGTCCATCAAGGGCGTCGACCGCAAGACCGACGACGCGCTGTGGAAGCGGTACGCCAAAGCGCGCGACGCCTTCAATCGCCGGCGAGGTGCGCACTTCGCCGAACTCGACCGCGAGCGCGCCGGTGCGAAGGAACGCAAGGAAGCACTCATCGCCCGCGCCGAGGAGCTGTCCGGCTCCACCGACTGGGGTCCGACGTCGGCCAAGTTCCGGGAACTGCTCGGTGAGTGGAAGGCGGCCGGCCGCGCCCCGCGGGACACCGACGAGGCCCTCTGGCAGCGGTTCAAGGCCGCACAGGACGTCTTCTTCGGCGCCCGCAACGCGGCGTCGTCGGAACGCGACGCGGAATTCTCCGCGAACGCGACCGCCAAGGTCGCCCTGCTCAATGCCGCCGAGAAGGCCATCGACCCGGCCGCCGATCTCGACGCGGCCCGCCGCGAGTTCCGGTCGTTCCGCGATCAGTGGGACGAACTGGGCAAGGTCCCGCGCGATCAGATGCACAGCCTGGAGGCCCGCGCGCGGGCCCTGGAGAAGCGCATCCGCGACGCCGAGGACGCTCAGTGGCAACGGACCGATCCCGAGGCACTGGCGCGGGCGGCGCAATTCGCCGATCGCGCAGCGCAACTCGAGGACCAGGCACGCAAGGCGGCCGAACGCGGAAAGGACCGCGACGCCGCGAAGTTGCGCGATCAGGCTGCGCAGTGGCGCGAGTGGGCCGCCGCCGCGGAGAGTGCCGTCACCGACCGCTGAGTCCGGTCGGGGCCGGCCGGATCAGTCCTCGTGCGGGTTCTTGCGGTACAGCGCTGCGGCGTAGGCCTCCTGCTCGGCGGCCTGCCGGCGCCGCTCGTCCTCGAGCGCGAGCTGGTAAGAGCTCCGCGCCCACACGACGCGGGACCAGTGGAACGTGAGCACGAAGACCGCGATCCAGCCCAGCACGAGGCCGATGCCGACGCCCGACGGCGGCTCGACGCCACCGACGCCCGGCGTGTTCCGCGACCACCACGCCAGCATCCCGGCGACGCACGCGATGGCGCACCCGCACAGCGCGATCCACGCCAGGAACCACCGGCGGGTGAGCAGCGCGAGCATGGAGACGACGATGCCGAAGATCGTCACCAGGTAGACGAAGATCCTCGACACGATCGTGACGCGCTCGGCGGCCGCCTCGGGCGTGAAGGTGAGGACCTCGAGCCCGGTGACGGATCCCGTGTGCGGCAACACCATCGACACCATGGCGAGGACGACTGCCACGGCGACGACGACCGCGCGCGCACCCGGGTCGATCTCGCCGGCCACCCGCCGTTCCGCCTTGCGCAGGTCGTTCTCGTACTGCTCGAACGCGGCCTTCTCGGACCCAGAGCTGCCGGACGCCTCGTTGTCGGACGCCGAATTCTCGGACATGGTCATCGCCTCACTTCGTGATGGTGGTCAGCTGCCGCAGCCACTGCCGCAGCCGGCGTCGGCCGGGACGGCGGCGGGGGCACCGAACCCCGGCAGCCCGAGCCCGACGCCGACGGGCGCGGTGGTGGGGGTACGGCTCTGTTCGTGTGCGTCGCCGGCGCGGGTGCGGCGGTGCGCGAGAACGCCGGAATCGGCGATCAGATGGTGTGGTGCCGCTGCGGTGAGCTGCGTGTGCACGACGTCACCCGGGCGGATCCCCGACGCCGTTCCGGGCGCGAAGTGCACCAGGCGGCCGTCCCGGGCGCGGCCGGTCATGCGCTGGGTCTTCGCCGACTTGCGCCCCTCGTCGGCGACCACGAGCAACTCCACCTCGGTCCCGACCAGCGCCTCGTTCTCGGCCAGGCAGATCCGCTCCTGCAGCGCGATGAGACGCCGGTAGCGATCGGCCACGACCTCGGGCGGCACCTGATCGGCCATCGTCGCGGCGGGCGTGCCGGGGCGGGGCGAGTACTGGAAGGTGAACGCGCTCGAGAAGCGGGCGCGCTCGACGACGTCCAGGGTGGCCTGGAAGTCCTCCTCGGTCTCGCCGGGGAAGCCGACGATGATGTCGGTGGTGATCGCCGCATGCGGCATGGCCTCGCGGACCTTGTCGAGGATGCCCAGGAACTTGGTCTGCCGGTAGCTGCGGCGCATCGCGCGCAGGATGCGATCGGACCCCGACTGCAGCGGCATGTGCAGTTGCGGACACACATTCGGCGTCTGGGCCATCGCCTCGATCACGTCGTCGGTGAACTCGGCGGGGTGCGGTGAGGTGAACCGGACGCGTTCGAGCCCCTCGATGTCACCGCAGGCGCGCAGCAGTTCGGCGAAGGCGCCCCGGTTGCGGGGCTGATCGGGATCGGCGAAGGACATCCCGTAGGCGTTCACGTTCTGGCCCAGCAGCGTCACCTCGACGACACCCTGGTCGACGAGGGCCTGTACCTCGGCGAGCACCTCGCCCGGCCGGCGGTCGACCTCCTTGCCGCGCAGCGACGGCACGATGCAGAACGTGCAGGTGTTGTTGCACCCCACCGACACCGACACCCAGCCCGAGTAGGCGGAGTCGCGCTTGGCCGGCAGGGTCGACGGGAACCGCTCGAGCGCGTCGAGGATCTCCACCTGGGCGGCGTCGTTGTGGCGGGCTCGATCGAGCAACGCGGGCAGCGACCCGATGTTGTGTGTGCCGAAGACGACGTCGACCCACGGGGCCCGGGACAGCACCGTGTCCTTGTCCTTCTGCGCGAGGCAGCCGCCGACGGCGATCTGCATGCCGGGCCGGTCGGATTTGACCGGGGCGAGGTGCGACAGGTTGCCGTACAGCTTGTTGTCGGCGTTCTCCCGGATCGCGCAGGTGTTGAAGACGACGAGATCGGCGGGGTCGTCCTCACCCGCGCGCACGTACCCGGCGTCCTCGAGCAGACCGGCGATGCGCTCGGAATCGTGGACGTTCATCTGGCAGCCGTAGGTACGGACCTGATAACTGCGCGCGGCGGGTGCTGCCTGCTCAGGCCGATCCGACAACTCGATACTCACCCCTACGAGGGTACGGGGCGCACGCAAATCGACTCCCACAGGACACCCTGTTCCACGTCGGCCGATAGGGTGCCCCAATGACCGTTTCGCCGAGTAAGTCCGCGGACCCAGGGTCCCAGCCGATGATCGCGATGCGCGGGGTGCAGAAACACTTCGGGTCGTTGCACGTCCTCAAGGACATCGATCTCGAGGTCCCCGCCGGTCAGGTCGTGGTGGTCCTCGGACCGTCGGGCTCGGGCAAGTCCACCCTCTGCCGCACGATCAATCGCCTCGAGCCGATCGACGGCGGCGAGATCCTGGTCGAGGGTCAGGTGCTGCCCGCCGAGGGCAAGGACCTCGCCCGGCTCCGCGCCGACGTCGGAATGGTCTTCCAGTCCTTCAACCTGTTCTCGCACAAGACGATCCTCGAGAATGTCACGCTCGCGCCGATCAAGGTGCGCAAGAAGAGCAAGGACGAGGCCGGCAAGCGCGCCCTCGAACTGCTCGAGCGCGTCGGCATCGCCAGCCAGAAGGACAAGTACCCCGCCCAACTCTCCGGCGGCCAGCAGCAGCGCGTGGCCATCGCCCGGTCGCTGGCGATGAACCCGAAGATCATGTTGTTCGACGAACCGACCTCGGCCCTCGACCCGGAGATGGTCAACGAGGTGCTCGACGTGATGGTGTCCCTCGCGAAAGAGGGCATGACGATGGTGGTCGTCACCCACGAGATGGGCTTCGCGCGCAAGGCCGCCGACCGCATCATCTTCATGTCCGACGGGGCGATCATCGAGGACTCCGATCCGGAGACGTTCTTCAGCAACCCGTCGACCGATCGCGCCCGGGACTTCCTCGGCAAGATCCTGGGGCACTGACATGACACAGCGAACCACCCGCCCGATGCGGACCGCGGGCCTGGTCCTCGCGGTCGGCGCCCTGCTCGCCACCGTGTTGTCCGCCTGCGGCAGCACCGAACCGCGCAACCTGCTCGACTCCATCCGCGAGGGATCGGTCGTGCTGGGCGTCAAGTTCGACCAGCCCGGTCTCGGCCTCTACGAGCCGGACGGCAACGTCGAGGGATTCGACGCCTCGGTGTCGCGCTATGTCGTCAACCACATCGCCGACGACCTCGGTGTCCCCCATCCCGAGGTCACCTGGCGCGAGACCCCCTCGGCGCGCCGCGAGGCGATGATCGACAACGGTGAGGTCGACCTGATCGCGGCCACGTACTCGATCAACGCGGCGCGCTCGAAGAAGGTGTCCTTCGGCGGTCCCTATCTCGTCACGTACCAGGGTCTGATGGTGCGCGCCGACGACAACACGATCGACGAACTCGCCGACCTCGACAAGGGCAAGAAGCTCTGCTCGGTGACCGGCTCGACACCGGCGCAGAACGTCAAGGCACAGCTGCCCGCGGTCCAGTTGCAGGAGTACGACTCCTACTCGGCCTGCGTCGAGGCGCTGCGTCGCGACAAGGTCGACGCGGTGACCACCGACGAGGCGATCCTCGCCGGCTACTCCAACTTCTGGGAGGGCGAGTTCAAGCTCGTCGAGATGACCTACCTCAAGGACGCCTGCGTGAAGGATGCCCTGAAGACCGCGGGCAGTCCGTTCTCCACCGAGCGCTACGGCGTGGGGCTGGCTCTGGACGACACGGCGTCGCAGAACGCCGTCAACACGGCACTCGACGCGATGCTCGCGCCTTCCGTCGACGGCGAGTCGGCCTGGAACGCCGCGCTGCGCGAGGCACTCGGCAATCCCTACGTGGACGAGATCATCGCCCGCGCCGACCGTCCGGACTCGAAGTTCCCCTACCTGCCCGATCCCGGCGACCTCGACTTCCTCGACTCGCCCTCCACACCGTGCCCGCCCGGGCTGCAGTGAGCGACGGAGCTACCGATGAATGACGTCTCTCTGTGGGAGAGCATGGGTCCAGAGCTGTGGCCCGCCTTCTGGGTGACCATCCAGCTGACCTTCTACTCGGCGATCGGCTCGCTGGTGTGGGGCACGATCCTCGCGGCCATGCGGGTCTCCCCCGTGCCGGTGATGCGCGGCTTCGCCGAGGTCTACGTGAACATCGTCCGCAACACGCCGCTGACACTCGTGGTGCTGTTCTGTGCGATCGGCCTGTACCAGAACCTGGGCCTGACCTTCGCGCCGACGATCGAGTCGAACAACTTCTGGCTCGCCGTCCTCGCCTTCGTGCTGTACACCTCGACGTTCGTCTGTGAGACGCTGCGCTCCGGCTTCAACACGGTCCCGCTCGGGCAGGCCGAAGCCGCTCGCTCCCTCGGCCTCTCGTTCACGCAGGTCTTCGGGGTCATCGTGCTGCCACAGGCGATCCGGTCGGTGATCGGTCCGCTGGGCAGCGTCCTGATCGCGCTCACCAAGAACACGACGGTCGCCTCGGTGATCGGCGTCGCCGAGGCGGCGGCTCTGATGAAGACCGAGATCGAGACCTACTCCGACCAGCTGTTCGTCATCTTCGGCGTCATCGCGGCGGGATTCATGATCATCACACTCAGCGAGGGTGCCGTCTTCGGCTACCTCGCCAAGCGACTGGCGGTGAAACGATGAGCGCTGACTCGACCGTCCTCTACGACGCCCCGGGACCACGCGCCCGCACCCGGAACCGCTTGCTGGCGATCGCGTTCATCGCGGTCCTGGCCGCGATCGCGATCTACGTGATCGCCGTCCTCGCCGCCAACGAACAGTTCACCGCCGAGAAGTGGTCGCCGTTCGTCACGTGGAGCACTTGGACCGGCTACATCCTGCCGGGCCTGTGGCGGACCCTCGCGGCCGCGGCGGTCTCGATCGTGCTGTCGTTGTTGCTCGGTGCGGTCCTCGGTATCGGCCGACTCTCCGATCACCTGTGGGTACGCACCATCGCGGGCCTGTTCGTCGAGGTGTTCCGCGCCATCCCGGTGCTGATCCTGATGGTGTTCACCTGGTTCCTGTTCGCGATCTACGGGGTCTTCCCGTCGTCCTTCCTGGCGTTCGCGGCGGTGGTCACCGGACTCACCCTGTACAACGGGTCGGTCATGGCCGAGATCCTGCGATCCGGTATCAACTCACTGCCCAAGGGACAAACCGAGGCGTCGATGGCCCTGGGTCTGCGCAAGAGCCAGATGATGCGCATCATCCTTCTGCCACAGGCGATCACGGCGATGATGCCCGCACTGATCTCGCAGATGGTCGTGGCGCTGAAGGACAGTGCGCTGGGCTACATCATCGGTTACTCCGAGGTGGTCCGCAGCGGCCTGCTCTCGGCGTCGCGCTACGGCAACTACATCCCGGCACTGATCGTCGTGGCCATCATCATGATCCTGATCAACTTCGGGCTCTCGACCTTCGCCACCAGCCTCGAACGCCGGCTCCGGCAGGGGCGCCGGTCGTCCGCACCGCCCGCGGATCCGGAAGAGACCGAACTCGCTGCGTCGGAGAACCTGCCGACCGGCAGGTGACACCCGCACGATCGTCGTGTGGGGGCGCTCAGCCGCTACGCAGCTCGCTGAGCGCCTCCCCCACGACGTCGAACGCCAGGGATTGGGAATAGCCGCGCCGCACCAGCATTCCGACGAGACGTCGCATCGCCTTGTCGCGTTCGGCGCGATCCTCGGCTATCCGGTCGACGACCGAGGGCGTGAGTTTGCGCACGACCAGACCCGACGCGATCTCACGTTCGTCGTCGGGGTCGATGTCGGCGAGGGCCTCGGCGATGATCGACTCGTCGATCCCCTTGATGCGGAGCTCGTGTCGTAACGCGACGCGCCCCTTACCGGAGTTGAGGTGGCGGGATCGTACCCAATCGGAGGCGAACTCCTCGTCGTCGAGGAGGTTGTGTTGCTCCAGGCGCGCCATCACGTCGTCGACCGCCTCGTGTTCGAAACCCTTGCGCGTCAATCGCTCTCGCATCTCCTGGCGTGAACGCGCACGGACCCCGAGCAGTCGGAGCGCCGAGTCCCATGCGCTGGGTCCCTTACGGTCGGGGTCGTTGTCCCGCCGTGTGCGCGTCTGCCCGGGGTCCGTTGCCTCGCTCACGGTCTACCTGAACTCGCCTTCGATGTCAGAATTCGACTGGGGCGGGGGCGATGTCGTCGGCGTCGACGGTTGCGCCGATGCCCAGCTTCTCTTTGATCTTCTTCTCGATCTCGTCGCGGATGTCGACGTTCTCGAGCAGGAACTTGCGCGCGTTCTCCTTGCCCTGGCCGAGTTGATCGCCCTCGTAGGTGAACCACGAACCGGACTTGCGGATGAAGCCCTCCGCGACACCCATGTCGATCAGCGAGCCCTCCTTGCTGATGCCCTGGCCGTAGAGGATGTCGAACTCGGCCTGCTTGAACGGCGGTGCGACCTTGTTCTTGACGACCTTGACGCGTGTGCGGTTACCGACCGCGTCGGTCCCGTCCTTGAGGGTCTCGATCCGGCGGACGTCGAGGCGCACCGACGAGTAGAACTTCAGCGCCTTTCCGCCCGTGGTGGTCTCGGGCGAACCGAACATGACGCCGATCTTCTCGCGTAGCTGGTTGATGAAGATCGCGGTGGTCTTCGACTGGTTCAGCGCGGAGGTCATCTTCCGCAGGGCCTGGCTCATCAGGCGGGCCTGCAGACCGACGTGGCTGTCGCCCATCTCGCCCTCGATCTCGGCCTTGGGGACCAGCGCGGCCACCGAGTCGATGACCAGGATGTCGAGCGCGCCCGATCGGATCAGCATGTCCGCGATCTCGAGCGCCTGCTCACCGGTGTCGGGCTGGGACACCAGCAGCGCGTCGGTGTCGACGCCGAGTTTGGCGGCGTAGTCGGGATCGAGTGCGTGCTCGGCGTCGATGAACGCGGCGATGCCGCCCTGCGCCTGGGCGTTGGCGACGGCGTGCAGGGCGACGGTCGTCTTACCCGAGGACTCCGGACCGTAGATCTCCACGACGCGGCCGCGGGGCAGTCCGCCGATACCGAGGGCGACGTCGAGCGCGATGGACCCGGTGGGGATGATCTCGATCGGCTGACGGGTCTCCTCGCCGAGCCGCATCACCGAACCCTTGCCGAAGTTCTTGTCGATCTGCGCGAGGGCGAGGTCGAGAGCCTTCTCGCGGTCTTGGGGCGCAGGTGCCATGGGAGTTCTCCTCGGTTGCGAGCCGGATTTCCGGCGGGCGGTCTGTGCGGTCCGGGCGTTCATGTGATGAAAGTAGCCGGTGGGTCCGACAACTCTTCAGACGCAGACTCGGCCCGTGTGGTTCCGTCTGATTTCACCTCTGGGCACCAGGATGGACGAACACCTGTTCGATGGCAAGTGTGACACGCGGTGGCGTGTCACCAGCGATGGCGCGGTACGTCGAAGTCGCGACAGATCGCGATCCAGACGTCGCGCGGGTCGACCCCGTCGTCGATCGCCTGGGCACCCGTGCGTCCGCCGACCTCGATCAGGATGTGATCGGACAGGATCGAATCCGCCGACGGCACACCGAATTCGGTGGTCATCAACTCGGTGAACTCGGTCAGACGCACGGGTCCAGCCTAGGTGACGCCGCCAGAACGCGATGCGCGACCGCCACCGGGTCGACGACGTCGGTCACCGACTCCCCGATCGCACCCGCCGCGCGTGCATGTGCCGGATCGTCCAGGACGGCCCGCACGGCGTCGGCAACCGCGTCCGCGGTGACCGGACGCACCGCCTGCCCCGCGCCGGCACGTCGGATCCGGGCGGCGAGCTCCCACTGGTCACCCCCACCGGGTACCGCGACGACCGGCACCGACGCGAGCATCGCCTTGGCGAGGATCCCGTGCCCGGAGCCACAGATCAGCAGGTCGGCGTGCGCGAGCACCTCGTCCTGCCGGCCCGGCCCCGCCGTGATCAGTTCCCCGCGGAAGCGGGCGAGATCAGCCCCGTCGGGGTCGCGGAGCCCCGAGACCACCACCCGCACGGTCCGGCCCAGTGTGTCCGGCGACAGGGCTTCGAGAGCCTCGCCGAGCATGTCGGCGGCGCCGGTCTGCGCGGTCGACGGGGCGACGACGACGAGAGGGTGATCGCCGGTAGGCACGGTGAAGTGATCGTCGGTGGGCTCCCACACCAGGGGTCCGACGAGATGCGTGTCGGTCGGCCAGTCGGGGCGCGGGACCTCGAGGCCGGGAAGGGTGGCGATGAGTCGCGCCGCCGGTTCCGCGTCGACGTCACCCAGCCCGATCGTCCGCCGGGCAGCGTCCCGCTGCCGCACGCCCTGGCGGATCGACGACGCGGTGGCGGCGCGCATCAGCGTGTCGCGCAGCCGACCCCCGACGCCGCGACCCGGTTCGAGCCCGGACCCGATCGGCGGTAGTCCCCGGGACGGCCGGTACAGCGGATGCGGCGACAGCTCGATCCAGGGCAGTCCACACAGTTGAGCGGCCCAGCCCCCGCCCACGGTGATGACGTCGGAGATGACGAGTTGGGTCCCGGCCGCACGCAGCGGCCCGACGAGCTGCTGGGCCATGCGCGCGGCGCGGGCACTCAGTTTGGCTCCGGCGTCGGAGTCGTCGTCGGAGTCCTCGGCGCGCAGCCCCGGGAGATCAGCGATGTCGATCCCCCGGCGGCGCGCGGCCTCCGACCATGCGAGGGAGGTGAACACGACCGGTGTGTCACCGGCGGGGCGGAACCGCTCGGCCAGCGCGAAAGCCGGGAAGGCATGCCCGGCGTCGGAGCCCGCGACGATCGCGACGCGCACGGGTTCGTCGTGCACGCGTGCGCGATCTGTCAGTTCTGCTGGGGCGGCTCGGTGGTCGGCGGCGCGGACTGGGTCGCCGGCTTCTGCAGACCCGGTGCGGTCGTGCCGGCGGCGGGCAGCGCGTCACCGCGCATGCTCGCGCGGATCTGTTCGAGACGAGAATGTCCGGCCATCTGCACGCCGGCCTGCTCGACCTCCTGCATGCGGCCCTGCACGGAGTTCTTGGCCAGCTCCGCCGAACCGAGCGCGTTCGCGTAGCGTCGTTCGATTTTGTCGCGGACCTGGTCGAGGCTCGGCGTGTTGCCGGGCACCGACAGCTCGCTCATCTGGTTGAGCGACGCCGAGACCTGCTCCTGCATCTTCGCCTGCTCGAGTTGACTGAGCAGCTTCGAACGCTCGGACAGCTTCTGCTGCAGGATCATCGCGTTGCGCTCGACGGCCTTCTTGGCCTGATCGGCCGCCTGGAGCGACTGGTCGTGCAAGGACTTGAGGTCCTCCACGCTCTGCTCGGCGGTCACCAGCTGGGCCGCGAACGCCTCGGCGGCGTTGGTGTACTCGGTCGCCTTCTGGGTGTCGCCGGCCGCGGCGGCCTGATCGGCCAGCGTCAGCGCCTGGCGGGTGTTCGCCTGCAGCCGCTCGACGTCCTCGAGTTGCCGGTTCAGCTTCATCTCGAGCTGACGCTGGTTGCCGATCACCGAGGCCGCCTGCTGCGAGAGCGCCTGGTGCTGACGCTGGGCGTCCTCGATCGCCTGCTGGATCTGGACCTTCGGGTCAGCGTGCTCGTCGATCTTCGCGTTGCCGAGTGCTGTGAGGTAGCGCCACAACTTCACGAACGGGTTCGCCATGCTCGTCGTACTCCATTCAGGGGTCTGAGAACTCTGGTGACCAATCTAGCGTCTGCGAGTCCGGTGTTGAGTCGGTGTCGTTCAGACGGTGCGGGTCAGGCAGCCGCGAGCGCCGTGGCCTCCCGGCGGCCGGCGGGAGCCGGGATCACGACCTTGGTCGCGGTCAGTCCGGCCTCGGTGGCCTCGACGCCCTCGCCCATCGGCTCGGCGCCGACCACGACGGGTTCGGCACCGGCCGGACGCATGGCGCTGCCGACTTCGAGGAGCAGGTCGGCGATCTCGACCTCCAGCGCGTCACAGATCGCGGCGAGCAGTTCGCTCGACGCCTCCTTCTGACCGCGTTCGACTTCCGAGAGGTAGCCCAGACTCACCCGCGCACCGGTGGACACCTCGCGCAGGGTCCGGCCCTGCTGCGTCCGGACCCGACGCAGGCTGTCGCCGAGCGCCTCGCGTAAGAGCATCGCCATCGAGTCTCCTCCCTACTGAACGTCTCGGCCCAACTGAACTGCTCGGCGCCCACCGAATCGGCGGCGCGCCCGCTGCCCTACCCAACGCTTCGCGGTCCCGACGGGTTCCCCGCGGCACCGGCGGCGTCGGCACCCACGTCGGGGCAGCACCGTCTGATCGACGATAGTCGAAGTCAGCGACCGCCGCCGGTTCCTCCCACAGCACGTCCGCGCGGTGCCACCGGCCGGCGTGCGGTCTCATCGCGATCCGACCGGACCTTGACCGCCTGCCAGGTGTAGTCCAGACCCGTGTAGATCGTCACCACCACCGCCAGTCCCATCAGGATGTCGGCGGCGAGCTGCCACGGTCCGCCGAGCGGGAGGAGGTACAGACCGATGGCGAGCGCCTGCAGCAGCGTCTTGAGCTTGCCGCCGCGGCTGGCCGGGATGACCTTGTGCCGCAACACCCAGAAACGCAGCGCCGTCACCCACACCTCGCGGGCGACGATCACCACGGTGACCCACCACGGCAGGATGCCGAGGATCGACAACCCGACGAGGGCACCGCCGATCAGGGCCTTGTCCGCGATGGGGTCGGCCAGCTTCCCGAAGTCGGTGATCAGGCCGCGCTGCCGCGCGATCATCCCGTCGTACCGGTCGGTCAACGCCGCGACCCCGAAGACGATCGTCGCGATCGTGCGCCACAGCGTCGACTCGCCCGACTCCATGAACAGCGCCACCAGGAACACCGGCACCAGGACGATCCGGAACACCGTGAGTGCATTGGCGATGTTGACCACCGGCACCGGGTCCACCGGGTCGGTGATGTGGTCGGGCCCGCGGCCCACATTGGCGATGCCGTTCTCTTCGACGGCCCGCCGGATCCGGTCGGTCATGAGCTCGCTCCTGACCGCGGCGTCGTGCCGCAGTTCAGGGCAGTCCTCAAGTACACGCCCATCAGGGTATCGGCAGTCCCGGTGAACGACGTGCACAGGTCGCCCCATCGCAGAGACTAAGCTGAATTCCCATGTCCCCCGCCGATCACGTCGTCATCCGTCGTGCGCGCACCTCCGACGTCCCGCGGATCAAAGAACTGATCGACCAGTACGCCGGGAAAATCCTCCTCGAGAAGAACCTCGTCACGCTCTACGAGTCCGTCCAGGAGTTCTGGGTCGCCGACGTCGACGGCCTGGTGGTCGGTTGTGGTGCGCTGCATGTGCTCTGGGCCGATCTCGGCGAGGTCCGCACGGTCGCCGTCGACAACGCCCACGCAGGGCGCGGCATCGGCCACCTCCTCGTCGACCGGCTCATGGCGGTCGCCCGCGAACTGCAGCTCTCGCGCGTCTTCGTGCTCACGTTCGAGACGGCCTTCTTCGCGCGGCACGGTTTCGCCGAGATCCAGGGCACCCCGGTCACGCGCGAGGTGTTCGAGGAGATGTGCCGGTCCTATGACACCGGCGTCGCAGAGTTTCTCGACCTCAGTTATGTCAAACCCAACACCCTGGGCAACACCCGGATGCTGGCAACCATCGAGCAGGAGTGACCATGCCGTTCTTCGCCGTGCAGTACACCTATCGCCCAGCCAAGGCCGCCCTGCGGGATCAGCACCGACCGCTGCACCGGGAGTGGCTCGCGGAAGAACATTCGGCGGGCAACGTGCTGATCGCCGGTCCCTATCCCGACGGGTCGGGCGCGCTCATCGTCATTCGGGCAGCCGACCTCGAGGCGGCCGAGGCATTCCTCGCCAACGACCCGTTCCAGGCGCATCAGGCCGTCGACGCCATCCGCCTCGACGAGTGGACGCAGGTGTTCGGGCCGTTCCCGGGCTGATGCCACGTCCACCCGTCGGCGACGGGTGGACGTGGACGGGTCAGGAGTCCTTGGACTTCGGTGCCGGCGAGTCGGTCGTGTCGCCGGCGGATTCGACCTCAGGCGTCTTAGCCATCCCGCGACTCTTGATCAGGCTGGCCACCGTGGTGATCACCAGGACACCGAGGATCACCGACAGCGACAGCCCGGTGGAGATCTCGGGGACCGCCACGTGCTCGCCACCGTTGATGAAGGACAGGGTGTTCTCGTGCAGGGCGTGGAGGACCAGCTTGACGCCGATGAAGGCCAAGATGATCGACAGGCCGATGGACAGGTACACCAGGCGGTCGAGCAGTCCGCCGATGAGGAAGAACAGCTGACGCAGACCCATCAGGGCGAACGCGTTGGCGGTGAAGACCAGGTAGGGCTCGGACGTGAGGCCGTAGATGGCCGGGATCGAGTCGAGCGCGAACAGCACGTCGGTGAAGCCGATGACGATGAGAACCATCAGCATCGGGGTCGCGAGGCGCTTGCCGTTGACGCGGGTGAACAGCTTGTCGCGGTCGTACGAGTCATGCGTGCGCAGGTAACGCTTGACGAAGCGCTCGAGACGCGTCTCGCGCTCCTCCTCGTGCTCGACCGGGTCGTCGCTCTCGCGGAGCAGCTTGACGGCGGTGAAGATCAGGAACGCGCCGAACAGGTAGAAGACCCAGCTGTAGGCGTTGATGGCGGCCGCACCGACGGCGATGAAGATGCCGCGCATGATGAGGGCCATCAGGATGCCGAGCAGCAGGACCTTCTGCTGGTACTCCTTGGGCACCGCGAACTTCGCCATGATGATGACGAAGACGAACAGGTTGTCCACCGACAGCGCCTTCTCGGTGACGTAACCGGCGAAGTACTCACCGCCGAAGGTCGATCCCCAGTTCCACCAGACGAACAGACCGAAGATGACGGCGAATCCGATGTAGATCGCCGACCAGATGCCCGACTCCTTGAGCGACGGCGCGTGGGGCACGCGCACGTGGGTGAAGAAGTCGAACGCGAACAGGGCGAGGATCACCGCACAGGTGATCAGCCATACGGACAGCGAAACATCCACTTGTAACCTCCAGCAGGCAGCATGAGCTGACGAGCCAGAGGTCTCTCCCACCGAACGGGGGCCGACGCTCCGGGTCAGGGCCGCGACGATGATCGGCATCGTTGCGAATCGTGACCGTATTGACGGAGACGCCGCTTTGGGGATACTCCCCTCATGGATCTCCGGCTACCTTACACAAACTGCAGGAAACCTGCAGAAACCGCAGGTCAGCGACCCGAGTCAGGTGCCGGAACTGTCCGTTTCGTCGCCGCCGCCGGTGATCGAGGCGATCACCCCCGCCAGATCGTCGGGCTTCACGAGCACCTCACGCGCCTTCGATCCCTCGCTGGGGCCGACCACTCCCCGCGTCTCCATCAGGTCCATGAGACGGCCGGCCTTGGCGAACCCGACCCGCAGCTTGCGCTGCAGCATCGACGTCGACCCGAACTGGCTCGACACGACCAGTTCGATCGCCTGCAGGAGATCGTCGAGGTCGTTGCCGATGTCGCTGTCGATGTCCTTTTTGTCGCCCGCCTTCGCCGCGGTGACACCCTCGGTGTACTCCGGCTCGGCCTGCTCCTTGGAGAAATCGACGACCGCGGCGATCTCCTCGTCGGTGATGTAGGCACCCTGCATGCGGATCGGCTTGTTGGCGCCCATCGCGAGGAACAGGCCGTCGCCCATGCCGATCAGCTTCTCGGCACCCGGCTGATCCAGGATGACGCGTGAGTCGGTCAGCGACGACGTCGCGAACGCCAGCCGCGACGGCACGTTGGTCTTGATCAGACCGGTGACGACATCGACCGACGGACGCTGCGTCGCGAGCACCAGATGGATGCCGGCGGCGCGCGCCTTCTGGGTGATCCGCACGATCGCGTCCTCGACGTCGCGGGGCGCGGTCATCATCAGGTCGGCGAGCTCGTCGACTATGGCCAAGATGTACGGATACGGCTTGTAGACGCGTTCGCTGCCCAGCGGGGCGGTGATGTCTCCCGACCGGACCTTCGAGTTGAAGTCGTCGATGTGGCGCACCCGCGAGGCCTTCATGTCCTGGTAGCGCTGCTCCATCTCCTCGACGAGCCAGGCGAGTGCGGCAGCGGCCTTCTTCGGTTGCGTGATGATCGGCGTGATGAGGTGCGGGATTCCCTCGTACGGGGTGAGCTCGACCATCTTCGGGTCGATCAGGATCATCCGCACCTGCTCCGGCGTCGCACGGCTGAGCAGCGACACGAGCATCGAGTTGACGAAGCTCGACTTGCCCGAGCCGGTCGACCCGGCGACCAGCAGGTGCGGCATCTTCGCCAGGTTGGCGCTGACGAAATCTCCCTCGATGTCCTTGCCGAGCCCGATCACCAACGGATGCTTGTCCTTCCGGGTCGACGGCGAGTTCAGCACGTCGGCCAGGCGAACCATCTCACGGTCGGAGTTGGGGACCTCGATACCGACCGCGGACTTGCCGGGGATCGGCGCGAGCAGGCGCACGTTGTCCGTTGCCGCGGCGTAGGCGATGTTGCGTTGCAGCGCGGTGATCTTCTCGACCTTCACGCCCGGGCCGAGCTCGATCTCGTATCGTGTGACGGTCGGCCCGCGGGTGTATCCGGTGACCGCGGCGTCGATCTTGAACTGCTCCAGCACGCCGGTCATCCGGTCGATCATGTCGTCGTTGGCGCTGCTGCCCATCTTCGGCGGATCGCCCTCGATGAGAAGGTCGGCGGGCGGCAGGCGATAGTCCCCGTCGGCGGTGGGATCGGACGGGATGAACGCCTCGTCGTCCGACATCCCCTCGTCCGTCATCTCGTCGTCGAGATCGGGTTCGTGCCGGGGCTCGGGTTCGGGTGCGGGGCGCGGCGCGGATCGCGCGGCGGCCCGCCGAGCGGGGGTGGCACGGGTACGGGGGCTCGACGCGATCACCTCGGTGACCTGCTGGTCGGCATCCGCGAAGTTCTCGGTGACGGCCTCCTCGAGCGGGGCGACGTCGGCGACGTCGGCGGGCTTGCGCCGCGACGTCCGTCCCGAGGTCCGCGTCGGCGCCGAATCCGGCGGGTAGTTGTCGTACGGGTTCGACGAGTACGGCCGACGCCGGGACCGCGACTCGAGCGCGCCGGAGTCCCAGGGATCCGATTCGGCGCTGTCGGTCTCGGTATCGGGTTCGTCGAAATCCGGATCGTCGTAGTTCTCGGCGTCGGCATCCCACTCGTCGTCGTCCCAGGGCGCGTCGTCGCCTCGTCCGACACCCAGACCGAGGTAACCGGCGGCGGCGTCGACGACCTCGCGGACGGTTCGGCCGCTGAGGATGAGTACGCCGAATGCCATGCACAACAACAGGATCGGCACCGAGACCCACGCGGTGACACCCGCGGTCAACGGCGTGCCCACCGCGAAGCCGACGAACCCGGCCGCGCCGGACCGTCCGGGGAGGTCGACCGGCGCACCGGCGACGAGGTGCATCAGACCGAGCAGCGGAAGGATCACCAGGAACCCACCCGACAGGTAGCGGCCGCGTCGCTCCGGGGCGGCCGGCCGTCGCATCAGGACGACTGCCAGCGCGAGCAGACCGACCGGCACGAGCACGGCCGCCGACCCGATGACCGCGCGGATGAGGGCCTCGATGAAGGCGCCCACCGGACCCGCCGCACCGAACCAGACACTGGCGCCGACGAGCAGGCCGAAGGCGAGGAGACCGAGTGCTGTCCCGTCCCGCCGATGGCTGTGACCGCCGGGCCGGGGTCGACCGTTGCCGTCGGGCCCGTCGTCGAACTCCTCGAAGTCCGGGTCGGTGTCGTCGATGTCGTCGAACTCTCCGACGGCTTCGGTGCGCGGTCCGCGGCCGACGCCCGAGCCCGCCCGGGCGGCGCTGCCGACGCCGCGCGCGAACAACGACCATCCGGCACCGATACCCTTGCCCACCGCGGACGCCCCGGCCGCGGCGACGGAACGACGATGCAGGTCCACCGACTCCGCTGGTGCAGCGGACCGGGAACTCTTCCGCGATGCCCCGGCCTTCGACCTCGTCGAGGCACCGGCGCCCGTCTGACGACGCGAGCCACCGCTCTTCGAACCGCCGCTCTTCGAACCGTCACCCGTCGAGCGGCGAGCGGCGGTCGAACTCCCTCGAGCCGAACTCGCCCGCCCCGAACCACCGCGAGCGGATCCACCGCGCGTGGAACCAGCAGCGCCGCGCGCGGAGGACGCGCGTGTACCCGTGCTTGCCTTCGAAGCCATACCGACAGACTAGTGGGCAGCGGTCACATCAGTCACACGGGCAACACAGACAACGGATGCGTGTCGAAGTTGTGATCGCTCAGAGGCCGCGCGAACTCTCGCGGACGCCCGTGATCGCGGCGGCGTCACCGGCGAATGTGACGTCGACCGGTGTACGGCCGAACGCGAACAGCACCAGCTCACCGACACGACCGGTCACGATGACGTCGTCACCCGATCCCGCCGTCACCAGATCCTCGCCGTCCGGGGTGCGCAGGGTCACGCGGGCCGGGACCTTCTTGAGCGTCATCCGGCCCATCGACTTGGCCGGCGTGCGCAACTCCGCCTCGAGTTCGGGGGCCAGCGACCGGGGCGTCCACGGCCCGTCGGGGTCGGCGCCGCCACGCAGGACGTCTTCGTGGTGGACGAACATCTCGGCCAGGTTGGCGAATCGGTCGATCAGCTTGAACGGCGAGTAGACCGGCGGCCCCGAGGCGAGCAACGCCAGTTGGGCATCCCAGTCCTTCGACGTCGCCTGGGCTCGCACCTTCTCGGTGTGGCCGGCGAAAGCCGGGATGAGAATGCCCGGCCCGGTGTCGGGGCGTCGTTCCCGGACCACGAGATGCGCCAACAGATCGCGGGTGGTCCAGCCCTCACACAAGGTGGGCGCGTCGGGGCCCACCTTTCGAAGGGTCTCGACGAGGGCTGCTCTTTCCTTCTGCGCTCCGGTCACACGACCACGGTAGCGACAACGCCGGGATCTCGTTCCTCGGCGCCGGTCAGTCCCCGACCGCGATGACCGTCGGCACGATCATCGGACGGCGACGATAGGCGGTCGACACCCAGCGCCCGACCGCACGGCGAATCCCCTGGGCGATCCGGTGCGTGTCGGAGACACCCTCGGCCGCCAGCGAATCCAGCGTCTGGTTGACGATGTCCGCCGCCTCCTTGAGCGCGTCCGGGTCGTCGGAGAAACCGCGTCCGGAGACCTCGGGTGTGCTCACCGCACGGCCCGTCGTCACGTCCACGGCGACGGTGATGGCGATGAATCCGCCCTCCCCCAGCACGAGCCGTTCGGAGAGCGTCGACTCCCCCACGTCGCCGACCGAGAGGCCGTCGACGTAGACGTGCCCGACCGGAACCCGTCCGACGATGTCGGCGCGACCGTCGACGAGGTCGACCACCACGCCGTCCTCGGCGAGGACGACCCGGTCCTCGGGCACACCGGTCGCTACCGCGAGCGCGGCGTTGGCGCGCAGGTGCCGCCATTCGCCGTGCACGGGCATCGCATTCGAGGGGCGCACCGCGTTGTAGAGGTAGAGCAGCTCACCGGCCGAGGCGTGGCCCGAGACATGGACCTTCGCACTCTGCTGGGTGATGACGGTCGCGCCGCGCTTGGCCAGCCCGTTGACGACGGCGAACACCGAGTTCTCGTTGCCGGGGATGAGCGAGGACGCCAGCACGACGAGGTCGTCGGCCCGGATGTTGATCTGCCGGTGCTCTCCGCGCGCCATCCGGGAGAGCGCGGACAGCGGCTCGCCCTGCGAGCCGGTGGAGATCAGCACCACGCGGTGGTCGGGCAGGGTTGCCGCGGTGTCGAGATCGACGACGACGCCGTCGGGTACCGAGAGGTAGCCGAGATCCTGCGCGATCTGCATGTTGCGCACCATCGAACGGCCGACGAAGGTGACCCGCCGATTGTGGGTGTGCGCCACGTCGATGATCTGCTGGATGCGATGGACGTGGCTCGCGAACGACGCCACGATGACCCTCTGTGTGGCCTTGCCGATGACCTGGTCGAGCACCCCGCCGATCTGACGTTCCGGGGTCACGAAACCGGGCACCTCGGCGTTGGTCGAGTCCACCAGGAACAGGTCGACGCCCTCATCGCCGAGGCGGCTGAACCCGGCGAGGTCGGTGAGCCGGCCGTCGAGGGGCAGCTGGTCGAGCTTGATGTCGCCGGTGTGCAGCACGACGCCGGCGGGGGTCCGGATCGCGACGGCCAGGGCGTCCGGGATCGAGTGGTTGACGGCGAAGTACTCGCACTCGAACGGGCCGTGCGAGGTCTTCTGACCTTCGACGACCTCGACGAGCTTGGGTCGCAGGCGATGCTCGCGACACTTGGCCTCGACCAGGGCGAGCGTGAACTTCGCGCCGATCACCGGGATGTCGCTGCGTAGCCGGAGCAGGAACGGCAGAGCGCCGATGTGGTCCTCGTGGCCGTGGGTCAGGATCACCGCGTCGACGTCGTCCATGCGGTCTTCGATGTAGCGGAAGTCCGGCAGGATCAGGTCGACGCCCGGCTGGGCGTCCTCGGGGAAGAGCACACCGCAGTCGACGATCAGCAGACGGCCGTTGTATTCGAAGACGGTCATGTTGCGGCCGATCTCGCCGATCCCGCCGAGCGCCACCACGCGCAGACCACCCTTGGGCAGTCGGCGGGGTGTGCCCAGTCGGTCGACAGGGGCCGGGGTTGCCGGTTCGGGCCGGCGGCCGCCGCGGGCGTCGCCGCGCTCGTGGCGGGGGCGACGGGTGTTCGACGCGGGACTCGCCGGACGCTTGGCCGCGTGCTTCGGCGAGTTCGCGTCGGATTTCGGTTCCGATGATCCGGTCCGCTCGGCTCGCGCGCGCCGGGGTTGCCGTGCCTTCGAGGTCACCTCGACAGGCTCGGCGGGCGGGGTGGGCT
>NZ_JAFFZF010000029.1:0-73942 GCF_016924115.1 Gordonia sp. BP-119
CTCGGCGAGGTGGTCGTGATACATCCTCACAGCCCGCTCACGCGTCTCTGGATCAAACTTCCTCAGTGCACCCATACCGGCATTCTCCTGGTGAGATCACGGTCTCCACCAGACCCAGGACGGTTCACTGTGGACCCAGACCGCCACCAACGCCACCGGCCTGCTCACACCCCCAGTCGCCATGGCCATCAACAACTTCCAAGGCGCACCACGCGGCCTCGACGAGGCCCTGCCCACCCAGGGCGGCTCGGAAACCCTGAGCATCGTGTCCTCGGGTGTGGTGCCCTTCCGCAAACACACCACCCCGACCAGCCACGCCCAGGCCATGCCGACAGTCACCGCCGAACAGACCCCCGGCCTGCTCACCGCGACCGGCGACCCCGCCCTGCTCGCAGGCTGGTTCAAACAGAACGGCAGCACCGGCACCGAAACCGCCGCCCACCCGCTCACCGATCCCCTCGGCACCATGACCAGCCGCGACACCACCGCCCTGCTGGCCACTCACTGGCGCGACGCCCTCGCCGAGATTCCCCTCGAAGAGTGCTTCTTCCGCATGATGACCCCCCACGAGGTCGGCCGCGGATGCGGATTCGACCCCGACTTCGGCGACCACAAAGGCACCTTCACCGTCTGGGGAAAAGGCCGCGACCAGATCGACGGCTACGGCAACGCCGTCACCCCACCCGTGCCCCTGTGGATCGGCACCCGACTCCGCGAGGTCCTGCACCCCCGCGGCGCGTAACCATCACCGGCCCCGGCGAAACCAGCCACGCCGGGGCCGGTCAGACCCACACCCCAGCAGGAGAGGAAGTGTTCTCGTGCCGGTCACCCACCACACCGATTGCTATTATTGCTGCATGATCGACGCTGGCCGGTGGGGCGCGATCCGCGACCTGGCGGATCGCCAGTTCGGCCTGTTCACCACCGCCCAAGCCCGCCACCTCGGCGTCGCTCCCTACGTACTCGCCCGGCTCGCCGAGCGTGAGGCCATCGTCCGGGTGCATCACGGCGTCTACGAGCTCCCCGAGTCCTCGGCCTGGACGACCCTCGGTGACTGGGCGGCACAGTGGTTGGCGCTGCACCCGGCCGCCGACATCGAGGAACGCCGCGCCCACCCCGACAGCGTGGTGAGTCACGCCGCCGCCGCCCAAGTTCTGCGACTGGGCACGATCACCGCATCCGGCCTCGAGCTGAGCAGCCCGCACCGGATCAGCGTCCGCGACCCCTCGGTGCGCACCTGGCGCCGGCCGATCGGCGACCGCGGCCGCGACTGGGACCTCGTCGACGGACTGCCGGTGACCACCCCCGCCCGTACCGTGGCTGACCTGCTGTTCACCCACGGCGACGGCGGGCACATCGGGACCGCGCTGCACACCTGCCTGAGCGAGTCACTGGTCGACGCCGACGAACTGATCGCAGTGTGTGACCGGGCCGCGCCGCGCTGGAACTACGCTTCCGGCGCCGACCTGTTTGCCTCGCTGCTCGATCAGGCCCAGATGCCGGCCGGGCCGGTGCTGGTCGGCTGATGCCCTATGCGTCCGAAGAGGCCTTCCGCGCCGGACTGAGAGCCCGCCTGTCCGCCGAAGCTCGCACGAGCAGGTTCAGCCGCGACGAGCTCGCCCGCGCCGTCACCCTCCAGTTGTTCCTGGCCCGGCTGTTCCGCTCCCCCGACGCCGACCAGTGGATCCTCACCGGCGGCACCGCCCTGCAGTTCCGCGTCCCGACCCAAGCCCGCCCGACCGCCGACGCCGACCTGGCCACCCGCCTCGACGCCGAACACATGCAGCGATCGCTGCGCCAGGCCGTCCAACCCGGCCCCGGCGATTTCGGCGAGTTCGACGTCACGATCACCGCGACCCGTAGCCCAGGCTTGTTCGCGGGACGTATCCACTACAACATTGCCGGACAACGGTTCTCCAACGCCAAACTCGACATCGCCACCCACCGAGAGATGCTGCTACCGCCCGAGATGTTGAGCCCTCACCCCGTGCTCGCGCTCGACGAACTCGACCCCATGCCCGTGATCCGGATGCAAGCCGCCGCCGAAGCGGTCGCCGACAAGGTCGCCGCGCTCTACGAGCTACACGGCACCCACGGCGACACCCCCTCCACCCGCGCCCACGATCTGGTCGACCTCGTCATCCTCGCCCGCACCCAGTCATTCGACGCCGAGCAGCTCCACACCGCGATCCGCCACCAAGAACACCGCCGCGGTCTGACAATCCCGGTGCCGTTGGTCCTGCCCAACCCGACCTGGGAACGTGACTACCCCCAGCACGCCGCCCACAGCGGTTTGCCGGCGAACCTGCACCAGCCCGACGCCGCGCTCACGGCCGCCAACAGCCTCATCGAACCGGTCCTGACACGCGTAACGGGGCACGGCCGGTGGAACCCCAACGACGGTGTTTGGACGTCGGAGGGAACACGCACGATCGGAGAACTTCTCGGCGACACCCGCGCTCCACGCACGGCGCCTCGAACATCCGAACCGGAGACCTCTACCCGGCCGCCAGAGCCACCGGCAGAACGCTCCCGCGACCACGGACCCGAGCTCTAGATTTGACCAGCGGCCCGCCGCAAAGCGGGCACAGGGCAGCGAAGGCAGGAGGCAGGAGGACGCGATGCGTGAGGTGTTCGGTGAGTGGTACCCCGCCGATGGCGACGATGAGCGCCGCGATTTCGTCACCACAGCCAGAATTGCGTTGGATGCCAACGTTCTACTCGACCTGTACCGGATATCGAAAGAGTCCCGCGAGAAGATCCTCGCCCAGCTCGAACGGGACGAGATCCGTCCCCGCCTCTTCCTTCCGTACCGCGCCGGCCTCGAATACCACCGTCGACGACTGACTGTCGCAGCAGAACACGCCAAGCAATACTCAAGAGCTACGACCCTAATCTCTGGGGCCAAGAAGAATGGCGCCCACAGTCCACTCCTGCAAGACCTCCGCGCAGCGGTCAAGGATGTCAAGGACACAGAAGTACGGGAACGGCTACTCGATGCGATAGACAAGGCATTCAAAGAAGCCGCGACCGCGGTCAGCGAAGCACTGCGGACAGAGCGAGAGTCGAACATCCTCCACCCCAAACAAATTCAGATAACTGACCCGATCCGAGACCGTATCGACAAGCTGTTCACCGATCCCGGTCAGATCGGCAAGCGGCGGACAGCAACCGACCTCCAGGCACGGGAGGACCAAGCGCGTGCTCGGCTCGCCGCTGCCATGCCCCCCGGGACCGGAGCCGATGAGTCCAAACGCGACGGCGGAATCGGAGACCCGCTCATCTGGATGGAGATGATGGACCTGGCCAAAACTGACGAGCAGAACGTGTTGTTCGTGAGCAACGACATGAAGGCAGACTGGCGTCAAATCGTCGATGACAAGGACTTTGGGACATTGCCCGACCTCCGACGGGAGTTCGCTGACGAGACCGGCCACCGCTACCACCACATCAGTACCGACGCCTTCCTCGATGACCTCAACAAGTACCTGAACGCCGATGTAGACGAGGACGTGATCGACGAGGTCAAGCACGCGCGAGTCTCACTGACCTCCGCGGGCACGCCACATGGGGGAATGAGGGTCACAGAGCTTTATCCAGAGCTTGACGCGGACTACCGGGAGATAGCTCGGGTGGTGGCCAGGAACAGCGAAGCTGCGGACCTGTTGCAATCCTTCAAGCGGGATCGCGGCGCAGCAGAATACGAGCAACGACAGGCATTCGTCTCCGAGCTAGCCAAGATCGTGCGCTCCCCAGAGTTCCAGCAGCGCATTGCGGCTGCCCGCCGCAAACTTCACGACTACGGCTACAGCTACGACATCGACGACGACAGGCCCGGTGATGGTGATGACCCCGCCGAGGCTGATTCCAGCGCAGACGACTGAGGGATCTCAGCGCCACGCGGCAATGGCGCGTCGTTCACTCCTTATAGAGCAGGCAACCACAGGAAGTGCCGCAGGCGAAGCTCCAGGTGGGGTGGGCGGCATGGGTGTGCACTCCCCAGGGGTGTCCGCATACGCAGTCGGGGAAGAACTGGCGATCCCAGCGGTCGCAGAGGTCGTCGACGGTCAGCGTTCCCGACGGGTAACCCACGGCGCCACGGAAGCCGACACACTGGTACTTCGACCAGGTGGGGTCGACCTCGACCGGGCATCCGAGGTACCCCAGGTCGTGGTTGATGACCAGCCCGTAGTCAAAAGTGTTCTGCCCGCAGCGTCCGCACCAGTCCTCACCAGTCGGTACGGGCAGGCCGTCGGGTCGCCCCGCGCGACGTTGCTCCCACAGCTGGCGCAGGGCGGCGACCTCGGCCTCGAGGCGGCGTTGCTCCTCGATGCGCTCAGCGGTGCCGTCGAGCAGATCGAGCAGGTCGATGTCGTGGTGGTCGAATGATGTAGGTCGGCGCGTCATTGGGTGTCCTCTCAGGTGACGTCGCGGGTATCAGTCGGCGGCGTAGATCGGCGTGCGGGTCAGGAACAGGCATTCGCGGTTCTCGTCATCACCGAAGACGACCCCGACACCGGTGGTGAGGATTTCGGCGAGACCGAGTGCCCACTGCGACCAGGTCAGATCGACCATGGCGTGCACGTGCTCGATGGGCACCAGCTCGGCGTGGCCGGTCTGCAGCACGCTGGTGGCGCGGATGATCTCACGCGCGCTCGGGCTGGCGGCGATGTTGCTGTAGCTCCATGACATGCGATGCCCCTCTTAGTGAATGCTGCTGCGACCGTGCGACTCCCGGCGATACGACCGCCGAAAGCACGTACCTCATAGGGTTCACAATATGCACCCTATGGGGTACAGCCAAGTCATGACCACAACCACCCTCCCGACATCAGCGACCGCGGTGCCCTCGCCCGGCCAGCAACTCGACATGTTCGCCGAAGCGGCCCGCGATGAACGCGAGACCGCCGAACGCACGACCGGCGTGCCCAGGCTGTATACGTTGCGGTGCACCACGATTGCCGACTATCAACACGCGATGACGCAGTGGAGCCAGGCGTGGCCTGACCTTGCCTGCCTGCGAGACTCGCACGGCTGGCACGTCGCGATCGGTGAATACGCGAGCAGCCGGGAGCCGACTAGCGCGTGCATCCCGATCACCCTGCAAACCGACCTCCGATGCAACCGGGCATCGCACCGCGGCTGCCTGTGCGTGGGTGATCTGGTCTCGCGCAGCTTCTGCCGAGGCTGCGGCTGGCACTCCGAGGTCGTCGACGACGACACCGACGCGGCGCTGCTGGGCCTGGACCACTGCTTCCCCGGATGGCGCGACGACCCGATCGTGCCCTCGGCGCCCTACGACGACGGACCCAAGCGCCGCACCCGCCGCAACTGGGAAACCACCGTCACCGAACTGCACGGCACCGACCGTCCCCAGGGCTACCCGATGATCACCCGCCGCGGACCGCACGGGTGGCGAGCCGTGCCGGGCCGGTCACTGTGGGGAGGCTACGACGTCGCCGCCGAAACCCTCGGCCGATGACCGACACCACCGATGGTGCCGTGCCCGACCTGTCTGTCGGGCACGGCACGCTCTCGCTCTTCCCTGGCTCTGGCAAGCTCGACACCACACGATCACCGACCGTCTCCGAGAGGCCCGATCCCATGTCGAGCGACCCGTCCGTCGCCAGCGTTGACGAGACCGCCGTCATGGCCGCCGTCGGTGCGGCGATCGTCGCCCGCCGCGCCGAACTCAAGATCAGCCAGCAAGCCCTGGCGCGCACCGTCGGCACCAGCCGGACCTTCCTGCGCGGCATCGAGGCGGGCGAGCGTGCGCCGACCGTGGTCACACTCACCCGGATAGCCCGCGCCCTGCACACCACACCGAGCGCGCTCATCACCACCATCCGCTGACGCCGGCCCCGCCACTCTCAACGCCGCCAGTAGCCGTCCCGAGGGCCAGGGCCCTCTTGCCTACCGGCGCAGTCACGCAACCCCCTGCAATTCCGAAGCTATTCGGTGCGTGTTTCTCTGGAGATTTCCAAACGTATAAAAGAATCCTGGAATAGGTGAGGTGGAGGGCATTCAAAGGACCCCTAACAGCATGTCTCGGTGCATTTCTTCGACTACTGAAAGACGTTGCAGCCCTTGCATATACAGCCCTATAGATATAGAATAGAAGAAAGCAAACAGCCACCGAAGAAAGGCTTCAGAAATGACCATAACCGTGTACACCAAGCCCGCTTGCGTTCAATGCCACGCCACCTACAAAGCGTTGGACAAGCAAGGTTTGGCCTATCAGGTGGTCGACATCAGTGCCGACGACGACGCCCGTGACTACGTGATGAGCCTGGGTTACCAGCAGGCCCCCGTCGTGGTCGTCGACGACGGCCAGCAGTCATGGAGCGGATTCCGCCCCGATCGGGTGAAGGCACTGGCCACCGCCGCCTGACCCGACCAGTCCCGCAACGTGGGTGTCGCACTTGCCGTCGACGACACCCACCCCGAAGTACACCGACCAAGGAGAACCAGGATGAGCCGTCCATCCACCACCAGCGCCACCAACGACCACACCCAGTGGACTTTCGGTGGCCTCACGATCGCCGCCGACAACGCCTCACTGTGGGCCGCCCCCGCCGCAGCGGATCCCGCCGACACCTCCGCACCCCAGGTGCAGGCCACGCTCGCCGACGTCGAGGGAGACCTTGTCGTCAGGATCGCCGTTCCCAACGGCCTGGCCTACGTGGCCAACTTCGACGACAACATCATCCAGGTCACCCTGGCCAACATCCATTCCGACTGCTGCCAGAGGTGCGGGGAACACTTCAGCGATCCGCACGCACCCGAGTGCGAGATCGGCGCCGCCGAAGAGATCGCGCTCGCCGCCCAGGACGACACAGCGATGCTCGCCGCCCTCGAAGCCCGCGCGGAACGGCGTCTCCGATGAGCGACACCCTCGACGCCGCTCTCGCCGACATCACGGCCACCACCGGGCTGGTGTTCACCCGCACCACCTTCGGCACGCAGCGCAGCGGGCACCTCGCCTACACCCGCACGCGCGACGTCGTGGTGATGATCGACAACGACTGGCAGGCACTCATCGACAACGGCGCCGGTGTCTTCGCGCCGAGCAACCCGCGATGGTCGCCCGTTCACCCGATCGTCATCGCCGTCTACGAAGGCGGTGACCTCACCCGCCTCCCGCTCACGGAGGTGTCCACTCGCCGCGCCGACATTGCTGTGCTTCCCCACCTGCTCGATCAGGCCCTCGAACTGGCCGACCGCGCCCGCCGTGAGTGCGGCCACTTCCTCGGCTATGACTACGACGGCCGCGGCGACACCACACGAGGCCACCAGGTGATCTGAACCATGCCCGCCGCGACCCCACCCGACCCGTCGGTGAGCGCCGCCGCTCACGACGACGCGGCGCTCGCTGATGGCCACGGGTGGGCCAGCGACACCGGCCACGCCGAGGTCCTGTTGCTCTCGGCGCTGCTGTGGGCCACACCCGCCCACCACGACGACCTCGCTGACATCGTCGGCCTGGTCCGCGCCGAAGACTTCTACGTGCCCGCCCACGGCGAACTGTTCACGATCATCGCCGACCTCATCGCCGACGGGACCCGCCGCGCACACGACGCCACCACCGTCGCCCACGAACTACGCCGCCAAGGCCGCGCGGCCACCCTCGGCGCCGAGCGCCTCACCCGCGCGCTCGTCGCGGCGACCTCCGCCGGCGCCGACGGCATCCAGGCACGCCACTACGCGGCGATGGTCGTCGCCGACGCCTACCGCCGCCGCTACCGCGCCGCCGGAGACGGCATCACCCACGCCGCCGACCACCTCCCCGAAGCCGAACTGTGGGACTACATGTGCGCCCACGGCATCGCACTACGCGAACACCGCACCCGACTGTCCAACCTGCGCCCGAACTAAGACATCGAAAGGAACACCGCCATGCCCACCACCGACATCCGATACCCGGCCGCCGACCTCGCCAAGCTCCACGCCGACGCCTACACCCTGCGCCACGTCGACAACCTCACCTGGGACCAAGTCGCTACCGCCCTCGATGAACCCGTCGCCGTGGTCAAGGACTGGGCCCAGACCTACATCGACCGCACCGACGCCGCCGCCGCCGAACAGCAGATGTCGCTGTTCGACTGACCCCTGCCCGCACCCGCCTCGTTCGGAGCCCTTGTCCATGCGCACCCTCACCCGTCTCGCCTCCCGCACCGTGCTGCGCCTCGCGCTGCTCGCCGCACTCGTCGTGGCAGCATTCGTGGCCCTCAGCGGCGTCGTCGACGCCCTGCCCGCACCCGGCGACCTGTGGCCGCGGACGACCTCTGTTGCTGCGCCGTCGCGGCCATCAGGCGGTACCACGCCCGCAGTGGTCACCAGAGTCATCGACGGCGACACGATCACCGTCTCCACCGACACCGATCCCGCGCTCACCGTGCGGCTACTCGGCATCGACACCCCCGAGGTCCGCAAGCCCAATACCCCGGTCCAGCCGTGCGGCCCGCAAGCCAGCGACCGCACCCGCGCACTCGCCGCCCCCGGCACCACCGTGCACCTCGAGTACGACCCCACCCAAGACCACACCGACCGCTACGGCCGCGCCCTGGCCTACGTCTGGATCGGCGACACGATGCTCAACCACACACTCGTCGCCGAAGGGTGGGCACGCACCTACGTCTACAACCACCAACCCGGCCGCCACGCCGACGCCCTCGCCGCCGCCCAACGCGACGCGCAAGCAGCCCGAGCCGGTGTCTGGGGCCAGTGCCCGCGATAGCCGAACCTCAGACGCGCACAGGGGCGGGCGCCCGCAGCGGCGGTGCCATGGTGATCCACCGTCCGGTGCGGACCCGATGCGTCAGCGCGAGCGCGACCACGCCCGCCGCAGCAACACTGACTAACCCCCAGAAGGCCAACGCGTAGCCCTCGCAGATGTTGTATGCCGCGTGCGCCAACGCGAACCCGATCACGAGCCGGTAGTCGCGCCATCGCCAGACCATGTACGCCGACACCACTGCCCACAGGCCCATGCTCACCCAGAGGCCGGCCCCGTAGTACACGTGATAGGCCAGCCGCATCGGAACGAGCACGCACAACGCCGCGATCAAGCCCACACGAGTCGACGGCAGCCACATCGCCAGCGCCGCGATCGGCACCGCGACAACGAACACCTCCTCACCGAACCCGGCCCTCAGTCCCGCGATGACCGCGGCCGCCAACGGACGCTGCGCTGTTGTGCTCGTGTCGTCGACGGCGAGCGCTGGCAGCGCGAGGTCGACGAGCCACCGAAGACCCAGGGTGGCATACACGCTCAGTACGTACACGCTCACGCACGCCACGTAGGTCGAGCGCGACAGCGGAGGGCGGCGAGTCCACTGCGGCCACGACCACCACCACGGCCTCGTGGTGAGTTCGCGAAGGATCAGCCAACTGAGGCCGACGAGCGCACCACTTGCGACGACAAGCCGTAACCACACCAGCACTTCCCCAGACCAGGAGAACGGCTGCGTGGACGCGCCTTGCCCGTAGCGGTCGATCGCTGTGGAGATACCTTCGCCGAACGCGGCCGCGTACGCCGCAGCCGCGATCACGAGCGCGCCGACGCGCGCAGCGTTGAACTGCCAACGCCCGCTCACGATCTGCGAGCCTGTGGGTTCGAGTTCGAGCATCGAAGTCCTCTTTCGGGCCTTGGGGCGGGACGACGCCGCAATGCGGTTTGTGCCCCTCGCGTGAGCGCCCGGGCACTAACACAAGGCGGGTGTCTGTTTCAGAACAGGCCGAGCTGGTCGGCGGCCGCGGACGGTACGGGCTGGAACAGCCGATGCGCGTGGTCGGGGTCGCCGCCGTCGCGTAGGTAGGTGCGCAGCATGATCGAACGCGCGGCGCGGTCGATAGCGGTGGTTGGTCGTGATCCGCGGTGGCGGCCGAGACCGACGGCGTAGGTGAGGTTGTTGGTCTGGGTGCCGATACGCACGTGGGCGGAATCCACGCGCACGCACAGAGGTTCATTGCAGTAGTGCTCGCCGATGTCGGCGGCGTCGGCACCGAGGTCGGGGTGCACCAGCAGCAGCGCGAAACGGTGCGCACTGATCGCTCGTTGACGGTTGTTCCGCCGGAAGGTGAATCGGCCGTACCCGTCGGGCGAGCTGATCGCCCCGATCCAGTACCAGCAGCCACGCGGTGTGAGTACGACGTGCTGCCAGAAGTGTTCTTCGGCGCGAGCATCGGGCATCAGCGTCGGGTCGGTGACCACACCCGGCGACGGAGTCGCGGTGCCGACCGCCAGGTGGGTGGCCGGCACCGCGAACAGGCCGAGTTGATCGTGGTCAGGGTCGACACTCATGGCCGAACCGTAGAGCCCTAGGCCGACATCACCGCCGGATCGGATGGCTCACCGCGGGTCTCATCGGTGGCCGCATCCGGCGCGACAGGATTCGGTGTTGGCTCCGCGCTGGGGGTGGCCTTCTTCGTCGCGACGGACAGGCCCGCCTCACGCAGCAGCGTCTTGGCTTTCGCGGCACTGATCTCCACGAGATCGGCGGCGCCACTAACACTTCCTACCCGCTCGGCGATCGCGGCGAGCGCGGTGGCTTTCGCCTTCGCTGACCGTTCGGTAATCACTCGCAGTTCCGCTTCGGCAGCGGCGAGTTCGGAGTCGGCTTGCAGGAACTCGGCGATGTTGGCCTCGTTGGCTTCCATCACCCGCAACTCAGCTTCGAGTCTGCGTTCGAGTTTCGCGCGTTCCTCGGCTCGACGCGTCTCCAACGCCCCGAGGGTTCGTTTGCGCGCAGCAGCGCGCGCCTGACTGGCAGTGAGTTTTGAATTGTTCGACGGCATACCAGCCACGATAACGCCGGCCAACGCCCCCTCGCCACCGCCACACGCCCGTTCTCGGTGCACGTTTCACCCTCACTCCCCCTCAACCTCGCCACCGTTTCCGCGTTCCCAGTCCCACCCCTCAGCCTTCTCACCTGCACCAACACCCCTGCGCCACCACTTTCCACACCACCTCCCCCGATCTGCAAAATCAGATAACTCCCACACACCTCTTGCATTCCGGATTCGTCCGACGAAATTCATGTGCCAGAATGCAGCCATGGCCGGTGCCGGGGCGTGCGATCACTGCGGTGGCGTGCTGCCCGGAGACGGCGGACCGCGACGCGGTCGGCCGCGTCGCTGGTGCTCGACGAACTGCCGCCGCGCGGCGTGGGTCCGCCGCCACGACCGGCCCGCCGCGACTGGGATGACCGCTCAGGATGCGGTGGCCCAGGTGCTGGCCTCCCCTACCGCCACCGCGGAACTTCTCGGGACGCTGGCCGAGCGGATCGAGGGCGGCGACGAGGTCGCCAGCGGAGTCATTGCCGAGCTGGTCCGGGCGCACCGCGCGAGCGTCCATGCGGTGATCCGGACCAACGAGTTGCGCCCGTTCCGACGGTGATTCGGCCGTGACCGCCACCATCCACAAGCTCACCGCCGGCGACGGCTATGAGTACCTGACCAAATCCGTTGCGGCGATGGATGCCACCGACAAGGGGCGGGTGTCGCTGGCCGACTACTACAGCGCCAAAGGCGATTCCCCGGGCCAGTGGATCGGGTCTGGGCTGGCCGGGTTGAGCGATGTCGGGGCCGGGCTGGAAGTGTCGGAGCAGCTGCTCGGCAAGCGCACCGTCGAGGCCGGGTCGATGGTGTCGGCGGTGCAGATGAAGGCCTTGTTCGGCGAGGGTCGCCACCCCAACGCCACCGCGATCGAACAGCACGCTGTGGCGTCCTCGGACTGCCGAACGGCCGAGGCGTTGGCGGCGACGAAACTGGGCAACGCCTACGCCGTCTACAACGAATTCCCGGAGTTCTTACAGGAACTGGCGGTGGTGTTCCGCGACCACAATCTCGCCCGCGGCGAGCGGTGGGATGCGGTCATCGACGACGACACCCGGGCGGCGTTGCGGACTGAGTTGGGCCGCGAGCGATTCACGCAAACTTACCGTCGCCCGCCGCGGGATTCGCGCGAGCTCTCAGGGTTTATCGCGCAGGAAAGCCGCCGGCGTCAGTCGGCGGTGGCCGGTTACGACATGACGTTCAGTCCGGTGAAATCGGTGTCGGCGTTGTGGGCGGTCGCGCCGCTGCCGATGGCCGAGAAGATCGAGGCCGCCCACCGTCAGGCGGTCGCCGATGCACTGGCGTTCATCGAGCGCGAAGCGTGCCTGTCGCGGTTGGGAACCGACGGCATCGCCCAGGTCGACACCGACGGTTTGATCGCCGCGGCGTTCACCCACCGAGACTCCCGCGCCGGGGACCCGGACCTACACACCCACGTCGCCATCTCCAACAAGGTGCGGGTGCGTGACGCCGCCGGGATCACCCGGTGGATGGCCCTGGACGGCACCCCGTTGTTCAAGGCCACCGTGTCGGCCTCGGAGGTGTACAACTCGCGCATCGAGCTCTACCTCCAGCGCGATCTCGGGGTCTCGTTCAGCGAACGCCTACAGGCCGATGCCCGGAAGCGACCGGTCCGCGAGATCGACGGTGTGTCCACCGAACTGATGACGCAGTGGTCGTCGCGACGCGCGATGATCGAGCGCCGTCTCGGGGAGTTGTCGCAGCAGTTTCACGCCGATCACGGCCGCGAACCTACGACCGGTGAGGCGTTCGATCTGGCCCAGCGGGCCACCCTGGACACCCGCGAGGCCAAGCACGAACCCCGCTCCTATGCCGAGCAACGCCACGCCTGGCGCAGCCAAGCGCGTCGCGTCCTGGGCGGCGATCGGGCGATCAGCGACCTCGTGCACGAGGTCACCCACCCGCGCCCCCGGACTCGTGAGTATCCGGAGTTCACCGACGAGTTGTGCACCGACCTTGCCGGTGCGTGCATCGAGACCATCTCGTCCACCCGCGCCCGCTGGCAGCGTCCGCATCTGCGCGCCGAAGCCGAACGGCAACTGCGTGTCCGCGACTTCGCCGGCATCACCGACACCGACGAACTCGCCGCCGCCATCGAGCGCATCGTCGACACCGCACTGGCCGCCGAGACCAGCGTCGCGGTGTCCTCTGATGCCCTCGACGGCGACCTGGGCGAGCCGGAAGTGTTGCGCCGCGCGAACGGCGAATCGGTGTTCGTGCGCCACGACGTCGCCCTGCACACCAGCACCGAGATCCTCGCCGCCGAGCACCGGATTGTGGCCGCCGCCAAACGCGCCGACGGCCGCTGCCTCGACGAGGCCACCGTCGAGATCGCGTTGCTCGAGCAAGCCGCCAACGGCCGCGAACTCAACGCCGGCCAAGCTGCCATGGTGCGCGAACTGGCCACCTCCGGGCGCCGTGTGCAACTGGTGCTGGCGCCCGCCGGTACCGGTAAGACCACCGCCCTGCGCACCCTCGCCCGGGCGTGGACCGACAGTGGCGGAACCCTCATCGGACTGGCCCCCACCGCCGCCGCGGCCGCGGTGTTGCGTGAAGAACTCGACACCACCACCGACACCGCCGCCAAGCTCGTCCAACTCGCCCACGCCAGCCGCGACCGCGCCCTGGCCGCGACGCCGCCCTCGCGCACCGTCGGCAATCCTGAGCTCGCGGCGAAGGTGGCCGCGGCACAGATGAAGCTGGCCGACCCCGGGTATCACGCACCCAAGGAGCCGGACTGGTTCACCAGTATCGGACCCGACACCCTCGTCGTTGTCGACGAGGCCGGAATGGCCTCGACCGCCGACCTCGATGAGGTGATCCGGTGTGTGGCCGCCCGCGGTGGCAGTGTGCGGCTGGTCGGCGACGACCAACAGCTCGCCTCCATCTCGGCCGGCGGTGTGCTGCGCGACGTCGCCCACGAAACCGGCGCTCTCACCCTGAGCCAGGTGGTGCGGTTCTCCGATGCCGCCGAGGGTGCGGCGTCGCTGGCGCTGCGCGACGGTGACCCTGCCGCGCTCGGTTTCTATGCCGACCACGGCCGCATCCACGTCGAGTCTGACGCCGTGGCCGCCGATGACGCTTACCTGGCTTGGTTGGGTGATCGCGCCGCCGGACGTGACACGGTCATGCTCGCCGCCACTCGCGACACCGTCAACGCCCTCAACGAACGGGCCCGCGCCGACCGTCTCGCCGGCATCGACCCCCGCCTCCGCGGCCCCGAGCTGCGCCTGTCTGATGGGTTGGCCGCCAGCGTCGGCGACATCATCAGCACCCGCAGCAACCGCCGGGATCTGCGCCTGTCGGCCACCGACTGGGTCCGCAACGGCGACCGGTGGCGGGTCACCCACATCGGCGCCGACGGCACCCTCACCGCCGCGCACCTCGACCTCAACCGGCACGTGCAGCTACCCGCTGACTACGTCGCCGAACACACCACCCTCGGCTACGCCTCCACCATCCACGCCGCCCAGGGCATGACCGCCGACACCTGCCACGTCATCGGCTCCGACGCCCTGGACCGCCAGCTGCTCTACGTCGCGATGACCCGCGGCCGCCACGGCAACCACATCTACCTGCCCACCACCGAAACCGACCCGCACAACGCCACCACCCCCAAGGCCCGCCACCCCCAGACCGGGCTGGAAACCCTGGCCGCGATCCTCGGCCGCGACGGCACCCAGCAGTCGGCGACCACCGCTCAACGCGACGCCGTCGACCCGTTCCTGCGTCTGTCCCGGGCCGCCGCCGCCTACGACCACGCCCTCGGTGCGGCCGCCGAACACACCCTCGGCGCCAAGGCGCTGCGCGACCTCGAACACGACGCCGACACCCTCTACAGCACCCACACCGGCACCCCCGCCGGCACACTGACCACGTGCGCAGCCTGGCCCACCCTGCGCACCCACCTCGCCACGCTGGCCCTCGGTGGCGACGACCCGATCGCGCGGCTGCAAGCAGCGATCACCCACCGCGAACTGGCCACCGCCGCCGACCCGGCCGCCGTGCTCGACTGGCGCCTGGACCCCACCCAGCAACACTCCGCAGGCGGCGGACCCCTGCCCTGGCTGCCGCGCATACCCGCCGGGTTCGACGACCCACAGTGGGCGCCCTACCTCACCCGCCGCAGCACCCTCGTCACCGACCTCGCCGCCGCCGTCACCGAACGCGCCCACGCCTGGGACGCCACCACCGCCCCCGTGTGGGCGCGTCCGCTGCTCCTCGCTGACGCCGAACGCGGCGGCGAGCTCGTCGCCGAACTCGCCGTGTTCCGCGCCGCCCGCGGCGTCGACGACACCGACCGGCGTCCCGCCGGACCGCGACCAGATTCCATCGCCTTGGCGCGGCGTCACGCCGCGCTGACCGAGCGCGCCGACGCCCTGGTCACCACCACCGCCGAGGCCGCCCGCTACGCCGACCTCGCCCGCGACCTCGACCCCCACCTGCTCGCCGACCCGTACTGGCCCGAACTCGCCGACCACCTGTCGCTGGCCGCCCGCGCCGGCCTCAACGTCGATGCTCTGGCCCGCGACGCCCTCGCCGACAACCCGCTGCCCACCGAAATGCCAGCCGCCGCTCTGTGGTGGCGCCTGTCCGGTGAGCTGGCCCCCGCCGCGGCCGAAGCCACCAACACCGGCCTGCGCCCCGACTGGGCCGACGCTCTCGTCGGGATCGTCGGGGACCGGGCCGCCGAAGCGATCCTCACCGACCGTGCCTGGCCCGCACTCGTGGCCGCGGTCAGCGCCGCCGACTCCGCCCAGTGGACCCCCCACGAGCTACTCGACCTTGCCGACACCCTGCTCCACAGCGGCACCGACGACGACCACACCGTCCGCCTCGACGAATACGCCCGACTACTCACCTGGCGAGTCGAACTGCTCGTCACCTACAGCAGCCACGCCACCGACACCACCCCACTACCGCCGGCACCGCCCACCCCCGAAGACGAAGCCGCCGCCGAAGCCGCCGCCGAAGCCGCCGGACTGGCCGACCCCTGGGCCGACACCCGCACCGGACAACCCGGCAACAACCTCGACGAGAACGTCGGCGTCGACGAGGACTACCTCGCCGCGCTCACCGCCACCGAACCGCCGCCGGAAACCGGCATCGACGTCCTCGACCCGGACGACCTCGACCGCTACGAGGACCTGGACTTCGACGACCTCGCCGCCGACGCCGTCGCTGCACCCGACCGCTTCGCCGCGCCGACCGACCTGGCCGAATGCATCGCGCTCCGTTACGAACTCACCGCCCAACTCACCGAACTCGGCACCGACATGGCGCAGCTGCGCGAGGCGATCAACGCCGGCACCAGCGCCCACCAGCAGGCCATGGCCCCACGTGTCCTGGCGTTGCGCGCGGCCGCCGACCACCAGTTCGCCGCGGCCGCCGACACCGCCGGGCATCACCACGACCTGATGATGGCCGAACAACTCATCGAAGACCTCACCAACCAGGCAACCGCCCTGCGCCGCACCGCCGCCCAGCTCCGCGCCGCCGACACCACCGACCACGACCCCCTCAGCGACGACGAAGCACCCGACCTCGCCGCGCTACGCGCCGAAGCCGACGCCACCGCCCTGGACTGGCGCATCACCGCCGCAACCGCCGACCGCGACGCCCTCGCCGCCGTCTACAACGACGCGAACGCCCGCCTCGAGACGGCGATCGCCGAATCCGGCGGTGTCCGCGTCACCGACACCGACGTCGAACTCATGCGCCTGCAAGCCGCCGAACTCGACGAACTCAACCTCGCCGACCTGCGCGCCCGCCGCGCCGACCTCACCACCCGCATCTACCGAATCGACAACCGCCTCAACCACGTCCACGCCCTCACCCACACCGCTCACCACCACCGCGACACCTACCTCATGCCCACCACGGCCACCGCACCCGTCGCTACCCCCGACGCGGTCACGCCGTCGACGACGCAACCCGCCGCCGAAGCCACCGCCACCGCGGTCGCCGAACCGGCGGCCGACGCCGAGCTGCGTGACTGGCTCCACCAGGACCCGCTCCGCGCCATGAGTGACGACCAGCTCACCGCGCACCTACGCACCCTCACCCGCCGCCACACCCTCGCCGTCGACGACCTGAAAACCAGCCGACCCGCGCCCGAGCAGACGCCGCGGGTGCGCGCCGACCACGCCGAACTCGCCGCCACCGTCGACCGCATCGCCACAGCCCGCACCGCCGGCCACGCTCTCGCTGACGCCGCTGCCCGGGTCGCCGACGCGCGCGCCGCCCTGGCGGGACTGCCGCCAGCCGGCCGCGGCCGCAAAGCACGAGCCGAGCACGACCAGCACCACCAGCGCCTCGCCGAGGCAGTCGCCGCGGCCGAGCGTCAGCACCAGTACCTCGCCGCCGCCCACGAACAGACCCGTCGGGACGTCGGTATCCCTGAATATCAGTGGGACGAGTTGACCGCCCGCGCCGCCGACACCGCCATGCTTGCAAGCGAACTCGCGGCCGCCGAACACGCCGACAACCGCGCCCGCGAACTCCGACAGAAAACCCTCGACGACCGCGACACCACCGCGGTAGCGATCGAACACGGCCGAGCCGAACGCGACCGCCGCCAGGCGCTACCCGCCGCCCGACGCGACGCCGAAGACGCCATCCGGGTTGCCCTCAACCCGCCAGACCCCGAAGCAACCCCCACAGCAGCACCCCACTCGCCCGTGCCCCACGCTTCCGACCTACCCCCAGCCAGGGATAGGGGCCACGACTCTGGTCTGGGCGACTAACCCTCGCTCAACCCCAAGAAGTTGGGCACGGCAGGCAGCGCCCGCCGACTGACCGATCGTGGAGCGTCGAGAACGTGCGAATTTGCTAGCGTAACGGCACGGTCGATGAGGGGGATCACTGTCTATGGGCCTGAGACGAGTCAGAGTCGGGCGGAGCTACTTCGCCGCCTTGGGTGTCAGCGTGGCCTTGGCCGTCACGCTCGCGGGATGCGGCGACGGCGACCAATCAGCAGAGGTGGCGACCTCCACCCAATCCACAGCAACGCAATCGACTTCGTCGCCTGAGGCGTCCTCGCCGACATCGGTGACCGACGGGTCGGTGGCGCCCTCGCAGGCTGTCGACGCCACTGTTCGAGGTCCCGGGACCGTGTGCGAATCGACCCAGGCTCGGCGCATCGTGATCAACCGCGGCCACGCCGACTGCGCACAAGCGGTCCGCATCATCAGCGCGATCCCGGGAGTGGGAGAAGCCGCGCCGCCGGACATCGAAGGCTGGTCCTGCGGACGCGACGGTGGTTACGGGAACCTGGCCATGTCCGGCTACATGTACCGCTGTGACCGCGGCGGTGATCAGGTCCTGTCGCAGGACGATTCGGTGCCGGTGGCGGCCAACTGGGTCGACAACAACGACTACTACCGGGCCAGTGACCAAGTCGACGGACAGAGTGGCTTTTACTTCCAGAGCCCTACTGGCTACTTCGCCTGCGCGATCATCGGCACGCCTGGTGCGGCCTCGGCCGGATGCCACGGCCAGCTCCCCTCTGCGGCCCCGACCATCAACCAACATCCAGACTTTCAGACAGCCAACACCATCGACTCTCTCAACGGCGAGCACGGGCAGCTTCGGCAACGCGGTGACCCGCAGTACCAGTTCATCAGCGACGTAAAGTCTCGCGTTCTCCCCTACAACCAGCCGATCTTCGTCTCCGGCTACACCTGCACCGTCGACAGAGACGCCGGCACCACCTGCCGCAACTTCGACACCGGCCACGGCTTCACAGTGAACCGATCGACGTACAAGCTGTTCTAAACGTTCCCACCGAGCGAAGGAATGCCGCCGCGCACCGCGACGAAAAGAAATACCGAACACCTGAGCGACCGCATTGGACTGTGAGGCATGACGTCCACGGTCCGCATCAGCACCCCCATGACGGGGGTCGTTGCGCGGAACGCTGAGGTCGTCCGCCGGATGATGCCGCGACTATCCGACTTCGGCATCGCCACACCGCGACCGTTCGCGTCCCTCATTCGTACCGCTCCGACCGTGTCACTGGTCGATTTCCCGGACCTCTCGCCCGTCATGAGATCGGTGGCGCCGTCGATTCCCACACCGCACCAGACCAGATGATCGCTGCGTCGATGGGCCGGGAGTCCGGCAACGTACGGCCACTGCCACCGAGCGCAACATCCGCGAACTCGAGGGTGCACTCATCCGCGATCCGCGCGGCCTGTGCCGGCGGACCCGTCAGTATCGCCCCACCGGTAGCTACCGCGAGACTGAGCGCCGCACCCGCCACCCCCGCGCGTATCCCCGACCTCGTCAGCATCGTGTATTCCCTTTCATAACCCCGACCTTTGCCATCGCGAATGGTAGTGCCAGGATGTCCTCCCCGTCGACGCCTCAGTCGGAACGCGGTGAACGTCACTGTTGGCCATCACCGCCCGCCTGACAGCGCCGGTCCGTCCGATCGCCCGAACGGCAAGGGTCGCGCAGGCATTTCCTGCGCGACCCTTTGTGTGGTCAGCGGACTTTACGTAGGTAGACGTCGCCGGTGGGGACGCCGCCGGCGAACAGAACACCTTTGTAGCCGTGTGGTGTTTTGCGTAGTTCGATGCGGGAGTACCAGTGCGCGACTGGGTCGCCGGCGATTGAGACGATGCCGCCGTTGCGGGTCTGGGTGATGTGGCTGTTGGTGGCATTCCACGGTCCGACGCCGTAGATGTCTTGGAAGAGGCGGTTGCCGATCACTCGCGCGTTGGATTCCGGGTAGGGGATGACGCCGTACATGACCAGCTGGTACTTGTATCGGCCGTCGTCGATCTTCGCCTGCGCTTGCCCACTACCGAGGCCGAGACCAGTGGCGAGGCCGGCAGTGATGAGAAGTCCGGCGACGATGGTCTTGACGGCGGTGGAGAGTCGAGCTGTTGGCAAAGGCATGAGGTCACGTCCTGTTCGGTATCGGTTGCTGGTGATGGGTGCGCGGGTGTGGCGGTTCGCTTCTATCACGAACCCGGGACAGACGTGCCCGGCGACGCTGGTCGCGCGTGGCGAGCCACGCCTGTCCGGTGTGGGTCACGGCCGATCGGCGGGCGTGTGCTCCGGGGGCCAGGTGACCTTCACGTGGCGGGTTGTTGAGAGCGGTTGCCCGTTGGCGAGTCAGGTCCGAGGCGGCCTGCTCGATCTGCTTGCCCGCAGGGCGGAGCGCGGCATCGGGGGGGCGGCAGCGTGCGCGCACCCGCCAACGCCTCCGTCTGAACGCGGCGAACGTCGCTGCTGTACTCACAGATCCAGGTCCGGGTCGCGCTGGGGCTGTGTGCCCTCACCGAGTGGATCGTGCGGCGATTGCGGCGCGTCCGTGGCCTGTGTGCGCTCGGCGTCCGGTGCAGGCCGGGTGTCCGCGAGCAGTGTTCCGATTCCCGGTTCTGCTGTCGTGGTGTCCTTCTCGGCCTGGTAGAGCTCTGCTTGGTGTTGGTGGGAGCGTTTCATCGCGGCGATGTACTCGGTGGCATGGTCGAGGCCGGCTTCTTCGACCATGACCGGGGTGGGGTTGAGTTCCAGACTCCAGCCGGGTCCGCGACCGGCGCTGCGCATCCGTTCTTCGGCGGCTTGGCGGGCGGCGACCGCTTCCTCGGACTGTTGGGCCTGTTCGATCTCCATCCGCAGTTGCCGCAGCCGAACCTGCTTGGTCTGCAACTCCTCCGCCAGGCCGAACGGTGCGTCGATACGCGGAGCATTGACCTCGACTTCGCGTCGGTAGCTGGCGATGTCGGCGACCAGTTGAGCACGGGTGTCGTCGAGCCCGGCGTACAGGTTCTCCAGGCGGGTGGCGAGACCGGACGCGGTCGCGGTGCGCCGCTCGCTGGTGGTGAACACCTGAGGGGCGTCAAGGGTGAACCCTGGCCGCCCGGGGCAATCGAGCCACACGTGAATCTTGTCCTGGGCGAACTCGCGTGAGGCGTGCGCCTGGAGCCCTGACGGTATCGACGCGATCGGCATGGATTGCTTCATGCCGGCACCTTTGAGCTCGTGGTAGACCGCGGTGACCCGCGACAACAGCGCCTCGGACCGTTCCGGACGTTTCGACCGGGGCCGGTCTCCGGTGACGACGAACTCCTTGCCGGCGTCAATCCACTCCTGGTGACCGGCCAGCAGAAGATCGAGTTTCTCGATGCTGGCTTCCAATCGTGGGATGGCCCGGTCGGCGGCGGCCACGACCCGCCGCGCGTGGGAGCGTGAGTCGGCGTGGGCGCTGGCCAATGCGGACAGGCTTTTCACCTCGTCTTCCAGGGTCGCCATTTCGAGGAACCGTTCGTCGCCGGTCGCGGCGGCTTTGGTTGCGGCGGCCGCCTCAGACAGGGAGTCGTCGGCGATGTCGTCGACTTCGGCGACGTCGTCGAGCTGGCCGCGTTTGGCCTGTTCGATGAACGCCGCCTTGGACTCGACCTTCGACCACATGACGGTGTCGGTGGTGCCGGCGGTGACGTAGTTCAGAATCTCGATCCGAGGATTCTGGTTGCCCTGCCGGATGATCCGGCCTTCGCGTTGCTCGAGATCGGCGGGCCGCCACGGCACGTCCATGTGGTGCAGACCGATCAGGCGGCCTTGGACGTTCATGCCGGTGCCCATCTTCGAGGTCGACCCGACCAGCACTGCGATCCGACCGGCTCGGCAGTCGGCCTGCAACGCCAGTTTCTGCGACGGCGACTTGGCGTCGTGGATGAACGCGATCTTCTCCGCGGGCACCTGATACTGCTCGACGAGAAGGTCTTTGAGGTTGGAGTACACCGACGGGCCGTCGGGTCGCGGGGTACCACGGTCGCAGAACACCAGCTGCAACGCCCCGCGGATCGGGGACCGCTCCCCTTCCTCAGTGAGGTACTCGTTGTCGGCGGTGGCGTGGTAGATGCGGGCGACCTGTTCGGCCACGGCATCGGCGCGGGTGTTTCCCGGATCCGGTTCGAGGTTGGCCAGCGCCGGGTCGAGCGCAACGTTGCGGCCGTCGTTGAGGATCTTGAGCACGTTGTCGATGTCGGCGCGTCGCGGGTCGAGATGGTCGGCCCGATAGTCCAGATCGGCGATGAAATCGCGCCGCTCCTGACCGGGTGTGCTGGTGATGATCTGCCGCCCGTCATGGACGGGCAGATTGGCTGGGACCTGTTCACGGACAACGACATCGGTGTACTGAGCCGCCATGGCGAACATCTCTTTGGGGTTGGCGAACGCCGACACCTTCGACACGACACGCAGTTTGGTGCCGGTGGCGTTGGGAATCGTCTCGGAGCGGGTCGCGGTGAACGACGCCGCCCAGTCGGTGATCGAGCGGACCCCGGCCGCCTCCAGTACATCCGGGCGTAGGTATTGCTGCATCACCCACGACTCGGCGAGCGAGTTCGCGATCGGGGTGCCGGTGGCGAACGTCGCGACCCGCTCAGCGCCCGGGGTAATGACCCGCCCGGCCGCGACCGCCTGATGCTGGCGACGCTCACGCAGGTAGTCCAGCTTCAATGACAGGTCCTCGGCCTTGTTCGACCCGGTCAGCGACAGCGAGTCGATCGCGCACTGGCGGCCCTTGTTCTTGTACTCGTGGGCCTCGTCGACGAACAGATAGTCCGCGCCGGTGTCTTCGAACAACACCCCGTGGTCCTTCTTGGCCTGATCGGTCGCGGCGTCGAGTCGTTTCTGGAGCTGCTTCTTTGCCTGTTCGATCTTCTTGACCGTTGCCTGGGTCATGTCGCCTGCGCTCGCGGACAATTCGGCGTCGAGTTCGGCGAGCTGGCCGGAGATGTAGTCGACACGGCGCTGGGGGTGGACCCGGATCGCGGAGAACACCGAGGCTGGGATGATGACCATGTCCCAGTCGCTGGTCGCGGTCTGGGCGGCGAACACGCGGCGGTCCTCAGGCGACATGCCTTTGCGTCCCACGAGTACGTTCGCTGCGGGGTACCACATCTTCACTTCGCGGCCGAACTGCTCGATGAGGTGGGTGGGCACCACGATCCACGGCTGATTGACCAGGCCGCGGCGTTTGAGCTCCATCGCCGACATGAACATCGTGCCGGTCTTGCCGGCGCCGACCACGTGATCGAGCAGCACCGTCGGCTCGGCGAGAATCCGCGCTACCGCATCGCGTTGGTAGGGGTGCGGCTCGAACACCGGGGACAGACCGGGCAGTGCCAGCCGTGATCCGTCGTGCTCGGGGCGGACCCAGGTGTTGAAGCGGCGGTTCCACTCAGCGACGAGGCGGTCGCGGCGCTCATCATCCGACCACAGCCACGACCGGAACTCGGTGGTGATCTTCTCGGCTTGGACCTGGGCGAGGATGGTGGCCTGGGCATCGACTTCCGGTGCCCCCTCTTCCTGCGCTGGCTTGGGGTTTTTGACCACGATCGACCGCTGGTTGAGCAGCATTTCGGTGAGGTCGATCGCATCGAGCGCCTTGTTCTTCCTGTCGGCATTGTCGGCGCCATACTCGGTGCGCATCAGCGCGCTGTTGCGTTCGTCAGGTGGCACCTCGACGCCCCACGAACCGGCCGCGCGCGTCACTCGGGCACTCGTGGCGCCGAAGGTCTCGCGCACGAACGCTTCGTAGTCGCGCGGCTCGATCCAGGTCGGTCCGAGTTTGACCGACCCGATCTGGGAGGGCTGCTTGTCGTCCGGAATCACCTGCGCCAGTGCTTGTGTTAGCTCTGCCCAGTCCCGGTTACCGGGATCGGTACGGGCAGCTTCGGCGGCGCGGGCGTGTTTGGCGCGCACGTTGCCCGACAACGCTGTGGGCGCGGGCACCAGGTCCTCGGGCATGTCCGGGTCGGCGTAGACCAGCCCACGGATCGACTCGCGCGCCTCGGCGGCGGGTTGGTCGAGCAGTTCGGCGACGCGGTCGAGATCAACCCGGCCGCGTTCACCGAGACTGATCGCGACCGCCTCGGCCGGGGTGTCCGCGCGTGGCACCGGGACCGGCGCGACGACGACGTCGCGGGAGAACACCGCGGTCTTGCTGACCGTGCCGGTCTGGTCGTCGTAGCGTTCCAACGCCAGCACGCCGGCCATCCCTGGATCGGCGCGGACCGCCTCGAGATGGGTTTGGCGCCGCGAGGGTGCGCTGACCTGCCATGCTTTCTCATCGAGCTCGGCCGCCACATCCTCGGGCAGCGGGCCGGGATAGTCGGCGCCGTCGGCGTCGCGATTGGCAGTACGCCACTTGCCTTCGAGTTCTGTGAACTTCTTCGCGGCTTCCTCGGCGGTGCGTTCCTTGCCGCCCACCAGCTTCGCCCGGTTCACCGGGCCGTAGGTGTTGAGGTATGCGTCGTAGACCTCGTTGAGGTCCGCGCGCAGCGCATCCCGCTCGGCGCGGCTGCTCTGGGTGCGCTGGGCGGCGATCGTGGCCGCGAACAGATCACGCAGCCGCAGCAGGTGCCGGGTCTCGGTGGTGCGGGTCGCGGGCACCTTCATCGGCTCGTCGCCGTCGATCCCGCGGCGGGTGAATACCCCGGTGGTCTCGTCGTAGCTGACGTGCCCGATCGGGATGTCCTCGCCGTAGAGGGCGTCGGCGTCCAGGGCGCCGGCGGTGAACTCCATCCCGGCTGTGGCGGTGTCGTCGGCGAGAAACAGTCCGTCGCCGCGCTCCAGTGCGGCGTCGACGATGTTGGTCAGTCGGTCGTTCAGGTCTGCGGCGACATCGCTGCCGGTTTCGGCGGCCACGACGAGCATCCCGTCGCGGTAGAGCCCGCGATCGACACGCATCGTGCCCAGCACATGCTCGGGATGGGTGGTGAAGTAGCGGTTCACCCCGATCTCGGTGGTCTCGCCGGTCCGGTCAGGGAGGGAGACGAGGTCAGAATGCAGCCAGTCGGCGTCCGCAGGTGCGGCGACGTCGGCCTCGCGGCGGCGGAACACCAGCACGTCGGTGACGACCTGGGTGCCGGCAACCCGTTCGAATGCCGTCGAGGGCAACCGGACCGCGCCGACGAGGTCGGCGACGGCGTGCATGTCGCGGCGGGCTTTGTCCGAGGCGGCATCCAGCGTTCCGGCCGTAGTGATCGCCATGACGTAGCCGCCGGGGGCGGTGAGGTTGAGCGACTTGAGCAGGAAGTGGTTGTGGATGCGGTGGCGGGCCGGATTGTGGATCGGGTCGTGCACGGTGAACCCGCCGAACGGCACATTGCCGATCACCGCGGCGAACGAGCCGTCCGGGACTCGGGTGGTCTCGAAACCCTCCAACCGCACTTGGGTGTCGGGGTAGAGCAGATGGGCGATCTGAGCGGTCGTCGGGTCGAGCTCCACGCCCACCATCTGCGCGCCGGGCGGGGCCAGACCGATGAACGTTCCGCTGCCACAACCCGGTTCGAGTACCAGCCCGTCGTCGAACCCAGCGCGAGTCATCGCCGACCACATCGTCTGGGCGATCGCCGGATCGGTGTAGTGGGCGTTGAGTGTGGAGGCCTTCGCCTGACGCCACTGCTCGGAATCCAACAGGGCGCGCAACTGGTCGCGTTCGGGTGCCCACTCCGGCTTGGACTCGTCGAAGATGTCGGCCGCGGCACCCCACCCCGACCACTGCGCCAGGACCTCGTGCTCGGCGGGCGTCGCCGGGCGTCCGGTGCGCGCTGTCTCGGTGAGGACCTCGAGTGCGGCGATATTGGCGCGGGCGCGGGACTTGGCCCCCGACGGCACGAGCACCGTCCCCGGATGGGTGAACCGGGTCGCGGCCACCACCTCGGTCGGTGCCGGGGTGGTGGCCTCGTCGAGGGCCGCGATGCTCGGCGGCTCCGGTTCCGGTGCCTCCGAGTCGGGGATGGGGTCGGGTTCGAGGCCGGCCACCACATGGTCGGCCTTGACGTAGACGACCGAGCCGTCCGGGCGGCGTGCGGGGGCGACTCGGGTGCTCGCCCACGCTGTCAGCGGCAACCCGGTCTCGGACTGCGGCACCTGCGGCAGTGCGTCGTCGGCCTTGGGTGGCAGCGGCGTGCCGCCGGGGTCGACGACGGCGGGGTCAGTTGGGATCCGCAAATCGTCCAGGGACTCAAACAGCAGTCCCTGGCCGTCGTCGACTACCTCCGCACGCGCTCGGCGTCGGCGCGATCCTGATCGGCCAGCGCTGCGTCCACCATCGCGGTCAGCTCCGGAACCAGCGGATGTGCCGGCCCGTCGGGCACCGGCAGTCCGTCGGTCAGACGTGCTTCCAGCAGTTGCTCGGCCCACACCTGAAACCGTGGTGTCTGATCCGGCCACACCTGTTCGGTCAGTCGTTCGGTCTCTCGGCTCGCCTCGATCGCCCACTGCGTCAGCCACCGTTGCATCCCGGTCATCGTGTCCGGGTTCGGCTCGTCGTCCGGCTGGTCGTCGTCCTCGGGACTGCTGAATCCCTCCCATAGCGTCGCCAGCACCGTCTCCTCCGCCGAGTACCGGGCCTGCTGATACAGCCGCTGCGTCGTCAGCACGTCCGGGTCGTTGCCCCCGTGCTGGTCCTTCCACGCTGCGATCGTCGCCAGCTCGGTCTGCGACTGCGTCTGAGCGATCTCGGCTTCCAGTCGCGTCGTTTCCGCGGTCAGGAAGTCCTCGAACTGTGTGCGGTCCATCTGCGTCAGTTCCTGGGCGTACCGCTCGGTCAGTGCCGTGCGCAGATCGTGAAACATCGGTGTCCTCCTCGGTGTGGGTATTCATAGTGCTCTGCGGTGCCGACATTCGCTTCCCGGATGGGTCGGTGTCGGCGAGTAGATCGAACAGATTGGGGGTGTTGTCCTCAGGGGTGGCGTTGCGTGCCATGCGTCGAGCTCCTACCAAAGTGAGGTCCGCCCGGCCCGGCCAACGCCGGTCCTCGCGGGGGTGGCTATCGTTTCTCACTGGTCAGAGGCTCGATCTCTGACCGATCAGTGCCCTGGCAGGTGTTGACGCACCTGCCAGGGCCTGAGTCATCTCACGGCGGGTCCTCGCCGTCGCCGGGATTAGGCATCAGGGCACTCGACCAACGGTGCGGGCTGGGTGGTGATCCGGACGTGCGTGGCGTGGTTGGCGATCGGGCTGCCACGGTCTTCCATCAGTTGCGCTCGCGGATACGCCGTCGGATCGCCAGGCCAGTAGGTGCGGTTGAACAGCACGTACTCGACGCGGTCGACGGCGGCGTCGCGCTGCACCGCGGTCGCAATGCGGGCACCGAGAGCGCGACCGGCATCGGTAGCCCAGTTGTTGATCCCGACCAGCACCACGCGGCCGCGGTCAGCCGGTGGGCTGGTATCGGTGGTCGGGCGTACCGATACTTCGGTCTGCGGGTACCGCTCCTGCAGCCGCTCAGCCAGAGCGACCGCAGTCTGGGTGCATCCCACGGTCTGGGGCGACGATGACCTGTCCACATCACCGGCCGCGCAGCCTGCGACTGATGCGACGCCAATCAACGCTGCCGCCAGTAACGCCGGGATGGCGATGACGACGGGTCTCCTTCGGGTGCGGTGATATGTGGGTGTCGGTTTAGTCGTCATGGTGTGCTCCGTCGTGGTCAGGTCTGTGGTGGTGTCTGGGCGGTCGTCGGCGTTGGCGCAGCGCGGCTTTGGTGACGACGATGACGCCGGTGATCGACAGGACCACCAGCAGTACGAAGCAGCCGACGAGCGCGATATGAATGAGTGACGGCATGAGCTGGCTTTCGCGGTCTATGCGGCGGCGGTGTGGTCAGCGGGTGGGTCGAACCATCCCGGCGGTGGTGGAGTGCTCGCGTCGGTGAGTGTGTCTGTGGCGGTGTGTTTTTCGGGGGTGCACAGGTACAGCGGCCCGTTCTCGGCGGTGAGCGTTCGCCAGTGGGCGTCGAGGTGGGCGGTCCACCACGACGACAGCGCGGCGGGGTCTTCGCTCAGGCGGGCAGTCTCCCACGCCTTCCACAGCTCCTCGAGGCGGATGACGACTTCGTCGTGGCGCCACCACTGCGCACACCAGCGGGTGTCGCGGTCGAAACGCCCGGCTTTGATGTGGCTGAGCCAGTTGGTGAACCAGTCGGCGCCGGAGGTAAACCGCCAGTGCGCGCGGGGATCGTCGTCAGGGGTGTCGGTGGTGTCGTGGGTGGTCATCAGAAGGTCCTTTCCCGGGTGGTGGCGGCGACGGGCGGTGAAGCGGTCAGTGCTGTCTGCTGTGCTGCGCGTTCAGTCGCGCAGGCCTTCTTGGAGGCGTCGATCAGTTCGGCGTAGGGGCCGAGCCAGTAGGAGTTCTTGGTGGTGACAACGGTGCGGTTGCCGGAGGTGGCCAGCACTGCACGCTCGGCGGGGAGTGCTTTGAGGTCGTCGATACCGAGAATGGGTTCGCTGGACCAGGATTCGCTGGTGCTGGTCGATCCCAGACCGGAGTTGGAGTGTGATCGGCTGCGGCGTCGGACGTCGCGTTGGCCGATCATCCGGCTCAGGCCGGACAGGTAGGACTCGTTGTTCGATGATCCGGCGTAGATGTAGACGTTCGAGGAGTCGACGAGCATGTCGAGTTTGTCTTTGGACCACACTTTCGCGGCCTGGGCCAGCGATTGCAGCATCGTGACGATGACGATGCCCTGGCTGCCGAAGTGGGAGTACCAGTCGGGCAGTTCGGGCAGCTTGCACACGTTGGCGGCCTCATCGAGCACTGCCACGACGGGCACCGGCAGACGCCCACCGTTGCGCCGTGCTTGGGCGACGGAGGCTTTGAAGATGGTGTCGGCCAATGCGGTGGTCAACGCGGTGGCCGATCCTGCCCCTTCCATCGACAGGGCATACATGGTGTCGGTGGAGGTGACGAACGCTTGCGGATCGAACTTGGGCAGGTCGTGGCGGATGTCGTTGCTGCCGACGGTGTTGTCGCCGTCGAACCGCACACGTTGGGGCGGGAGGACTGATCGGGCGTAGGCGGGCACGGTCATGACGTTGATGAACCGTCGCGCCATGTCGTAGAGGCCGTCTTGCTGTCGGGGGTTGAGGTTGGCGGCGGTGTCGATCTTGGCGGCGGCGTCGTGGTGGCCGTGGCGGGTCAAGACCTGGCGGGCGACTTTGAGTTTGGGGTCGGTGAGCCAGCCGTCGACATGCTTGAGGTCTCCCCCACCGACCGATGCGGCCAGAATGTGCAGGGCCAACAGTTCTTTGGCGCCGCCGTCGAAGTATGCGTCCAGGCGTGACCCTTCGGCGGTTTCGGCGGCGGCGAAGATCGCGGCAAGCTCGCGGGCGTCGGAGAGCTCGTGCACGCACCACAGCGGGTCCCACCACCACTGCTGGCCCTGAGTGCCGGCGATGTGCTGGAGGTCCGAGAGCCAGATGGTGCCGCGGGTGCGTGGCGGTTCGCGCCGCTGGGTGCGATAGGCCCACAGTGCGCGCAGCCCTTGTCGGGTGGTGTCGGCCTTGGCGGCGGGAGTGGTATCGAGGTCGCTGCGGTCACGGACCCAGCGGGTGGCGTCGTAGATGTCGGGCTTGTTGGAGGTGGCGAACACGGCTCCGGGCGCCTGGCAGATCATCGGGATGGCGTAGCCGGTGGTCTTGCCGCATCGGGGTCCGCCGATGACGAGTCCGACCCACTCCCAGCTCATGTAGAGCGCGGAGGTGCCCGCGCCGATCAGCGATCCCAGCACGAGCCCGTAGTCGAGGTGCCCGGCGATGGCGTCGCGGCCACGCAGGCGCTGCGCGGATTGCTTGGCATCGCGGGCGGTGATGGCGTGCAGTTCCCGGGGGCGGGGAAGAAACTGTGCCACCTGGTCGAACTCACGCAGCACGGCGGTGGCGGCGCGATGACGTCCCACCACGACCGCGATCGCGGCGGCGGCGATGACCGCGACCACGAGGAGCACGGTGGAGGCCGCCGGCCACTGGAAGGTGCCGTCGACGGCGGCGGTGGCCGGGTTGATCAGCACCGGGCCGGGCTGACCGGCGAGCCAGCAACCCGCCCGCCAGCACACGTAGACGATCGCCAGCAGCGCGAACACGGCTGCGGCGAGGTAGTAACCGACCATGGACTCGTGTTGGCCGCGGTCGCGGCGATGGGTGGTGCTCACAGCTGGGCTCCGGTGTCGAGGGTGACGCTGGCCCCGACCTCAGCGACCGGGGTGATCTGCCAGTCGCTGTCGCCAGCGGCGATCAACGCGGCTTCGGGCGCGGGTTCGGTGTCGGCGATGAGTTCACTCATCGAGCGGTGCCCGCCCGCGGCCGCGGCGTCGTCGACGTCGATGGCATAGTTCGCGGCCGCGGCCGAGACCTGGTCGAGCAGATCGGTGTCGGCGACCTCGCCGAGGTCGCTGTCGCGGTCGCGGCCGCCGATGCTGTCGGGGTCGACGCCGGCCTCGCGCAGCCGCTCATCCCAGGCGTGCGCCCATTGCTCGGCGCGCTGCGCGGTGGCATTGGTCTGGGCTTGCCGGGCGGTGTCACCCTCGCGGGCGGCCTCGGCCGCGGCTTCGCGCGCCAGATCGGCGGCGGCGTGCGCCCCGGCCCAGCGGGCCATCAAATCCGGTGTCAGCGGGTGACGTTCGGCGCTGGTGTCGGTGTAGCGGGGCTGGTGGGCGCCAGTGTGGCGCGCGAAGTTCAGGCGCTGTTGAGCGCGGGTCTGTCGGGCACGTCGGCGGTGCTGCTGGTTGCGGACCTCACGCAGCGCTTCGTCGGCGCGACGTCGGGAGTGCCGCATGATCGTGCGGATTTCGTCGAAGATGTCGTCGACTTCGCGGCTGTTGTCCTGCGGGACGCTCTGTGGGTCGAGCATGGTGTGCCTTCCTTCGAGGGGTGATGAGAGGTCGGTGGGTCAGGTGTCGGCGCGGGGGTAGGTGGCGACCTTCCACTGGCCGTCGACGCGGACGAGATCGGTGGTGACAGTGAACTTCCGGAACGAGGTCACCGTGGCGTCGATGCCGAGCACGGTTTGGATGACGGTGCCGCGCGCGCTGGCCTTGTCCGGTGAGATCAGCACTGCCGAGGCGCCCTCGACGCGGGCGGTGATGACGTCGAGGGACTGTTTCCAGGCGCCCCACTGGGCGCTGGGCCGCACTGTGGCCGAGCTGTCGGCGGAGGCCAGTGCCTGGCCGGTGAGGGTGGCGCGGGTGCGGCGCAGCGCGTCGGTGGGTGAGGTGTCGGTGGCGGGTTGCCAACTGAACATGGTGGTGACCGTGGTGGTGAACACCCCGATCGGTTCGGCGCGATCGGGCAGGCCGGGTGGGCTGCTGTAGTGCTCGCCGTGGCTATGGTCGTGTGCGGGTTCGGTGGTGTCGTCGCTGCCGGAGCATCCGGCCAGTGCGGCGATCAGCACGATCGCGAGGACGACCAGGAGGTGGTGTCGGGGGTGGTGGTTCATCGGTTCTTCTCTGGAAGTCCTTGATCGGCGAACTGTGTGGCGTAGGCGATGACTTTCTGGCCGTACGGGCGGGTCTGGGTGTCGTAGTCGCCGCCGGTGGGTGTTCCGCCGGCGTTGAGCACCGCGCCGACTCCGGCGTTGTAGGCGTAGGCGTAGAGAATTTCGCGGCCTTCGGCGGGTTCTTTCACCCGCCCGGAGGCGATCGCGGCGTCGATCTGTTTGGCGTTGGCGCAGGAGAATCGACCGGCGGCCATGACGGCGTCGCCGATGTCGGTGGCCGAGGCGCGGCCGTTGCCGTCGTCGTCTTTGGCCCAGGACGGGTAGGTGTAGTCCATGAATTGCATCGGTCCTTTCGCGCCTGCGGGGGACACCAGGGAGGCGTTGAATCCGGTCTCTTGCTTGCCGATTCCGGCGAGGAACGCCGAGCTGATCTGTGGGCACAGCAGTCCGGCTTTGCGGAACCACGGCTCGTAGGCCGGTGGGACCCGCCCGGCGGCGAGGTTGTCGACTCCCCCGCCGTGCTGGTTCTCGACCGGGCCGCAGTCGGCGCCGTCGTCGGCGCTGATCCCGCCGGTGATGCCGGGCGCGGTGTAGACCTCATTGCCGCGGGGCATGCCGTGGCCTTCGACGGTGGCGTGGACGTGGTCGAAGTGGTTCTGGGTGGGGTCGCCGCGGTCGTTCATGACGTTGGACTTGCCAACGGCCGGGTAGTAGGTCTGACGCCAGATCGTGTACTCGAGCTTGAAGTGCTTCTTGTTGTCGAGGATGTACTTGTTGACGGCGTTGCCGAGCGCGATCCCTTGTGCGGAGGTGTAGTTGGGGATCATGACGTCGACGGCGCGGCCGGACGGGTGGTCGTTGTATCCGCCGCCGTCGGCGCGCCAGCCGCCGATGGTCTGGATTTGGGGGAACTTGGCGGCGATCGCGCGGGCGAGGCGGATGGTGTCGACCTGGAAGTGCGCTTCGGAGCCCTTGGACTTCGGCAGCGGCGGCAGCGGGCCCGATGGCCCCGACGATGCGGGCGGGCCGCTGGGGGCGCCTGCCGGTGGCGGCACCGCGGCGGCGTTGAGGAACGTGCCTGCGGGAGCGGGTTTCTTGCCGGTGACCCCGGCCTTCTTGGAGGTGGTCGGCCAGGCATTCCAGCCTTGGGAACCCAGGACGCGGTTGGCGACCTCCATTTGCTGTTCGCGGGTGGCTTTGTCGGCGGTCGGCGCGTACTGCGCACCGCCGGCGCCGGTCCAGGTCGACGCTGCGAACTGCAATCCGCCGTAGTAGCCGTTGCCGGTGTTGATCTTCCAGTTGCCGCCGGATTCGTGCTTGGCCACGGCATCCCAGTCGGCGGCGGTGACCACGTCGGCGGCGGGCAGGACCCGGGGTGCGGTGAGCACCCGCGGACTACCCGGTTGGGCCGGGGCTCGCCCGGCCGGGGCGGCGCCGGGCTCGGGGCTGGTGGACACCCACCCGGCCGGGTCGACCGAGCGGCCGCCGGTGAAGTCGCGGTGCCCGCCATCCCACACCTCGAAATGCAGGTGCGGGCCGGTGGATTGGCCGTCGTTGCCGAGCTTGGCGATGTGTTGTCCGGCGGTGACTTTCTGGCCGGCTTTGACCAGCACGCCGTCGGCGAACATGTGCCCGTAGACCGTGGACCACACGTGTCCGTTGATGTTGTGGGTGAGCACGATCCAGTGCCCGAACCCGGAGGCGGTCCCGGCGGCGGTGACGGTGCCGTCGGCGGCGGCATAGATCGGTGCGCCGAGTGCCCCGGCCAGGTCGATGCCTTCGTGCATCGTCCCGTCGCGCATCCCGTAGCCGGAGGTGATCTGAAAGTCCTTGACTTTCATCGGCTTGACCTTGGCGCCGGGTGAGAGAGTGGCGTCGGCGGGTTGGTCGACACCGCCGGTCAGCGGCAGACACGCGTCGTCGTCACCGGCCACGGAGATGATGACCGTGCACGAGGCGAAGAACCCCATCACCAGTGCCAGCAGCGGCACCAGCAGTGTGGAGGCGTTGCCCTCACCCACGAGGCAGACCCCGATAGTCCGCGGTGGTGGTGTCGAGGTCGCGGACGTGCTCGGTGAGGGCCTTGTTCATCGAGCGCATGACGTCGAGGCGGGTGGCCCATTCGCGGTCGCGGGCGGTGACGTCGCGGCCGACCCCGGCTGCCCGGCACCACCGCATGACGCTGTTGGTGCCGGCGCCGATGTTGGCGGCGACGTCGGCGGCCGCGGCGGTCAGCGACAGCGATGTGCGAGCGAGTAGCTCAGCCACGGCGCGCACGGCCAGTCGCCGGACTTCCTCGGAGTGGGCGGTGCGGCGCGGGTTGGGTTCGACCACCCAGTCCTGCACCTGCTCCCAGGCACTGGGTAGCGGGTCGATCGGGGTGGCCACCCCCGGGTCGCTGTCGGTGCTCATGCCGCGGATCCGGACTTGGCGCCGCGGCCGCGGTTGAAGCGCTTGTTGGTGTTGTGCATCTCGGTGGCGCGCTCGGTGGCGGTCAACCGCATCTGCACCGGGATACCGGGCTGCTCACCCTCTTTGATCAAGAATTTGCCCATACCTGGCGGGACGGTGTTGGTTTCGGTGCCGGTCGCGCGGACCCCCTCGGCCCAGGCCGATTCGCTGATCTCGGAGACGACCGGGTCGTCGATGCCGCGGGGGGTGGTGGCCCACTCGGCGAGGGTGGCGGCTTCTTTCTCGTTGAGGTTGACCTTGCCTTCCATCAGCGAGGCTTCGTCCTCGGGCAGCGGGAAGCACACCTTGACCCGGGCGCGGTCGAGAAAGCCCATGGCGCGCTGGCGATCTTCCATCGAGTCGAACGCCTGGAGGTCCTTGACGGTGTGGGTGGTGAACAGGCTGCCGGTGCCCTGTTCGCGCTGGACGCGGGTGACTTCGTCGACGCGCCACACGATGCCGTTGCCGACACCGAGCACCAGCGAGAACTCGTCGCACACCAGGTCGTAGTTGCGGGGCTCTTGCAGGCCGTGATCGGAGAGCAGGTGCGAGGCTTCGACGGCGGAGAACCCGTCCGACCAGCACGCCAGGAGCACCGCGGCGCGCAGCTTGCGGGCGTTGGCCGGCAGCCGGGACATGTCCACGCACACCCCGAGGGCGTCGATGTCGATGGGCTCTTTGGTGGGGGCGTTGAAGATCTCGCCGAACTGCCCCGACACCAGCTGGTCGAGCGACTGGCGCAGGTTCTCGGTCAGCAGCAGGTAGCGGTCGACGGCGATCGCGTCATGGGGTCGACGCCCCAGGGCGCCGGAGGCATCGAGGAGGTCTTGGTGGGCGCGGCGCAGTTCGGGATTGGTGTCGGCGTCGCGGGCGGTGGCGTCGATGAGAGTCTGCGGGACCTGGCGTAGCAGGTTGAGCACATCGCCGGGCAGGGGTGCATTGGTCAGGGTGAACTCGTTGGCCGTGCCGTAGAGCACCCGCAGGGCGGTGGTCAGCAGCGTCTCCTCGTGCGGAGCGATCGGGCGGCCGGAGCTGATCTCGAGCAGGCCGGTGGCGGCGGTGACCTGGCGTGCCCGCATTTCGCGTTCGGCGAGCTGGCGGGCCGCGGCGGTGGGCAACCGGGCGATGAGGTTGCCGAAGGTGCCCACCGCCAGCGGATTCATCGGCGAGTCGAATCCGACGCTGGTGACCTGCGGGGTGACCGGGGTGACACCGTCCTCGCGGTACTGCACCCGGCCGTCGCTGTCGTGCAGGACCATCTGGCGCATCATGTTGACGAAGTCGGGGCGGTGATCGCCCATGATGAGCGGGCGGACCCCGGTCGCCAGGTCGTGGCAGACGATGCGCCGGTTCAGCGTGCTCTTGCCGAACCCGTTGAGTCCGAACACCATCGCTGACGGGGCGGTGATCTGTCCTGCCTCGAACCAGCCGATCTGATCGAACCCGACGGGCTGTCCGGTGTCGAGGTGCGAGCCGACGGGCGCGCCGTCCAGGGGGGCTGAGGCGCCGATGGGGAACGGGTAGAACCCCGGCACGTGCGCGGTGGTGCCGCGCAGCTCGTTGGGGCGGCGCACGTGGGCGACGCGGCCGCCGCCACGCCCGTCGTAGCCCCGGTTGGTACGGATCAAGGTGGGTACGTCGAACTGGATCGGCCGGGCAATGGCGGCTTCGTGGCGTTCCCGGCGGCGGGCGTCGTTGTCGAGTTTCTGGCGGGCGAGGTAGCCGCTGATCCCACCGCTGCGGGCGGTGTCGAGCAGGTCCTCGCGGGTGTCGTCGTCGTAGAACGTGGTCGGCTTGGTCGAGCGTTCTTTGCTGCTCGGCCGGGTGGCCGAGGCGGCACCGGCATTGAGGCGCAACGTCGACGGCGGGGTGTCGCCGTCAGTGGTGGCGGTGGAGGCTTTACGGAGGTCGGTGACAGTCATGGTGGGGCGTCTCGCAATCGGTTAGCGGTGGCGGTGGCGCAGGGCTTCGTCGGTGATGTCGCCGTGTTCGGGCAGCAACACCCCCAGCCCGATGCCGGCGGCGAACAGTTCGGCGTGGCGGTCGTAGCCGTTGCGCACGCCGAGGCGGGCGAACAGCGGCAACCGGTCGCGCACGGAGTCCACCGACGGCGTGCGGGGACGCGGCTCGGTGATCGTCAGCGTGGCGCCGAAGCGCTGCAGAGCGGGCTCGAAGGTGAGTCGGATCGGGTCATCGGGGTGGATGGTGTCGGCGATGCACGTCGCCCGCCAGGTGATCGCCAGCCGGGTGCGCGGGGTGGTCGGGTCACGCTCAAGAAGTTGGGCCAGTACCGAACCCATCGCGTGGGGCGGTTCCAGCACGTGTGGGGCGATCACCCATGTCGCCGAGACCAGGTCGTTGTGGCAGAGCACATCGCGCACCCGGTGTGGTGTCGAGTCCGGTGCGATGTCGGCGAATGCGGGCGAGGTGTCGTCGGCCAGGCCGCCGCGGTAGGCCCGCACTCCGACCGCGGCGACCTGCGCTGCGGTCAGTGGTGTGGTGTCCAGGCCGGCGGCGTGCAGGGACCCGATCAGCGTGTGCAGGCGCCGGCCCACCTCCACGGCCATCTCGTCGGGAGTGGTTTTCATTGCCGAGGTGGCCGCGACGAAGGTCACCGCGAGATAGGTGTCGGTGGCGATGTCGGCGACGTCGAGGTGGTGATGGCCCTCGGGGACCATCCACTGCCGGTGGGCGGTGTCGGTGCGGGGGAAGGTGTCGGCGACGGCGGTGACCGCGACGACATCCCACGCGTCGGCGCCGAAGTCGATGCGGGTGTAGTTGCACAGTTGTTGCCAGTCGCGCAGTGTCGCGCCGGTCGCGGCGAGGATCACCGTGTAGTGACCGGTGGCGTGGGCCCGGATCAGGCCGTAGTCGTGGCCACCGGCCGAGCGGTGTTCGGTGATCGACAGGACGGTGTTGATCTGGGGCAGGGATGCCGCCGAGGAAGATAGGCGGGCGCGGGAGCGCTGGAGCAGCGAGGTCAGGGCCGGGAGCGTCGGCATCGCAGGGTGGTCCTTTCTGTCTCGGGTTAGGCGGCGAGTTTGTCGGAGACGGTGCTCTCTTCGGAGAGCACGACACCGAATCCCAGTCCGGCGCAGAAGGTGACGAGTTGTTCGTCGCGGGTCGGTTCGAGTGGGGTGGCCGCAGAGAGGCCCAGATCGGTGACGAGGGTTTCGATCTTCTGGGTGTCAGCACCGATGGGGCAGGTGGCGGTGACGATCATCGACACCCGGGTCACACCTGCGCCGCGGGCCTGTTCCTGGCGGGCGCCTTCGGCGCTGTCCAGGCGCACCAGCGCGCGTTCGGGCAGTTTGCCGACGTTGGTGCGCACGGCCTGGCGGGCATCGTTGTGGTCCTTGTTGACGATGGTGGTGGCTTGGGCCGGGGTGTAGGGCTGGTAGACGAAGGTGACGCGTTTGCGTGGTACGTCGCTGTTCGGGGACAGCAGATCGGCGAGCACGTTGGAGTCGAACGGCGCCTCGGGTTCGTTGCGCATCGTCCACGACATCGACTGCGCCGCATCGTGAAGCAGGCGGCCGTGCTGGTCTGAGGCCGAGGTCGGTCCGCAGTCTTCCCACCGCAGGCGCATCGGTTCACCGCTCATCAGACCGATCTCGAGGTCGAGCTCGTCGGCCGGGGAGAAACTGCGGCGAGCGATCGCGCAGATTTCGCGTTCGAGCATCGGCCGTACCCGCAGACCGGCGGCGTGGCAGTAGTCCCGAATCCGGCCGAGTCGTCGTGCGAGCTCGTTGCCCATGTCGGTGGCATCGCGTTTGCGGTGCATGGTGTCCGCGCGCCAGGTCAATCCGATCCGGGCTTCCAGGCGCACTTCGGCGGTCGGCACCGCTTCGGTGGCTTCGATGATGATCTTGCGGGCCAACGCTGGCGCGGTGTCCTTGAGTCGCGACCGCACGATGCTGGAGGCCCGCATCCCCGACTCGGGCAGGGTTTCCATGGTGACCGTGGCGGCCACGAAGTCCGGGGATTGCCCGAGGAAGGTGAGCATGTCGCCGAGGCGGGCGACCCACCGGTCGCGCACAGGCTGGTCATTCCACTCCCCGCCCTGGGGCCAGGTCCGCAGCACCAGGGTGTAGAAATTCTTCGACGACAACCTGATCAGACCGAACGGCGCCGATCCATCGCCGGGTGAGAAGTTGAACGTCTCGGCGGTGGCCAGCGGTCCCGGTGGTGGGGTGCCGTCGGGGATCTTCGTGAACGGCCCGGACCGCACCAGGGTCTCACCGGCACGGCGCGACTTCGACACCGCCCGTGCACCCATGCCCAGCTCCCACGCCGAGCGGCCGCGCAGCGACACCACCAGCGGCACGAACAGCACAGCCAGGGTGAACGGCAGCCCGAGGAATTTGATGATCCCGGGCAACGGCAGCATCAGGCCGACGACGGCGATGAACAGGAACCCGAGCAGCACCATCGTCGAGAACATGGTGAACCCGAAAGCGCCGGAGGACCGGAACGCCGCCGCAGGGCGGTACAGCAGTCGGCGGGTGCCGGCTTTGTCGGTCATGACAACCTCTTTCGACAGTCAGAGATGGGTCAGTGGTGGCCGCTAGTGCGCCATGGCGTGTTCGTTCCAGCCCGAACGCATCGGCGGTGGGCTGCTCAGCGACGGGTCGGCACTGGTGGTGGATTCGACTTCGGATTCGACGCTGTCGGCGACGGTTTGCATTGCTGCCCCGGCCAGTCCGCCGGCCGATCCCATCGCATCGCCCAGCCCGGAGGTGGGACCGCCACCACCTCCTCCCCCGCCGCCGGAGCTGGCTTGGCCGCCCTGGCCACCGGAGAGGGCGGGTTGGGCGCCGGGCCCGCCGCCACCTGATGGCGGTGGTGGTGAGGGTGCCGATGCCGTGGAGATACCGCCGGAGGGTCCGCCGCCGCCGCGACCGGCGATCGAGGACATGCCGCCTGCGCTCGCGCCGCCGCTGGCCCCGGCGGTCGCTCCGCCCGAGGCGGCCGCGGCCGCGACCTTGCCCGCCGCGACGCCTGCACCGATGGCCGCACCGGCCGCTGCGGCACCTGATCCGCCGCCGCCCATGCTTGCCACTGCAGGGGCGATCAGGCGCATGAGCGCGGGTAACACGAACGCGCACAGCATCATCAGCACCATGCCCAGGACCACCTGTTGGGCGTTGTCTTTGGACGCTCCGGCGCGAAACGCCACGAAGTAGGTCAGCGCGCCAACGGGTTTGAACAGCAGGAACGCCACCGACCACGCGACGAGCCGCTGATAGCTCTGCGAACCGGGTCCGGTGCCGGAGAATGCGGCGGCCACCGGGAGCGCGGCGACGACCAGCAGCAGCATCGCCTCGCGCACCACCAGCAACGCCAACTGCAAGAAGGCGCCGAGGAATCCGACGAGCGCGAAGATGCCGATGGCGGTGGTACCCAGGCCGGAGTTGGTCAGCAGGTTGAGTTTGAGGAAGTTCTTGATGACGTCGCCGTTGCCGCCGCCGGCGGTCACCGATTCGCTAACCAGCCAGTTGGAGATGCCGTCGGCGATCCGCCCGCCCACGGTCAGAGCCAGCGGGATCGCGGCGGTGGCCATCGCCGAGCGGAAGATCAGTTTGAAGCCCTCTTCGGCGTCATCGGCTAGGGAGCGTTTGCGGTCGATCATCATCCGCAAGCCGAAGAACATCAGCGAGAACGTCAGGCCCACGATCTGGATTTGCAGGGTGTGGTCGTGCACTTCCTGCATGAGGGAGGACTTGTTGTCCAACTGCGGGTTTGGCAGTTTGATCCACCACGCCATCGCCCACGTCAGGACCGTCTGATAGCCCTCCAGGAGCGAGTTGACGATCTTCTCGAACGTCCCGCCGACCACACTGCCGGCCACATTGCTGGCGGCGTTGCCCGCGGTGTCACACACGGCGCGGCTCAACGGACCAGCGATGTCGCACAGAGGGTTCGCTGCGGCCGTGCCCGCACCGGCCCACGAGGACACCGTCGCGGCGATCAGCGCCACCACGACCGCGGCGTGGGTGCGTCGACCGGTCAGGTGAGCGCGCAGGCGGCCCGAACGCGAGTCCCGGAGGCGAGAGTCGTTGTTGTGGTGATTCACCATGGGGTCCACCCATCGTCGGTGGTCGAGATGAGCAGTCGGCTCGGTTCGTTGCCGGGTTCGGGGACCACCCATTTCCACTGACCGTCACGCCAGACCATGTCGACGCCGACCGAGATGGCGGTAAAGCCGTCGTCGCGGGTGAGCGGTTGGGCGAACTCGACGTGGGCGAAGTCGGTCGAGTAGGTGGTGACGCGGACCGCGACCGGCACATCCCGAATCTGCGCGGGCAAACCAGGGTTACCGGCATCGATTTGCGCGCCGTTGGTGCGCAAGTTGTCGGCCTCGGGACGGGCGGCCTCGGAGACCACGGCCGCGCGATCGAGCAGGGCGACGTTCTGGTCATCGGGTGCCCAGGTGGCGCGCTGGCCGATCTGCCAGGCGGCCATCGCCGCGCCCTGCGGGGTGTGGGCAAACCCGGTGGGCACACCGTCTGTACTGATCGCAGTCGGACCGTCGGAGGTGGAGAACGGGATGGTCGCGCCATACACGCGCTGCCACATCAACCCCCGCGGAGGCGGGAGCACAGCCTCAGGATCATCGGTGTCGGAGGGATCGGTGGTCTGCGGGAGGACCTGGCCGAGCGGGTTGGTCGGGGTTTCCACCCGCCGGCCGCGGGTATCGGTGGTGGGCACCCCGAACGCGTCGTCAGGCAGCCGGGTCACAGGGGTTTGCGGCGGCAACGACGTCGGTGTGTCCGTGGCGGTGACCTGCGGTGGCTGCGTTGACGACTCGTCACCGTCACCGCGGACGGCGACCAGCACGGCCATGCCGATGACGATGGTCAACACCAGCAGCGACAGCACCAGCGTGGTGCCTTTGTAGCCACCGGACTGGCGCAGTGAGTGCAGCGCCGCAAGGCGGCCGAGGTCCTCGCGAGGATCGGGAGTGCTCATGGGGTTACCCTCCTGTCAGTGCGACCATGTCGGTCGGCGTGGCCGAGATCGCGTCCACTGGTGAGGCACCCGCCGCCGCGTCGGGCAGCAGCAGCCGCCAATCACCGAACGCTGGCGCCCACACGACCGTGGTGTGGTTGACCGTCATCGACCCGTCCGGCATCCGGGTGTAAATGTCGACCGATGCCTTGTCGGGGGTGAACGCGGTCAGTTTCCAGCCCTGTACTTGCGGGGCCTGACCGGCTGGCACGCCGGACGTGGTCGACAGCTGAATGCGGTTGGTGATGAAGTCATCTCGCGTCTGTCCCGGTGCGAGGAGCTCACGCACAACCTGGGGCCACTGGTCATCGAGCGCTACCGACAGACGCACGATGGCATTGACCGCGGCCAGCCCAGCGCCCGGAGGGGTGCGGTCGAACCCTCCCGGAGCGATGACATCGGACACCTCGTGGGGGCCTTCGGCGGCTTGGGGAAGGCGCATCCCGTTGAACTCCACCCACCGCAGATCGGTGGGTGGCGCGGTCAGCGGAATCTGTTGCGGCGTCGACGATGTGGCGGTGTCGGGGTCTGATCCGCACCCGGCCAGCAGCACGATCAGCGTGCACACCAGGCCGAGGAGGGTGATCGGTGTGGTGATCAGCCGAACACCAGCACCGCCGCCGCGATGTTGCCGGCGATCGCGACCACCCACACCCCGAAGATGATCTTGGTGAACCACTCCCCCGCGGGGATCTGGGAGAACGGATGCTCGCGCACCTTGTCGAACGCGATCGAGGCGCCCAGAAAGACCAGATGCACGAGTGCGAGCATGTTGGCGACGAACACGAACCAGCCGCCGATCAGCGTGACGTTGCTCATCACCTCGGGGGGCAGTTTCGCGTACGCCACTGTCATGGTGGTGTTCATCGCTGAGGCCTTCGGTCCGCACGGCTCACTGCCCGCCCGCGGCCTGCAGGATCGTGGCGCCCGTCGCGATCACCATCGTCCCGACGATCGAGCTGATCGCGATCTTCACCCCCTTGCTATCACCGCGATCGGTGATCTTGTCCCATGCGATGAAGCCGCCGCCGACGACGATCGCCACCGCGCAGGCGAAGTAGGCCAGGAAGGTGGCCCACCCGCCGAAGGTGTTGAGCCGATCCGACAGACCGGGAATCGGGATGGGGTTGAACGCCACGTAGGTGGTGGCTGTGGCCGAGGCCAGGGTGGACTGGAGCATGATCTCTTCCTTCTCGTGAGGTGGAGGTTGTGGAGTTGTGCCGTTATGGGGTTGTGCCGGCGTCACCTGACATCACCGCGACCGCGGCGTCGCGCAGGCCCTGGCCGACGGCGGCGATGTCAGGGGCGACGACGGTGCGTGGATCGGCCCGCCGCGCCGCCGGGGCCGGGTCGGGGCCGGTCGAGGGCAGTTCGTTGAGCGGGGTGTCGACGAGGAAGTCGTGCCAAGAGATGTGCCACACGTTCGCGAAAAGACCCGACCCGACCAGTAATTCACGATCACGGCGGAGCCGGGCGGTCGGCTTTCCCTTCCGCCCGGCTACCAGCACCAAACCCAGCAACTGCACATGGGCTGGCGCATTGTTCGTCGCGTACTGGCGCGCGGCCAGCGACGCCGCGGCCAGGCCGCGCGCCGATTCCCGCGCAACGAGTACCGCGAACGGTGGCTCGTCGACGCGCCCGGGCCACAACTGGCCGGAATCGCCGACATGCTCGAGTTGGGCCGCGAGCGTGGACACACCAGCACCGCCGTGACAGCCCACGGCCGCCACCAGATGCGCCGGTAACCGTGTCGTGCGCCGCCCCAACATCTCCGATGCGCTCGGCGGCAGAATCGACGCACCCCGAATCGCTCCGGCGTTGTGCGCCGACACAGTCTCCACACTCGCGGCCATCGTTGTTATGCCCCCTTCGGCGTGAGCTGCGGGAAGGTGACCTTGAGACCCGGGACGGCCTTCTCGGCCTGCCGGGAGAGGTCGACCGCGGCGTCGGTGACGGTCTTGCGCACCTGATCGGCTGCACCGCCGAGTGCCTTGTAGGGGGCTTCGGCCTGCTCCGCGGTCCAGTTCGCGGTGTAGGTCTGGCCACCAATGGTGGTTTCGGCGTTGACATCTCCACCGACGTTGACCTGGTAATGCACCGCCGGTAGACCAGCCTTGGTCGCCTGGTCGGCAGGAAGGTGCAGCTCGAACTGGTTGGCGCCGGGGTTGGGCAGCGGAGCGGGCTCCGGTCGCTGCGGCGAAGGTGCGCGGCGGTTCGGGTCCGGCTGACCGGGCAGCCCGGGCTGACGCGGGTTCGCGCCCGGATCTCCGGCACCCAGGGCGTGCGCGAGGAGTCCACCGGCCGTTCCACCGGCCACACCGCCGACGACCGCCGCGGGAATACCCAGCGCCGCAGCGCCGATCGCCGCACCGGCGGCCGCACCAATCGCCGCGCCCGTACCGGTGTGCGCGCCGGGGAACGGCACCACCATGCTCGACCCGATGACGGCTCCCACGCCGGTACCGATCAGCGCACCACCGACACCGCCGGTCACCGCGGCAGGCACGCCCAGAGCAACCGCACCCGTGGTGCCGCCGAGCGCGACGCCGATGATGGTGGCCGCGGCCTGGCGGGACGCTTCGTCCTCGGGAACGCCGACCGAGATGAGGCCCTGGGCGATCTTCGCTTCGCCATAGGCCGACCACTCGTTGATCGACACCCGCTGACGGTCGGTCAGCCAGGGAGCATCGCGTTTCAGCTGGTCTTCCTCGACGAGGAAGTTGCCCACGCGCAACGTTTTCGGGGGCGAGGCAATCGGGCGGACCGGCGCGACCGGGCGGGGCAGAGTGTAGGCCCGCGGCGGCGCCGGGTTGTAGACGGTGTCGTAGTTGGGCTGGTTGTACGCCTGCGGATCGGCGTAGGGCCGGTATGGCGCTTCCCGGGGCGGTGCCGGGATAGCGCCCGGGCCGGGGTTGTAGTTGTAGCTCGGCGCAGTCCGCTGCGGAGGTGCGGCCGGTGGGGTTGCGTCGTCGCCGCCACCGCCGACCCCGCCCTGCTCGAATCCATCGTCGGTCTCGCCCTGGTCGATACCGCCCTGTTCGTAGGCTGCGGCCGGGCTGTTGACCAGGAGGGTGGCGCCGAAGGAACCGGAAACCATCAGCGCGGCAAGCACTGTCCCGACGAACGGGGTGGCTGGTGGTGGGGCGGTGCGGTGCCGGCGTTGTGCTCGCGACCGCCGGGGCGGGGTGTCATACGGCGGAGCCGTGACCGCTGGTGTGGTGATGTACATGGGAGGGGGTGACCTTTCTATTTCCTATTTCGTGTGACAGACGCGATGTAGGTGCGTTCGCCGATCTGGGTGGTGGTGATGTTCTGGACATCGGGGTCGGGGTCGCGGGTGCCATCGGGCAGGATCAACGTGACCGCCACGCGATAGCTGTTGGAACCGGTCTCCTCAATCGACAGGCAGTACCGCGCTTGGGGATTGAGCGTGTCGATGCTCGACTGCAAATCGACGGCGCTGCCAATGCCCTCGACATTGGACGAGGCCATCGCCCGCGCGGCCGGTCCCGAACGCCAGTGGAAGTAGGCGTAGTTGAACGCTTTGATCACGTTCGGCCCCGACGTCAGGTCGCCCGGGTCGCGGCCGGTGGTCGTGGCTCCCTCACTGGTTGAGGGGCATTCCACCGCATCGGAGAACGGGTCCGGGGTGTCCATCACAGCAACCGGATCGGTGATGCCGTCCTCGCCGCCGCCGATGACCAGGCCCCGGATCATGACCGCGATCGCCACTAGCCCCATGACCGCCACCAAAGCGGCAGCCGCCACGATCAGCAGCCACCGGCGGTCCCGACGTCGAACCGGGGTCGGAGCGGGCGCACTTCGTGTGAATGGCGCTGCGGCATAGACGTTGCCGGTGTACGGGGGCTCCTCGACTGCGGGCTTGGCGACCTCCGCGAAATCGGCGTCATCAGATTCAGCATCATCGAGCGGGGCGTAGCTGTAAGTGTCGTCGACCTGGTCAACGCCCCCTGCTGGGATGTCCTGCTCGGGGCGCGTCGGCTCGTCAACCCACTCGGTGAGCTGGTCGGAGTGAGGCTCACTGGTGTGCAGCCAGGACTGCACGCTCGGGTCGTTCTGCCAATCAGTGCTCATCCGAACGTCACCTCGTTCCCGTGGCGGTATGCGCGGGTCCAGCGATCGCACGCGGCGAGGTGCCAGTGCAGGGGGTGTTCATCGCCGAACACACCGCGCCGGACCGCGGTCAGCGAGAACGGATCGATGGTGTGCAGCGTGTCGTCGAACACGTCGCGGTAGGTGGCGCCGACCAGCAGCTCGTCCGGCAACGAACCGTTCGAACCGACCACCAGCACAACGCTGTTCGCGCCGAGGCGGTAGCCGCGGTCACCGGGCAGTACGCACCGCGCCCGTTCGTCGTAAGCCTCTTTGAGCCGCGTGATGCTGAGGCCATTGCCCATCCCCCATCGAGTCGACGCGCAGCCGTTCTCATCGGTCAAGATCACCGACGTGGCCGGGTCGGTGACTGCGGTGATCAGATCGATGGGACTCAACCACGCCGGCTCACCACCCTGCGAGCTGATGGGACGGTTCGGATGGCCGGGGTTATGAGAGGCATGTCCCCCGAACGGGGGCCGGATTGCACTGTCACTGAACATGTACTCGCTCCTTCCGGAGTGATTCGCTGAGTGCGCTAGTGGAGAGGAAGGGTCTAACTGGAGGTGGTGGTTCGACCACCACCACAAGCGCGGCACAACCCGCGCCCGCACACGCGGGAAGGGCTGGCCGAGAGGACGGTCAGACTCATTGCGAGGCCCCGCTGAGGAACGGCGGAAGGCCGGACGCGCCGCCAGGAGGTGTGGATTGCGGGACCGGTGAGGACCCCGAGGGAACTGTCTCGGACGAAGCCGATGGTGACGAAGTGTCGAGCTCCCACGGATACGCCGGTTCCGACGTCGCAGCGCTCGGCGGCAACGACGTCGTGGTCAACGATGGAAGCGTCGACGAACCAGCGGACCCCTCGCCGAACAGCCACGAAAAGTCATCGCTGCCGCTGCCGCTACCGGACGAGTTCGACGGCGCGCCGTCCTTGCCGGCGATGTCGCGCGCGGCCGCCACGATCCAATCACCGATCAGCTTCGTCGGGGGCTGGCCTGTCGGCGTGGCCGACACCTGCGAGTACGACGTGTGCTGCTTGGCCGCATCCCAGTACTTCAACAGCGAGGACACCTTGAACAGGTCGGAGTTCGCTTGGAACTCGGACTTGAACGCGGTAAATGCCTCAGAGACAAGACGTTCCTGGGTTGCCGGTGGAACCAGCGTGACCGCTGCCTGGCCCAGCTTTGCGCCCAGAATGCCGACGATGGCCAGTGGATTTGCAGCACCCGCAGTAGCGATCGCGGCGATGGTGCTCGGGGTGGCGACTGTCTGCACAACGGTCTTCACCGCGTTGAACCCGATCGTGCCCACCTTGATGACCGCCGACAACGCGTCCTGAACACTCGGCAACGGCGTACGAGGGTCTGAGGCCACTGCCAACCGCTCTGACAGGGTCTGTCGCGGTTGGTAACTCACGGATTCGAGGTTGTTCTCCGGCGCCTGGACATCTTCATTGACCACCGGCACCGCGGTCTTGACTGCGGTCAATGCCAGTGCTTCGGCGATCGTCGACAACGACCCGATCGGATCGTCCGGGTTGAGTTCCGATTGACCCGCGATGTTGGTGACCAACCGCGCCAGCGGTGCGTTCGCCGGGGCATCGCAGGCGAGGTCGCCGGGCGTGCACGCGGACAGATAGCGCCCCGCGATGGCCTGGTACGACGTGTCCTCGACGTCACCGACCGGGGCTATACCGCCACCCGGGGCGTTGGTCGTCGACACCGCCACGACCTTGGACACGTTCGCGCCGCTTGTTCCCGGCACCGGATCGGGAGAAGTCTGCCCCGGCTTACCGGGGAACAACGAAGCCCCTTCGGGACGGCCAGGATCGCCGAGGTTGGCCAGCAGAGCCAGTTTGTCGGCGCCGATCGCTGCTTTGCCACCGACGATGTCGTTCAACACGATCCGCGTGACGTGAGCGCCCTGGGAGTAGCCGACCAGACCGAACTTCGTGGCCGGGCACGCGGCGGCTTTGTCTTTGATCCAGGACAGTGTCTTGGCGACCGCGCCCTGAACGGACTGCTCGTACGGGACCTTGCCGCCCGCTACAGCACCACCGAAGCCGGCGTCGTAGGGCACATACGCGCGGTCCATATCACCGCGGGCGGCCGTGATCGCCGGGTGCAGTACCTGAGACAGGAAGCCCGCGTCCTTCGACGGGTCGGCGTCCGGCGATGACTGGCCGGTGCCCTGTACCGCGTACACCATCAGACCAGGGCAGCCCCCCGGCTGCGCTGGCGCGGCAGACACGTTCCCGACCCCGACATTGGCGAGGGCGATGACGGCTGTCGCCATGACGGCCAGGGTCGTCGCCCAGATCGAGTGTCGTGAGTCCTGTCCACCCCTCTGGACAGGACGATGCATCTCTACACTGGTCACCGGGACAGCCCCCCATCAACAGACAGGGAGCTGTCTCCTCGGGTGACCACGCGTGAGCCGTTCGACGGCAAATCAATCGCGCTCGCGCGTAGTCGCCAACCACCACTCCGGAGAGGGACCGTTCGACGGCAATCTGACCGTCCCTCTCCGGAGCCTGGGACCTGTGCCATCGATCGAAAGTCGACAGCGACACGCCCAGACCAATCTGGCCCACGAGGATCGGGCTCAAGAAGGTTCGTCATGCGAGTTCCTTCACTCCAAGGGTTTCCTCGAAGCTGTAGGAGCAGCCCACCCAGACGACCGTTGTCAGCGCATACCCGCAGGTACACTGTTCAACGCCCGCCTCGATGCCCGCACTTACCGCATCGAGCTGGTAATCACCCGGTCCGGACGCCGTTCGAGTCGCCAAACTTTGCAGCGTCCGGCCGGGGTCAAACTTCGAGACGGAGACCCTGTGCCTACCTGGTGTACATGGGTCTCGCAAAGTGCCAAAAGCCGCTCAATCGGCAGCTTGACCCGTGCAGTAACCGATCAATATCGAGCGTCGGTACGTACTATAGCCCGACAGTAGACCGATTGAAAGCCGAAGTTAAACAATAATTGGTGGAATACCGTAGGGGGCACGCCCCGGAACGGTCTATAGCGCCTAGAGTGCGGGTGTGGCCGATGCTTTGCGCTTTGGGCGCCTCGTGCAACGGCGCCGGCAGGAACTGGGAATGTCGCAAGCCGATGTCAGTCTCGCCGGCGGGCCGAGTGACCCGACTATGCGACGCCTCGAGCAAGGTTTAATGGCCAAGCCGCGGTTCGTCACGTTGACCAAGCTGGACGCTCCGCTGCGGTGGTCCCCCGGAAGCGCCGCGCGCGCTTTCGAGGGAGGTGACCCGGTACCTCTGCAGGACGAACCCACGACCGATCTGGCCCCGGGTACGAATGATCCGGTCTCTTCTCGCCCCACACGTCCTCTGACGCCCTCTGCTTACGGCGTGTTCATTCGAACCGACGCGCTGGCCGAACTCGCTCGGAAGGTACGCGCAGTCGATGACCTGTCGTCGTCGCTCGACGAGGACCAGCGCGTTGTGGTTGCGAATCTTCGTCATGCGACCGACAGGTTGACCCGAGCGTGGATAATCAGGCAAGCAGAAATAGCGCGTCGTGATGACACTCTCGCTGATCTAATCCTTGTTCTTGACGATCATCTACGAACGCCACCACCGGAAGGCGAGTCCACCTCTGACAGCGATGACCTCAACTACTTGAGGTGGCTAGCCGGCTACCCGATGTCAATGCCTCAGGTTCGGCGATACGAAGCGCGGTTCGCTGAGTTCGTAGCGAGTCAGTCGGAGCAAGCTGACTGACCCAAACTTGGAGTTCTCGTCAGGTGTTGCTAGGTGCGGTGGCCCAGCGGGCCGGGTTGGTCTACTGCAACCTCCAACCCGACCCGCGAGCACGATCCGGCAAGACCAGTCTTTAGGCTGCGCAGTCGTTGGACATCGCGCCGCGCCACAAGACGCCATTGGTGGTGGCAAACCGAAGTTACACCGATATTAGACCAAAATAAAGGCGTGCACTCTCTGCGCCCGTCGAAGCGGGTGAGTCCCAGGCTCGCCCGCAACGGTATGAATTGGCAATTCACTGCGTGCCCGTTGCTTCGTTCTGATACGTACCCAGATATCAGACGCCCTTCGGCGACCCTCACCTATCGAACTGCGTTTAGTCGCGCGGACCCATCACCCTCCCCCGCGTGACTGCAGGGACGCCGCGGGTTTGGGTGTGCAGCTCGTGCCTGCGAACCGCCAGCCGGCAGGGATGAACCGTCGGAGGATTGGGTGTACCGGCTTACTCCGAATCCACCGACTGAGACTGGAGGTGGGCTTCTAAAGCCGCCCTACACAGCTGCGAGCGATTCTCGGCACCAACTTCGACAACTAAGCGATCGATGACAGTCAGGTTGCGACCAAGCATCCGGAATGTCAGCGAAGATCGCTCTTCTTCTGGTCTGGCTTCGATTCGTACGAACAGCCCATCGTCGTGGTGCTGGCGTTTGAGCTTCTCTACTAACGCCGGCAAGCGGTCGTGATTGGCGACAATCGCGTCCATCAATGTCCCGGCAATGGTTGTTTCGTTCTGCTTGTTGTGTGCCTTGGTGGCTGTGCAGAGTGGCGTGGGAAGCGACAGGGTGACTGACACCAGCATCTCGTCTGGGCGGGTTTCGACGCGTTTCGGGCGTCGGGCACCTCGCGAGACAGGCCGAGTGGACGCTGCCGGTTGCGGTCGATTGTGCGGTAGCGCTGGGCCGTCGGGTACTGCTGGGGTCGCCGCCGGTGCGGCTGTAGGAGCGGTTGGTCTACGGGGCGGCGGCCCCGGGACGCTACCGGTCCTCGCGAGACCGGTGACAGGCTTGCGATCGGTGGCCATCAGGCAGGTGCTCCTTCGTGTGCCGGCTCCGCGGAGGAATCTTGTTCGGTCTCGCGTCGGTCGATCTCCTGGAGGATCTCCTGGGCGAGGAGGACGTAGTCTTCTGCGAGAGACGGCGCTGTGCCTGGCACACGGTCGGGCCGCCTGCCTTCCTTGAGGGCCTTCCAGTACGGCTCGGCGTTGTCGACCTGCTCGGCCAGCTCGTGGGCAAGCAAGCCCTTCTCCCGTACCTGAACCGAGGTCATGGTGCTATGGCGCACAACGGAATTGAACAGCGGGGCCACTCCTCCTAGCGCTGCGTCTAGCTTGGCCCGCGCCTCTCTACGAATGGCTTTCGCAGCGGCCTCGATACCGAAAAGCACGGCGCCCAGCACCTCGATGTCGGGGTTTGTTGATCTGGCACTAACCAGTTCGTCAGCGAGTTTTTGCAGGCCGTCGATGCTTGAGTCGTCCGGTTTCGTCGGGATGACGATCCAACGTGTAGCAGCCAGCGCTAACCGTAGAAGATGGGGTCGTGTAGGTGGGGTATCGATGATGATGAGGTCGTAATCATCTGCGATGGGGCTTAATGCATCTGCGAGTTGCCTGTGTGAACCTGGCGAACGCTGAGAACGACCGATCAGTATCGCTTCAAGATCGTCGAGTCCGCTCCCACCTGGAAGTACGTCCAAGTTGGGTCGGTAGTTGACAAGACTGGGTCGTAGTGGCTTCTCCTGCATGATCGCGTCGAAGATCTGTTGTCCGGAGTCGCCTGCCCCATCCATCTCGTAGCCGAGGTCGCGTCCCGCGTTGCCCTGCGGATCGAGCTCAATGAACAGGACGTGCCAACCGGCGGCAGCGGCCAAACCAGCGACATTTGTCGCCGTTGACGTCTTACCGACGCCACCCTTGCCGTTTGCGATCGTGACAACCCGAGATAGTGCGGGTTGAGATAGGTGTTGCACTGAATCCTCCAATGGGGTGCTGCGCATGGACCGCAGGGAGGCAGTGCCTCCCGGGCGCACTGGGGTCCGCTATGCGCAGAGGATAACAGCGCACATCGGTTCGCGCGGTGTACGACACGCTGCAGATGACTTGGCGTTCTACCGCGAGGTCTCCCGTGCGCGACGCCGCAGATACCCACTTGAGCTCGGCAATGATCGAGGCGTTAACAACGACAATGTGCCTGGTCGGCAGGCAACATCTACGTCCTGCGTTACGTATAGCCATAACTGCTTAGACAGAGCTGTCATGACTGCGCACGGGTATGTGTTCAGTATTGTGGTATGTGCACCAATCTACATGTACCGCATTAGCGGAGCCCGTAGACGAAGAAACATCTCGGCGCACAACCCCTGCGACGTGGGTCAAGATATGGCGATGTATGCGGACATGAGTGCTCTGTGCCGCATAGATCGCCTTGCGAGCGTCCGCGAGTAGCCGAGTACGTAGCACTTCACATCACCTTGTACTGAGCGCGACATGGTCTCTCGTAGTCGAGTAGATACGTGTCTTACCGCAGCTCGGCGTATGGGGGTAAGGACGCTGGGGCCCATCCCGTACATCGGTGCGGCACTTCATGCTGTATGTATGGCGCGCCGAACAGTACACGGTACGGCCCGGCAGACGTAGGAACGTATTTGTCGGCGTGCGGTCTAAGAGGTGGCGCCCATTAACGCAGAATGTCCGGGCAGCAACCCACGAAGGTGCATTTCCTCGAGTGTCGTAGTTCGTGCTAGGAGGCCCATTTCGGGGCGTAGCGCGTAGCTTCGTGACCACTGTGTTGTCGCGATTCACCTAGACGGTCCTGGCGACTGCACTGAGCGCGTGGCTGCGCGCATTGCAGCGCGAAGTAATGCGTGCATTATTACGAGCTGAACAGGCCGTTTGTGCGCACGGCAGTCGCCATCGACGCGGTCGGTAGCCACGTGTGCGGGGACGAGAGTCGGAGACCAGGATCGCGGATACGATACCCAGGACGAACGGAAGCATCGTGTCTGCACCCGGGAGATTCGCGCTCTCGACTAGACCCTTGTAAGAACAAGGTGCCGGGTGACATAGCCACACAGCACGGCTGTCGGCCGAGTGGCTTTTGAGCCGACAGCTCAACGAAGCGGTCCCCGCGCAGAGTTGCGCGTCTGCGTGACCTGACCCGGTGGGACGGGTTTGACCATTCGCGACACGGGTGCACCGAGACATAGAGACATGAGACCACAGCGCAGCTCGTTCACGACGAGTTTCGTCCCACCAATGATGACCGGGGGCTGGCGTCCGCCTTGCTCGATCGCTTGTCTACCTCGGCGCAGCCACCGCTAACAAGTAACAGCGGTCCTCGAAGTCTTTGGAATGGCCGGGCGGACCCCATTGTTGGGTCACGACACAGACATCGGCCGCTCTTGTGGGTCCACAACTGAACCGGGCTCACTTAGGATGACCTGATGGCTGACCGGGGAACCAGTGCCACAACTACATGCGGCAGCTCAGGCGGGCACCTACAATCCGTGCTCTACGTAGATCACCGAGTCGTCTCACTCCCCCGGGGGCACCGGTGTCGCCGCCGGCCCCTCGAGTTCGGCCGCTAGGCCCAATGCCACAAAGCTCTCGGCACTTCGGGAGACTCCCTGAGTGATGGCTGCGGTGGGGTTCCGAGAACTGAGCCGACGTCGTCACCAACCGGATGACACCCGTATGGGTCGGCCGTATGGGCCGGCGGGAGATGTTCGACTCTGAAGGTGGGCCATCGCGTATCGACGACCCGTTGGGGCTGAGGAAGCAAGAATGAACGCTTAGTGCGGCTGACAGGAGTCCTGGCAATCGCGCTGAGACGACAGTCTTACGTAAACGGCTCCAGATCGCACCGTAACGAGCTGCCGCCTATTTTGGCCCTAGGGGATAGGACAACTCAGTTTCGTCGTTCTGCGGGAAACTGAGAGGCAGTTTCAATTTGCGCAGGTCACGGTGCTCGAATGCTGTCGTGATCCGATAATTGTAGTCACGCGCTGGCTCTCGACCGGCACCGCTGGCCGGTGGGGGAGCGGAGAACCGCGGCGGAGTAGATCTTTCTGACCCACCGACGAACTACTGCTGATGGCCCGCTTGAGGCGCGCCTGTGACTCAGTCGGTGCCGCTTCTACCGACAGGCTTGTCGATTGCCTGCCGGTTAGCCCGCTCGATGTTGCTGCTGCGAGGGCTGCGCAGCACGAACTGCGTCCAGCAAGCGAGTGAACTCGCTTGCCAGAACACTCCCGTCTGAAAGCCCCAGGAGCACACCTTCCGCGCGGGCAACGGCTGTGTCTAAGCCAGCGACTGACGAGGGCTCCGGGGTGGACTTGGGTGACGCGGACGAATCGAACGCCGCGAGGTCGCGTTCGAGCATCTGCGCCATCTCGCGATGATGCTGAAGTTGCGCGGAAATTCGTCGAGCGGCGTTCTCGGCGGAGCGCCGGCAGGCATCCGAGCAATAGATCCGAGGCCGACCACGACCCGCGGTCCTACGAAACTCCTTTCGGCACTGCGGGTCAGCGCAGTACGCCGTCACTACCGGAGCTTTGGTCGACCGATTCTCGATAGCAGCCGGAACTGGCGTGGGTGCGCCAAGGCGCCCACGCCGGCCGTCAGCGGACCGATCCATCCACCCAGTGTGGCATAAATTCGCGCGAAAAGACAGCCGAACAATGCCCATGACCTGCAGAGATGAGAGAACCGCCCTACTTGATGTCCCCTGACCCGCCGTCCAGCACCAACATAAAATCGCGCGGAAATCGCGCTCATACAATTACACCGATGTGATTCGAGCCAGCAAGGGGGTGTGATGAATGCAGGACGCGCAGGTAGCGCCGGTCCTAGCGTGGCCACTGCACCGCGGCTCGATCGTCCCTGCGGAAGATCGTGCTCGAGCTTGCGCAGTTCTTCAGCCCAACATCACGGTCGGTCCCTACTACCGACGACGGTCGATCAGCGTCGGTGCCGCGCCTTCGGCGCGAACCAGATCTTTCCTACCCTGCGCCAGCTTCGTGCTGCGCGCCTAGCATCGCCAACCCAGAAGGGAGCCTCCGAACCTTCCGAACGCTGACATCTGAATAACGCGCGAGGTCCAACACAAGGACCCCCCGATTACCAGTCGGAGGGTCCTTGATCTGAAGTTTCGAGACTGAGTTACCAGCTCGGTCTCACGGGCTCTCGCCCATCCCCGAAGGGACTGTCTTGCCGGACAGATCTCAGGGTAGCGTGCGCCCTCTCGGAGTGCCCGCAATCCCTGTGCTCCGCGTGTCGCACAACCACACGCGGGGAATCGACTGCATTCGTCCGCAGCACTCGCCCACTAGTGGGTGGACATGCTGAGTGAATGGAGGCAGTGGTCGCCCCGCTCCACAGTGCGTGTCGACGCAACAAAAGAACACAGATACCGATCAGCACCATGGCCAGAACGAATGCCACCGGTGCCTATTGCGACGTATCTAGCGGACCGCCATTCCCGGTACACGCTGCTCGCATTCGACCTGGATGCAGGACCGTACGGTCCCGAGGCCGTTGCTGTGGATGCCAACGTACTTACCGGCGTCCTAACCGACTTGGGTGTGAGCCACCTGCAAGTGCAGTCGGGGCCCTCAGGAGGGCGGCACATCTGGGTGCGCGTCATTGACCCAGGGATACCCGCGGAGAAAGTCGCCGACCTTGCTCGTAGGCTGCGCGCGCACCTTCCAACCCTCGACATCTCACCGCTTACCAACCCCGTGTCGGGCGCAGTTCGGATCCCCGGGTCTGTGCACCGGTCGGGCGGAAACGCGAGCCCACTATTGACCGGACGGGAACTGGGCAACGCCGTCAGGGACATGCAGGCTCGGCCGGCGCCACCCGACCTAGCTGAGTGGCTGATAGCGAGGTTCCCAACAACCGCGCGGCAAAACTCCACGCAGCGAACGACGGCTATCGGCCTACGGCTGGTCGGGCAGGGGCCTGCCACACGGGTTGATCGCGCGCGAACCGAACTATCCACAACTACGGCTGAGCGCCTAGCCACGCGGCTCACAGCCGCCGACGATCGCTCGGCACACGCGTGGTCGATCATGCTCGGGATGGCCGCTAGCGGTTGGTGCTGGACTGATGTGCTTCAACATCTGCACAAGCCTGGACTCGTCCGCTTGCGCGAAGACCTCCGCCAGAACGAGGCGCACGCCCTCACGCAATGGCACAAAGCACTGCGCACTGCTGCCGAGACAGCGTGGCCAAGAGCGCAAGGCGACCACACCGTCGACGACCCAGTCCGCACTCACATTGAGGCTGTCTTCGCTGCAGCGAACTCAGATCCCGCAACTTGGGCACGGAAGGGGTGGGCCAGTGCTGAACGGGTCCTGCACAGCCTCCTCGTTGTGTGCGCTCAGGCGCACACAACGACCGTGAACATCGACGTTCGCCGGCTAGCCGAAGCCGCTAACGTTCACGCCGCAACAGCATCGAGGGCACTCCACCGCCTCCAGGCAGAAGGCTGGATCAGACGAGTCGCTGAGGCGCAGGGGACAGAGTCGGCAACTTGGGAGCTCGCACATGTTGCGCATGACACAGCTGCAACACAAGGGGAAACACGCCCCCCGTTTGCCAGCTCCACCATGCGACTCCACCATGCCCACCACGACATCTGGGTCTGGCGAGAAGGTTTAGGTGGAATCGCCGAGAGGATCCACGCAGCCTGGCAGGGTGGTCACGTATCCGTGGTCGGCCTTGTGAGTGCCACGGGTTACTCCAGCCGGTGCGTCCGTGCGTGGCTTCGCTACTTCAGGGAGCTGAACCTACTGACTCCCTCCAGAAATAGGTGGGACGAAGTAGCCGTCGCATTCGGATCTTACGGCGCAATGGTCCGACGGGCGCAGAGCCATCTTGTCGATCGACTGGTTCGGGACTGGTGGGATGAAGAACTTCGCTGGCGAAAGCAAAAAGGGAAGCGAAGGTATCGAGGACCGGGCAGAGTGGCAACGGATCCGCATGCGATCGCACTGCCAATCGCAGCGCCCTCGCGGACACGGTATGGGCGGTTCCCGACGCGGCCCAGCGGAAAGGTCGACTATCCGTCGGCTCGTTCGTTGGTGCGTAGTCACATGCAGACAAGTAACGCTGCTTAGGTGTCACCGCGATCATCAGGACTCCGCGTGACAGTTCAACGTCACGCCACAGCGAAGTTCCCGCGGAGTTTAAGGAGATAGTGCTGGGCCGAATTGGACGCCTGCTCACGCCGGTGACAAGGCTCATCGATTCTCCCCAGGTGTGTTCATTGAAATTCCCCACCCGGAGGCGGCTTCTACTCTAGCGTTCGCCGGGTCGGTGCGGTCGCGGTCCGCTGGTTCTGGGAGCGGGCGTGGTGGTCGCGTAGGCGGTAGGAGTCGCCGTCGAGTTTGAGCACGACCGAGCGGTGTAGCAGTCGGTCGAGCATGGCCGCGGCGACGGTGGTATCTCCGAGGACTTCGCCCCATTCGGCTACGGACCTGTTGGTGGTGATCACGATGCTGGTTTTCAGATAGCGTTGTGCCACAACCTGAAACAATGCTGAGGCGGCTTCGGCGGGTAGTGGAAGGTACCCGAGTTCATCGATGACGAGCAAGGTGGGTCCGGCGAAGAATCGCATGCAGGTGGCCCACCGGCCCTCGATGGCCGCTTTGTGGCAGCGGGCGGCCAGATCGGCGGCGGTGGTGACGTAGGTGCGGTAGCCGGCGTGGACCGCGGCGCGGGCCAGACCGACCGCGAGGTGGGTTTTGCCGGTGCCGGGCGGTCCGATGAGCAGCACGTTGGTCGCTGATTCCAGATAGGCGCAGGTGCCCAACTCGCGGATGAGGTGGCGGTCCACGCCGGGTGCGGCGTCGTAGTCGAAGCCCTCGAGGGTGGCCGGGGTCGGTAGGCAGGCGAACCGCAACCGCCCGGCGAGGCGACGGGCTTCGGTCGCGCAGACCTCGATCTCTAGGAGATGTTCGAGCATCTGGGTCATCGACCACTCTTCGTCGCCGGCGGTCTGCAGCACTGAGGGCAGTGCTTCGGCGGCAGCGTCGAGTTTGAGTACGGAGAGATGGCCCCGCAACTTCTGGTAGGTCGAGACCGCCGCCTGACTTTGCGGCTCGGATGTGGTGGTGTTGGTGGTCATGGCAGGTGGGTCCTGTTCTGTGCGGCGCGTTCGTAGACGCTCATATCGATGACCGATGGTCCGGCCGGAGTCGATGGGTCCGCTGTCGTGGTTGTGTTGTGGCGCAGTCGTTCTGCGGCTTGACGGGCGTGTTGGCCGGGTGGGGTGCGTTCTTTGCGGCGGTGCGGTCTGCCGCCGGTGACCGCGGCAGCCATGGCTGCTTGGTCGAGGGCGACGACATGGCCGTGGTCGCGGATCTGGGCGCCGGTTCCGGCTGTGGCGAGGCGGTGGCGGGCGATCACGATCCCCGAGGTGGTGGCGATGTCGATATGGCCCTGGCCGAGGCGTTCGGTCACCGTCACCTCGGCCATCGCCAGCTCCGGTGGCACCGAGTACTGGTTTCCGCGCCAGGCGACGAGCGCTTGACGCGACGCCGTCCTGGGTTCGCTCACCACCGCCGGGAACGGCGTGGCTGGCGGTCGTGATAGTGGTTCGCGTTGGGCGATGGTGGCGACGTTGTAGCGGCCGTCGCGGGTGCGGCGCATTCGCACATCCGAGCGGGTACGACAGAAGGTGTCCAGGCTCGCTTGGGCCTGCTCGACGGTGACGTCATCGGCCACGGTGCGCCACCACCGTTGAGCAGCAACACGATTGGCTGATTCGACGACGCCTTTGCGGTTACCGCGTCGTGGTGGGCAGATTGCCACCTCAACGCCGTAATGTTTGGCCACTGCGGCGAACTCCGAGGTCAGCGTGCCGCTGGCCGGGTGGCAGACCGTGGCCATCCGGTCGAACCGCCACACCTTCGTCACCCCGCCGAGCCGGCGGGTGATGCGATCGAGGCCGGCGACCACATGTGGGCGGGTCATATTCGGTGCCAGATAACCGCGCCAGCGTCCCGAATGCGCCAGCGAACCGACGAACAGATACGCCGTCGATCCCCATCCCCACGCCGCCGGCGGATTGGGAAGTTCGAGCCAATCCCATTGTGTCTCTTCACCAGAAGGATGTTCGATCACCGCGTTCGGCCGGTGGATCGCGGTAGCGCACTGCTCACACGTCGGCCGTAGTCCACGAGCCCGGATCTGACGAGTCAAGCTCTGATACGACTGGGTGTAGCCGAGTTCTTCGAGCTCGTCGCACAACGTGCGCGCCCACAGATGCGGGTCCTCGGTCAGGCGTGCGCTCACGTAGGCGACGAACGGTTCGAACGGATCCTCATCCGGCTTCTTGCGCTGCCCCGGTGTGCGTACCCCGTTCAGATACGCCCGGATCGTCTTGCGGTCATGACCGGTATGGCGGGCGATCGCCGAGATCGACCACCCCCGTTTGCGTAGTGCGTGTACTTCCACATCGTCCTCCCATGTCAACATGAGAAAGCGGGCCTCCTTGGAGCTGGTGAGTGGTCATAGACCATCAGCATCTCGGGAGGCCCGCCTTCGCTGGCGGAGCCACACGGGTGGGGAATTTAAGTGAGCATCACTGGGGAATTTCGATGAGCGCCGTCACCGGCACACCTCCGTTGGCGGGCCGTAGATGGTCGGCCGGGTGTCAGGCGTCGAAACTCGGGAACATTTAGGTGACGACACAGCAACTGACGGGTGTAAGGGTCGCCGCAGCGGCCACCTCTCACCCGATTGGAGAACCAACCTATGGCAACAACCTCGACTCGTCTGATCGCCGGCGCTGTGCTCGCTGCGGGACTGGCCGGCCTCGGAGCGGGTGTCGCGACCGCGGCGACGGGCCCGTTCGTTTCGGACTTCGGAATCCACCAAGTGCACGGCGGTGCCACCGAAAGTCAGGAGCCCTTCACCTTCACATTCGGTGCGGAGTACGGCGATCCAGTTAACAACGACGACTTCACCCGCCGTGGCTACGGCGATCCGATCGGTGACGCCGGGCAGCCGAAGGTATTCCGCCCCTGACATTCGGGGTGAGTTCGGTGCCCGGACCCGCAGTGGCGGGTCCGGGCACCACTGTCTGCAGGGAGACGACGACGTGCGCGATGTCGTCGGTCAGTGTGCTCGTTGGTCGGCGGTCGTCAGGATCAGGTATTGGGCCGAGGCCTGTTGGTGAGCATCGGTTTTGGTGTTGCCGATGACCTGGGCGCCGTATCGCCCGACCGTCAATGCGCAGCTGTGTGCCTGGCTGGTCGGGTGCTTCTGGCAGGTGGCGATGGGCAAGCCTGGTGGATTGTCGGCGCCGGCCCAGCCGCGGGTGCGGTTGGACCCGAGGAAGCTGTCGAGATAGGTGCGCGCGCCCTCGGCGGTGTCCGCGCGGAAGACCGCCGAGTTCTCCACTGCGTTGGCATCCGAGCCAATCTTGGTCAGCACCTCGAAGTCGGTGACGGGGTCGGTGCTGGTGTGGGCGATGCCGCGGGGCCCGTACACCGCTCCGCGGTCAGGGGAGTCGGGGTTCGCCCGCAGGTAGGCCGCGGTAAACGGCAGCGCGTAGATGAGAATGGCGTCGGGGTCGATCAGCGGAGTTTCACCGTCGGGGGTGGGCGTGAACTCGTCGATGAAAATCTTCTGCTGAGTGATCGCGTTGGCCATACGCACCAACGACTCTCCGCTGCGGAACTGCGTCGTGGGGCCGTAGTACCGATCGAAGAACACATACAAGTCGTGAGCGGTGACAGCCAGGATCGCTGTGGACGCACCGAAATCTTGAATGACAGTTCGGGTGCCCGGCGCCCCGTCGAGCGGCACGATGGGCTTGTTGTCGATTTCGGCGACCGCGGCACTCATCTGCTCAGCGGCGGCCGAGGCGTCGGCAGGGCTGCGATACTTCAGGACCGCATGCCGCAGCAGGTGACGAGCAACCCCGACGTTGGCATCCCCGTTGTCGGCGGTGGTGACGAACCCGTTGACGAACTCCGCGTTGGCCGGAACGTCGGCCGCGCCCGGGACGACCGCGCGACCGATCCCGGCAGCGTCGTCGAACTCGCCGACAGGCCATCGCCCGTTGGTGAGATCGGGATTGACCTCGAACGGCGCCAGCACGAACTGCGCCATCCGAGACGCTTCGACCCGCTCGGGGTCGGTGACCGCGCGTCCGAACGCCGCTCGCGCCTGGGTGGGGTAGTCGCCGGTGTCGAGGGCATCAACCTGCACGGCCGGGTCGGTGAGTGTGGCTGAGCTGGGCTGCCCGTCGACAGTGCAGCCGGCCAGCACTGCGGTCACCGCCGCGGCCGCGGCGATGGAGCGACCGAGGTAGCTGCGCGTCATCGTCGCCTCTCGTCCCGTCTACTTGGCGTTCTGGTCGGCCTTGGTGAGGATCAGATATTGAGCCGCGGCTTGCTGGTAGACGTCAGTCTTGTTGGGCGACTGCACTTCTCCGACGTAGCGGCCGACCTGCACCTTGCAGTGATAGATCGTGTACTTGCCGTCGGCGCTGGATTGGGCAGAGCAGTTGGCGGCCGGCAGCCCGGGCGGTGCGTCGATCTTCTGATCGTCGGCTTCGCTCGTAGCGGCCAGCGTGGCGGCCTGCTCCTCGGTGTCGGCGCGGTAGACGATGGAACGCTCGATCGCGTTCGCGGTAGATCCGGCCGCACGAAGGTCGTTGAAGATGCCGGCCGGGTCGCTGGAGAAATGCGACAAGCCGCGCGGCCCGTATACCGCGCGCATGCTCTGCTGCGGCCGGCCGGTGATGCCGTTTTCCATCTCGGTGTCGGTGTAGGGCAGGGCGTAGATGAGGATGCTGTTCTCATCCATCTTCGGCGGCTGAAAACCTTCGCCGTTGCCGCGGGCGGCGTTCTCCGCAGCCGTGGGGGTGCGTGGGAATTGGTCGATCAACGCCGACTGCAACGTGATTGCTTTGCGGGCCATCGGCTCGAGCTGGTCGGAGTGGGCCGCCAGGGAGGAGGCGAACTCGTAGATTACGTACACCCCGTGCGGGGTGTAGGTCGTGAAGTAGCTCTTGTCGTTGCGGGTGGTCTCGAGGGCCCAGGCGCCCTCCACCCCCGGCAGGCTGGTGACCGGGCTGTTCTGCTGGCGGGCGCTGACCTGGGCGAGTTGCTGTGCGGCGGCGCGGGCATCAGCGGCGGTTTCGTAGCGCAGCACCATGTTGTGCAGGCCACGCGGGTTGTCCCGTTCGGTCGGCGCGGTGGTGAACAGTGACGAGAAACCGCCAAGCAGTGCGTCGTTGGCCGGGATCGTCGCCGCGTCGGCGTTGATGTGTGGCACCAGGTTGCGGCGGCTGGTGATCGGTGCGTTGGATTTGTCCGGGGCGGTCAGGTCCGGGTCGACCTCGAAGGGCACCACGATGAACTGCGCCATCCGCTGGCTTTCGACCTGCACCAGTTGCGAGTCGTCGGCAACACCGAATGGAGGGCGCGGTTCGGTGGGGTAGGCGCCCGGATCGAGCGCGGTCAGATCGACCGTCGGCTCGGCGCTACCGGTGGTCGAGGATTCGGGGGCGGGTTCGCCGCCGGTGGAGCATGCGGCCAGCATGCCCGCGGTGACCGCGGCTGCGGCCGCGAGTGGGTACCAACGCTTCATCAGGGTCTCGCTTTCTCTCCTGCAGCCCTGCCGCGGAGGACCAACGATCTCACCCGGGCCAGCGCTGCACACTGGTGTTGTTCCAGTGTGTTGCTGCGCGAACCCCGAACGGTTCCCCCGAAACCCGGATCTGCACGATCCTCTTGTTCGGCTGCAGAATAGTGCGCCCACCCTCGCGCCCACACAGTCGGGTCTGCCATCGCGGGCGAACGGTCCGCGGCGGTAGCCGCGGCTAATGAGTCCGGGCCGGGGTCCCGCACGATCATCTGGGCCTGCACCGCCGGCGCCTGACACCCACCGTTTTGCGTTGTCCTGCCGCTTCGACCAGCATGCTTTCCATGACCGGTCGGGGGAACGGCGGCACCGCTACGAGACGATGGTCGGCGTGAACGCGCCCGCAGCACCCCAGACGGGGGTTGATGCGGCCGCGGCGGCGGTCGTGGCTGAGGCGGGAAAAGTGCTGCGCGCCTACAAACACGACGCCGTCGCCGACCTCGCCGAGACGAAACTGCACCGCGCGCCGCAGCGCACCGTGGTGGTGGCCGGCGAGGTGCAGCGCGGCAAAAGTTCGCTGGTCAACGCTCTGGTCGGCTTCCGCGATCTGTGCCCGGTCGGGGTTGATGTCACCTCCTCGGTTGCGGTGTCGGTCACCACCACCGGTGAGCTGCCCGTCGCCCATGCCGCGGAGTTGTTCTTTCCTTCCGGCCCGCGGCCGGCGGAGATCGGCGAGCTGGCCGACTGGGTGACCACCGGCGGGCGGATGGTGTGTGATCGCAGCGTTGAGGAGCTGCCCACCGCGGCGGCGATCGCGCTGCGTGAGGCTGCGGTGGCCGAGATGACCCTCATCGACACCCCCGGTGTCGGCGGCCTGGACCCCGGTTTGGCGAAGCTGGCCGCGCAGTCCACCCAGCAGGCGTGCGTGCTGGTGCTGGTCTGTGATGCTTCGGCCCCGATCACGGCCCCGGAGATGGATTTCGTCCGCGAGGCCAGCGCCGGTGTCGATGCCGTCGTCGTGGCCGTGACCAAGACCGACAAACACCTGGGCCGGTGGCGGGCGATCGTCGCCGAGAACCAGCGGTTGATCGCCGAGCACCTGGGGCGCACGGTACCGGTGATCGGGGTGTCGAGCCTGCTCGCCGTCCTGGCCGCCGAGACCCCCGACCCGCGGGCGCGTCACCGCCTCGAGGTCGACTCCGGTATCGCCGCCCTGCGCGCGGCGATCACCGACCGACTCGATGCCGCCGCGGCGGCCCCGCACCTGGATGCGGTCCGAACGTGTCTGGACGGGCTGCGCACGGTGCGCACGACCATCGCCGACGAGCTCGCCGCGCTGACTACCGGGGCGAAAGCGTTGCCGGACCTGACCGCCGAACGCGACCGGCTCACCGACCTGCAGGCCCAGTCACGTCAATGGGAGCAATACCTCGCGCGGGACCTGACCCTGCTGCGGCAATCGGCGGTCGATGATCTCGAACGCCGCCTCGATGGGGTGCGCGAGAAGTGGACCACCTACATCAACAGCAATGGCATGCAGGTGTTGCGGCGCAGCGAACAGAAGTTCACCGCCGACATGCAGGTCGATCTGCAGATGGCGATGGCCGAAACCCTCGCCGGGTTCCTACACGAGTTGCACGACACGATCATCACCCCACGTTTCGCCGACGACCCTGCGGTGTGGGAACAGATCAGCGACCGCATTGTCGCCTCGATGCAGGACAAGAAGATCGAAACCCACCAGGTCATCAGCAAACGCCAAGGGCTGCTCGACCCGACGTTGCTGACCATGGGTGTGGTCGGGTCCTCCACCCTCGGTGGGCTTGTCGGCCTTTCGGCGCTGATGGGTGTCGGTGCTGTCATCGGTGCGGTGTGGGTCGGAGTGAACTTGAGCTTCCGGGCGATCCGGGCCGGCAAAACCAACCTGCTGGCCTGGCTGCGTGAAACGCTGGCCGCCACCAAGACCGCCACCGGCCGACTCCTCGACAGCGCCGTCGCCCAAGCCCGCCCCGACATCGTCATCCGTTACCGAGATCACCTGCGCACCAGCATCGACCAGCTTCAAACCACCATCACCCACGTTCAGGAGGCCGCGGCCGCCGACGCCGCGACCCGCGAGAAGTCCATCCAACGTCTCACCGCGAACTTGGCCATCGTCGACAAGCGCATCACCGCCGCCCAAGCACTGCTCGACGGAGACCCGACATGAGTAGCGGGACACCGGATTCGGTGCACACCACCCTCGACCGCGGCCTGCATCAGCTGGCCGCGCTCGGCGGGGACTGCGTCGACCACGCCAACGCGATCGGCACCATCTTGTGGTCACCGCCGCGCGTGGTGGTCGTCGGCCGACTCAAAGCAGGCAAATCCACGCTGGTCAACGCCCTGATCGGCGCCCCGGTCGCCGAGACCGCCGCCCTGGAGGCCACCAACGTCGTCACCGTCTACCGCGACGGGTCCCCGTCCCGGGCCGAGGTCCTCGCCCTCGACGGCACCCGCCACCGCGCCGCGCTGCGCCCGGGCGCCGGGATCGAGTTACCGATCCCGTCAGCCGAGGTCGCCTACGTCGACCGGTGGTTGCCCTCGGCGGCGCTGCGCGAACTCACCCTCATCGACACCCCCGGCCTGTCGACGCTGACCGCCGCTAACGACGCCGCCACCCGCCGGGTGATGATCGACGGCTTCGAACAGACCCGCACCGCCTCCATCGATGCCGATGCCGCGGTGTTCCTCTTCGACGCCGCACCCCGCGTCGATGAGATCGAGTTCCTGCGCCGGTTGCCGTTCACCCCGTTGACCATGCTCGGGGTGCTCTCGCGTGCCGACTCGTTCGGCGAAGGCGCCTTCGGCCGCCGCGACCCGCTCACCCACGCCGCCGCCCACGCCACCGCCATGGCCGGCCCGCTGGCCGGGATCGTCCACGCGATCGTCCCGGTGTCCGGTTTGATGGCGCAAACCAGCCACACCGGCATGCTGACCGAACGCCACGCCGCGCTACTCGCCCAGCTCCGCGACGTCCCGCCGCTGGACGTGCTGCGGATCTTCGACTCCGAGGACCCCACCAGCGGGGGAGTACCGCCGGCCGAACGGCGTGAACTCCTCGCCTTGCTCGGCGAGTACGGCGTACTCAACGGCCGCCGGGTCGCCGTCGACGGAGCCGCAGCGCTCAACGCCTGGCTGGCCGAACGATCCGGGATCGCCGCCCTGCGCCACGCCCTGACCGCGGCCACCGGCCGGTTCGCCGTGCTGCACCGCGCCCACCGCATCCTGGCCCGCCTCGATCAACTGGCCTTCACCCATCCCGCCCGCGACCACATCCGCACCCTGACCGCCGGATTGCGCGCCGACCCGGCCCTGGCCGCGGTGACCGTGCTCGAGGACTACCAACGCATGCTCGACGTCGACCCCGACGCCGCGGTCACCGACGAACTGCGCACCATCCTCACCGCCACCACCCCCGCCGGCCGCGTCGGCCTCGACGGCCACCCACCACCGGCCGCCGTCACCGCCGAAGCCCACCGCCGCCTGGCCGACGCCCAGCAACGCACCCTGGCCACCCGGTCGGCGGCCGAGGACGCCGCCCTGGTCACCCTCATCCGCACCTACACCGCTCTGGCCGCCGGCCACTGACACCCCCTCCCGCACAGGACGATCCGACACCATGACATCTGCCACCCAGACATCTGCTACCCACGCCTGGTCTCTGGCCATCGACTTCGGCACCTCAAACTCGGTGGCCGCGCATTCGGGCGCCACCAGCCGCAGCATCGAAGCGCTCTCGCTGACCCACACCAGCAACCTGATGCCCTCGGCGGTGTTCGTTGACACCGCAGGTACCGTCCTCGTCGGGGGTGCCGCCCTCAACTCCGCCGCACAGAACCCAGCCGGGTTCATCGCCTCACCCAAGCGCCTCATCGGGGGGCAACCGGCCGTCGCAGCCAACGGGCACACCCTGCCGATCTACGGCCTCGTCGCCGCCGTGATGCGCACCATCATCGGCCGCGGGGTCGCCGCACACGCCGGCACCATGCCCGACCGGGTCGTGCTCACCCACCCCGAAGCGTGGGCACCGCAACAGATCCAGGTCCTCACCGACGCCGCAAGGGCCGCCGGCATCCCGGCCGAGCGGATCACCACGATCTCCGAACCCCGCGCCGCGGCCGGGCACTACTCCCGCTCCCACGCCCTGCAACACGGCACCAGGATCGCGGTGTTCGACTTCGGCGGCGGCACCCTCGACATCGCCGTCCTCGAGGTCACCCCCACCAACACCTTCCAGGTCATCGCCGCCCGCGGCGACAACGGACTGGGCGGCAAGAACTTCGACGCCCTGCTGCAACGCTGGGTCGAGGACCGCCTCGCCGACCGCGACCCCGACCACGCCGCCTGGCTGCGCCGCACCGCCCCCATCGACGCCATCCAGTCCCTGCAGGACTCCATCCAGCAGGCCAAAGAGCTGCTGTCCGAAACGCCGTCGGCCACCATCACCGTGCCCGGCCCCAGTGAGCGCACCACCCTGCAGATCACCCGCGACGAGTTCGACGAACTCATCACCCCCGCCGTCGACGCCGCCGTCCACCTCACCCGAACCACCCTCGCCGACGCCGGCCTCACCCACCCCGACCAACTCACCGCCCTCTACCTCACCGGCGGGTCCTCCCGCATCCCCCTCATCCAGCAACGCCTCGGCGAACTCGGCCCCGTCGCCACCCTCGACGACCCCAAAACCGTTGTCGCCCAGGGAGCGTTGCTCACCGTGTTGGCGGACTCGGCGCCCACCGAGCCCCGCGGCATCCCCGAAGCAGCCGACCTCATGCCGACCTGGCACACCCAACCCCGCACCTTGGGCTCACCAGCCCAGCCCGCCTCGACGCGGCGACACTGGCTGCGCATCGGCGCCGCCGCGGCCGCCGTCACCGCCGCCGCCGCGATCGTGACCACCATCGTCACCACCGCCAGCGGCAGCGACGACGACCCCACCGATGCACCCCAGGCCACCCAAACCCTGGACACCGACACCACCCCCGCCGGCCCCACCGGCGAAGACGGCGGGCCGATCCTCACCGACCCCGACCAAATCCGCCAGCAACTCCCCGGCGCCCTGCAATCCCAGATCACCGACTGCACCAACGGCAGCTTCACCGACAACGGCGCCCTCACACTGGACTGCACCCTCAACGAGGCCGGCACCCTGAGTGGCCTCAAAATCGAGGGCGGCCTATCGGACTCACTGCGGATCGACATCAACGTCGACGACAACGAAGCCGCCCGCGAGATCCGCAACCTGCGTAACGGGGTCTACAGTGCCGGCAAGGGCACCGTCGTCGAAGACACCAACCGCCAGGCCGCCGCCGAGATCACCCCGAGTCTCAGCGACAACGAATACACCATCTGGTACGCCAACACCGGTACCGGGCTGGTCCTCAGGGTCACCGAACTGTCGTCGGTAGAGAATGCCCGCACCTTCCTCACCCGCTCCGGCCTCATCAACTGAGTGCGTAGAGGTATCGACGTGATCGGGCAACCCCACCGTGAAGGACTGGCATGACGAAGTCGCTCGAGCGCGCGATCGCCCGTGCGGTCGCCACTCGGATCGCCCAGCTCGATGACGGGCCGCGCTACGCCGTCTACACGACCGCCGGACTGGTTCTCGCCGCCTGCGCGCTCCTGCTTCCCGACTACCTCATCGTGGTCGTATTCCCGCTGGGGCTCGTCGCTTTCGGCATCCTCGTGGCCGCTATCGCTGGTGCTAAACCAGCAGAGAAGATCGCGCTCTGGGCGGGGCTGACCTTCGGCCTGGCGGCCGATTGCATCTGGGTAGGCCTGGTCTTCGACGGCATTCTGTGAATCTGGAACATCAGTTACCCACAGGCCCAGTCGAATACGTTCGATTCGAGGTCGTACTGAAGGGTGCCGGTGCCGATGTTCATCCCGGGAAGTTCGATCAGGTCGAGGTAGTACGGGGTGAGTCCGTCGGGAATCCACTGGGAGGGAAAGATTGTGCCGCCGAGGTGATTCCACCATTGGAGTTTGTTGGCCCAATCGTGGTGGTCGCCGTCGCCCCACGTGCTGAGGTACGGAGTGTCTGTGGTGGCGTCACGTTCGACGGGGGCGATGCCGGCGTTGGGGTCGTGGCGGCGCGGCGTGAGGCGCACGAGCAGCGGGGGGTCGTCGTGGTTCCACGCATGGCGGGGTAGTCCGTCGTGGTTGTGTTCTCCGGGACGTCGGCGGTCTGCCGGGGGTGAGCCGATCCGGGTGAGTTCATCGGCGGTGAGCCAAATGGCTGCAAAGTAGAGATCAAGGATGTCGGTGAGGAGAATCTGTTGGGGGTGGGGGCGATGGTGGTGCAGGTCGATGACGAACGGATCGGCCGGATCCGGGTTGTCGGGTAGCGGCATGAAAGCCTCGCCTGCTCCCTGAAAAAGCGCGAACCCTGGGAGGTCCGGGCCGCGCCGACGGAAATGCTCGGGGAGCCACAGGGTGATGACGTGCATCATCGGCATCCCCGTCGTCGGATCGCGCGGCCACTGCTCCGGCGCGATCCCCGGACCGACCGGTCCGATCCGGCCCGCGGGGACCGAATGCTGGGCCGCCCAGCTGGCCGGATCAACCCGCGAGTCTTCGGACGTGTGGCTCGGGTCTTCCCACAACCGGCCGACCCTGTCTTCAAACACAATGTCGTAGACGGGGAACCCGCCGTCGGGGTCGCTCTCTAAGTCGGGTTCTGTGAGGTTAGGGAAGGGCGCGCCAATCATCTCTGCTATTTCCTCCTCAGCGTGCCGACTTCGGTCGGTCCGCTCTAGAGCAATGACTCACCGATCGTTGAACCGGCGCCCTGGCGAACAGTCGATGGGTGGGTGTCTACCTGGTGCTGTCCGTAGCGCGCAGGATGCTCTCGGCCAGCGTCCACAGTTCGGTCTCGGACACAGATCCGGGCTGATACTTGACCTTGATGAACAACGTGTCGGCGGTTAGTGCCCACTCATCCAGGTCGTCATGCGAGGCTGCGACGAAGGAGTGATGGCCAAATGAGGCACGACGATCGCTGGGAACTGGTGTGTAGGTATACGCAGGACTTGGGTATAGCTCCGCATCAGTACGCGCCGTGTCGGCGGTGACTGGGCTTTCCCGGGTGCTGACGAGGATGCTGGCTCTTACATCGTTGGAAGTGGTTGAGGGGGTGTACATCGTCGTGAAGAATCGGGCGGGTTCGGGCTCCTCCAGGAGCACCGGATGCAAGCCGTCCAACGCGGCGGGTAACGCATCATCGAGCGTGCCGGGCCGCCGTAGTGCGGTCAGGTCGGCGCCACTGGGTGGCGAAGTTGTCTCTGACACCGAAGCTCCGTTGAGTGAGGAAACGCTGGGGCTATCGTCGTCGCTAGTGCAGGCGACAGCGCAGAAGCATAGCGCGAGAGCGATCACAGCGGCAGTCATTGTTCGGGCTCGCGTTATGACGTGCATCGGTGGTCCCCTGAGCCGGTCGGATACGCTGTGATGATGTCTCCATTGGAGTCTTTGACGATGACGTGGCTCCAGAAGAACTTGCCCGTCACCTCTCCGTTGCGCTTGTCATACATCCAGATTTTGCGCGCATAGCAAGTCTTGCCGTCTCGTTGCGAGGTGGCTTCTGGGTGTCGCAACGTGGCCTCAATGGTGTAGTCCATGAGGTCCATCCACTTGTCACCAGTGATCATTGCCTTGTTCGCCCAGTCATCCATATGACGACCCTTGATGTGTTCGAATCCGTACTCACGATTGCCGCACACCATGAATGCCCGCCGATCCCCGGCAACGTCGTACTCGCCGATGATCTTCCGCTCGGCAGACGATCCGCATGCGCGGTACGGAGGCAAACCGCTGTTATCAGCGTTGCGGCGCAAACTCTCCACAGCGTCACCGAGCGAAGCTGTCGGTGCGGTAGGCACCGCGGTGTTGGAGACCGGAGGTTGAACAGTCCGCGTTTCCGGAACCGGAACGATGGGTGTACGACCTGGTGGCGGAATGTCGGTAGGGGCGTGGGCGGTCATGTTCGGCCCAGTGCCAGGGGTGGTGGGCGTAGTCGCGCCCGGCAGGCTGGGAGCCACCACTGAAGGTGTGGTGGGAGTGTTCTCAGGCGTAGCTTGAGGGTCACGGCAGACGTAAGGCACCGGGGGTGGGGGGGCGTCGTTGGGACTCTTACCGGGGTTGCTTGCAGCCCAACCCTGCTTCCAGGCGTTGTTGTACGCGTTGGTCTCGCGCTCGCAACGCTCTGCTGGTGTCTCGGCGTAGGCAACGCCCTGGCCTACTGCTAGGGAGGCGAGCGCGCAGAGAGTCGCGAGAAGCGTCACCACTGTGACCGCCAGGCCCGCCATCTGAGATCGACTGCGTGTGTAGAAGACTGAAACTTCCTTCTGGACGCGCATGTCTCAGAGCCACGTGCGGCTAGAGAAGATATTGATGGTGTCGTCGGCTGTCGGGGAAGACACTGACAGACGTGCGATGATCCGCACGGTCGTGGGTCCCAGGCATCCATCGACCCCAACACGCACCCGCTTAGCGCGGATCGAGGCCCGATCGGTCTGTAGGGTCTTCTTGCCAAGCGAGATCTCGTTGATTCGTCCGGGTCGGATCTTAGTCGAGATTGATGGGCTCACCGACGCGCTTGCGCCGAGGTTCCCCGCCGGGATGCCGCTGATCGTCACGCCGACGCTAGGGCCGAAGCTAGTAGCAAGACCGAGGGTTGCGCCGTCAGAAACGTCGATCTGGCAACCAATAACGAGAAACTGCTCCAGAACCGCCGACTGAATCGGCTGGCGTCCCTTGCCGGTAATCGAGGCATCCACTTTGGAGGAGATCCAACCCTCGCGCGACGTTGCTACGTTGGCAATATTGGACATGGGATTGACAACCAGCTCAGTAGCTTTGAGCGTTACCGTCCACCCATCATCGGTGACCAGCCGATCGTACTTCGACGACAGTGGCGTCGGCGTAGCGTCAGCTGCACCCGCCGCGGCTGCCAAGGAGCCTATAGCCACCAACGCCGCAATGATCCGGAACCCGACCCGATTCGACACGCAGAATCCTCGCCCTCATCCCCGGATTGACCGGGGAGCCTGGCGATGTCAGCGGTAGCACGCCCAATAGGGCGATGTCCCCCGACACCGCTACGTAGACAATTCACAAGAATGAAGCGGTCGCAACTATGGCACAGGAGGTTTGAAGGCGACAAATCCCAAGCCTGGATTCGTCCGAACGGGGGAAAGGTGCCGCACGGTCGTACCTATTGACCACTGTCGTACCTGTCGACCGTCCTTCGAGGTGAGTCGTCGCCCTATCGCAGAGGGACGTCGACACTCTTGCTGCGTGGGTACGCACGATCGCGGTCAGATTTCACTGAGCTAACCGAGCAATCCACCCGGTCTGTGCGGCCGTTGAGCCGCGCCCTCAGGTGATTGCTTCGCGTGCCGCCGACATCCTGGCCACCGAGCCCAGCTCGGCCGACGCCGTCGCAGAGGCTACGGCCGAGCTGCCCAGCTATGTCGCCGACGTGACCAGATGGGACCTCGTGGCCGCCGTGGAGAAGGCCGCCGACAGCATTGCGCGTAGCCGCCACCCGCTGCTCGGCGATGTTCTCGGACCGGGTCCGGTGCCGTGGGAATGCTGGCAGGGCGAACTCGTCGAGCCGTGGCCAATCCTCGCCGACGCTGCAGCCCGTCTCGGTTCGGCGCTGCCGTCCCGGCACCCGAATGCCGGACACTGGGCGGTGACGACCGACTGAACGAAGACTGCGGGTGGACGCAGAACGCCCACCCGCAGTGATCGGTTCAGCGCAGCCGAGCTGACTGTCAGGGCCAGGTGAAGTTGCCGGTGCCGCCCACGATGACGTCCTGGCCGTCGACACCGAAGTCGTAGGTCGTCAGCCCGTCGTCGCCGTGCTGTAGCTCGATCGGGGCGGCCGAGGCCAGTCCGCCGCCCAGCAGCGATAGTGCACCGGCCGCCGCGACGGCCGCCACGGTGGACCCGATCGTCTTACGCACTCGCGTCTTACGTACTCGCATCTGAGTGTTCCTTTCGTCATGCCAGCTCTTTGGCTGGACTTCGGTGTTGTGCACGTCTGCGGTCGCAGACCGTGCGCGGCGCACCCGGGATGGTGCATCCGCAGATGGGTTGCCCCGAGGGCGCGGGAATGCTCCTGCCAGGCAGAGGGATTCGGGTCGTCGTTGTGGTTTACAGGTAGACGACGCGGCCGTAGACGGCGTTCCCGTCGTTGGCTTTCGGGGTGCTGGTCTTGAGGATGGCGTAGGAGCGGACCGCGACCGGGCCCGCACACCCGTCGATGCTGATGTGGCCTTCGCGGGTGGTGGTCGACGCACGTCCGGCGCCGACGGCCTTTTTGTCGAAGGTGACGGTGGTGATCTTGCCAGGTGACATCGTGACCGACAGGCTCGGCTGCAGGAGGGCCTGCGGACTGATCGACAGGTTGCCGCTGGGGCCGGCCGCGCTGACACCGCCGCCGCCGCTTCCGCCGATGCCCAGGCTCGCCCCGACACTGCCGGTCACCGATTCCAGCTGCACCGCGCACCCGATCATGTACCCGGCCTCGAGTTCACCGGTGATCGGTGCACCGGCCTGCCCGGCCGGCGGCGTCAGCGTGGACACCGCACGCATCGACATGAACGCTTCCCGTGACGTCGGCACCGAGGACAGCGGTGCGACTTTCTGCACTTTCTCGTGGGTGGAGGCGATCGAGGCCTTCCAGCCGTCGTCGGTGACCCAGCTACGCTGGTGCCCCGGCTGGGCCTCGGCGGTGCCGGCGGCGAACCCGCTCGCGACGGCGCCCATCGACACGGCGGCAACGGCAATGGTCATGGCGGTCTTGTTCATCGGAGTGTCCTCTGGTCCTGTCGCAGCGAATCGCCGCGCCCTTGTGCTGGCAGTCCCACCTCGTTCATCGGGGCGAGAAATGTGCTCTACGTGAGCAACTGAGGATTGGTTGCCCTGCGGCACCGAGAATGTTCCCGACTGCACGACTCCTGTTGACGCCAACCAGCTGGGCGGGTGTGTCGTCGGCGCGATCACGGCCCATTCGGCCCTAGGGTGGCGGCTGGGGCAGCCGCTAGAAGAGCGTGCCGTGGGGGTCAACAGCAACGAGGAGTGGTTGTGGCGCACGTACAGTACGAACACCGAGGAACTGGATTCATCGCCATCACAGGCGGATTCGCATCCTTCGAGCCCGAGCAGTATCAAACCTGGAATGCCGGCCCACACCGATTGGGCATCGGCATCCAGGACACCAAGGACTACACGCTCAGCTACGAACCCGGTAAGCCAGGATTCAACCCACCGCGGCTTCCCGAGTTGACGTTCCTGATCTCGGATGGACCGGCCCCGGTGGTCGTCGATCTCGAAACCCACGACGCAGAGCCGCCGCTCATGCCTGCCGCCGAGGGCTGGGCCAACGTCGAGCAAGGCGGCGCCGAATTCGGCTACCTACCTGTGACGATGCAACCGCTGGTGTGGGGGGACGAACATGACAGCATCGTTGGCGATGTGCTGGCATCGATACCCCACGGGTGGAACATGGTCCGCATGTCCTGCCGGGACCGGAGACCCGAAGATCCCGTCCTGCAGGTGCGTGTCGACATCTGGCCGATCCCCGAGTCGGCCGGCCTCGAAGTCATCCGCTACACGCCGCTCGGGTCTCGCGGCCCGTCCGAGGACGCCGAGGTGCGAGAGCGCATCGAATCCGCCGTGACGATCGAGGATGCACCGTCGGTGTTTGGGCCGCTCGACGCCGACCACTTGGCCAACCTGTCACTGCTGGTCCGCGGTGATTTCAGCGATCCCGAGGCGTGGACGATGGTGGTGAACGCGGCGTTGGCTCCCGATCCTGTCGATGGGTTCTCTGCCGATCTCACCCTGGTCGATGACCCCACCTACGACAACATCACCGTCGACGAGCTCGTGAACGCCATCGGGGAACCGCCGCCGTTCTACGTGTTCCTGTGCGATACCCAGACTTTGTCCGACCCCGACCACCCGATCCTGGCCATCAATCTCGACGGCGAGGACACCTCGAATCGGAGCGTGCGGGTCGTGCCCGCTGTGATGTGGTCGATCGAGAACAACCTCGCGCTGGCCAACATGGACTTCGCCGATTTCGTCGGCGCCGCCGACGCCGACGGCATCTTCCGCGGATTCTGACGCCGAGGCCGTCAAGCCCATACACAGCGATGCCCGACCCAGCTGGGGGTCGGGCATCGCTGTGGTTGACCTCGGGCGGGGGTCAGACGAGGGCGTCGCTGTCGGGGCTGCCGGGGGTGGTGTCTTCGGGGGCGTCCGGGGTGTCGCTGTAGGTGCCGGTGTCGTCGCTGTAGAGGTCGAGTTCGCCGTCACCGTCGGTGTCCTGGCCGTAGACGTCGGCCTGGCCGTCGAAGTCGGTGTCGAGCGCGACGGCGTCGAATTGCCCGTCGCCGTCGGTGTCGACAGCGACGGCGTCGATGGCCCCGTCGGCGTTGGTGTCGACGAGCAGGGTGTCGGGTGCGCCGTCGCGGTCGGTGTCGGTCAGCACGGTGTCGGGTGCGCCGTCGGCGTCGGTGTCGAGGGTCTGGGTGACCAGTTGCCCGTCTTCGTAGGAATCGACCTGGGTGAGGTCGCCGTCGGCGTTGAGGTGGGCGACTTCGTCGACGACGCCGTCGCTGTCGAGGTCGCTGGCGATGACGGCGCCGCCGTCGGCGGTCGGTGCCGCTGCGGTGTCGATGCGGCCGTCGCCATCGGTGTCGGCCTCGATCAGGACGACCTCTCCGGCTTCGTCGTAGTGGACGTCGATGGCGTTGCCGGCGTCGTCGGTGGTGTGCACCACCTCGCCGGCCGGGCCGTCGGCGGCTTCCGGCGCGGGGGCGGGCGCATCGGCGGGGGT
>NZ_JAFFZF010000003.1:0-254784 GCF_016924115.1 Gordonia sp. BP-119
GACCGCACCGCTCAGCACGACCACCTCGCCGACCCCGAGGGCCAGCGCCAGCGCCACCGTCATCCGGGCCAGCGCCGCCCCCTCGACCCGCCCGAGGACACCCGCCGCGACGCCAACACGCACCCCCTCGGAGTCATGGCATACTGCGAAAAACGCGCCTACCAGCGCAAACAATTAGTCAATTAGTGGAATACGCTGCCGCACAACACAACCCGGCACCGAACCCTCCACCAGCGCCGACGAGGAGCACTATGGCCACCACCGTCAGAGTCACAACCCTCACCCTCGGCACCGCCGGAGCCCTCGTCGCCTCGACGACCAGCGCCGAAGTGTTCCCGACCATGGCCAGCGCCAAAGAGCAGGCCGAAGCGCTCTACGGCCCGATCAGGTGGCGCCCGAGCGAGTCGACACGGTCCTCATGGGCAATCGGGACGCCCTCCGCGCGACCGTCCGCGTACGACCAGCGCATCGTTGTTGCGCCAGCGGCCAAAGGTGTCGCCGAGGTTGTAGAAGAGCTGCGCCGCCTCGACGCGCCGAACCTCGACGACATCCGTCAACGGGTCCTCTCACGACAACGGCCAGCGCCAGCACAACCGACCGAGGAGACCCCGGCATGACGACCACCCGCTTTGTGTACTCATCTCTGCTGGTCAGCAACGATGCCCGCCTACTCCGCGCGACCACCTCGGCGCTTCACCTCGACATCGGCTCTGCCGCCCGCGCATGCGAGATCAGCGAACCGCCCGAGCGGAGCGTCGATTGGTTGCCCGCGATTCTCGACCGTGCCGACCACCTCGTCGGTTTGGCCATCGACCACAGCCCCTCGGCCAGCGCAACGCCGTTCATCTCACCGCGACTTGTCCATCCGGCCAGCGCAACCGAATACGAGATCCGGTCTATGTGGGCGCATATCCGCCGGTCAGCGCTTTTTCTCATCGAACTCAACGAGTACCGGCAGGAACGCGGCCTAGAGGTAGAGGAGGCGCCCCGATTCGACACCACCCCAGCGCCAACCCCCACCTACCCTCGCGTATAGGGGCACTCAGTACCGGCCCAGTACTAGGCCCAGTACCCCCAACCCCAGCGCACCACCACACGCTTACGCACCACCACGCACACAAGCGCACCCACGCACCACCAGCCCCACCACCCACAGCCCAGTACAGCCCTCACGCGCCTACAGAGCCCAGAGCTAGGGCAGCCGGTACACACAGGCCAACAGCCCTCACACTCACGCACGAAGAGACTCAGGCCTTGGCAATGAGACCGCAGAGACCGCAGACATCGACCCGACCCCTCTAAGGTCCTGCGGTCCCACTGCGGTCCCACTCGACGAGCCGCATACCCTAGAAGGGTATCTACCTGCGGTTTTAGAGTGCGCGCAGTAGGATTTGAACCTACGACCGCTGGTGTGTAAGACCAGAGCTCTACCGCTGAGCTATACGCGCGTGCCGCGCTGACGAACGTGGCGCTGCGCACACGAATTTAGTCGCTCCGATGCCTGTCGCTCAAACCGGGTCTGGGTGGTCGGGTCGCCAGCCCTTCGAGGCTCGTCGCTTTCGCTCCTCGCACCTCAGGGAGCAATGGCGGTCGCTTCTCGCGGATCGGGGAGCGGAGGGTCAGGCGAAGACGGGCGGAAGGGCCAGGACCATCACCGCGCCCCAGATGACGTGGGTGATCGCGGGGGCCAGGACGCCGGCGGTACTGCGCCGCAGGATGGCGCAGACGGTGCCGAGGACCGCGCCGGCGAAGCCGAGCATCACGTTGCCGCTGGCCATGGTGACCAGCACGTAGATGACCGTCGACACGAGGATCGGATTGTGCGGGCGGGCCGCCGAGTAGACCGAGCCGCGGAAGAACAACTCTTCGGCGAGGCCGTTGAGCATGGTGATCGCGGTGACCACGGCGAGGCTGCCGAAGTCGGCGAAGGCCAGCACCTGGTTGGCGAGGTCGCTGACGCCGGGGATCATCCGTGCCGCCAGGCCGCCGACCACGAACGCGCCGCCCACGGCCAGGCCGACGACGACGCCGAGTCCGATCGCTCCGATCCGGTCGGGCGGGCGGGAGGGGGTGGGGCTGAAGGCGCCGAGCCGCAGCGGTCCGGAGACGAACGCACCGACGATCCACACCGCCGCCAGGCCGATGGTCAGCGGGTAGAACGCGGCGTCACCCGGCTCCACGCGCAGGGAGATGCCGAGAACCACCGCACCGATGACGAGAAAGACGCCGACCAGCCAGCGTCGTCGGATGTAGTGGGCGCCGGGATCGGGGTCGCGGTCCGCGGCGACGGAGTCGTACAGGTCGCGCGCCAGTGAGGTCACCAGCACATCACCACCTAGTTCGATCGGTCAGGGAGTCGGTCGACTAACGGTCACCGCTCACGACGCTACATCGGCGCGACTGGGTCGGAGGACTCCGACGACCTTGGTGGCCACCCCGAGGGACGTGCCGATCGTCTCGACGACGCTGCGCTTGACCCGCAACCAGTCGCCGCCGGCCCAGGCCGGGTCGGTGTCGGCGAGGTGGTGGAGGTCGTCGAGGTCGCACACCGAGCGGGGATACGGCGACCGCACGGATGCGTGGACGGCCTCGCGCATCGGTGTCAGTCCGCCCGCCGGCGGCGGGACGAGATCGCGGATGCGGTGCTCGGACGCCGTCATCGGATGGTCGAGCGAGGTGACGAGCTCCTCGGTGAGCGACGCCGGGACCGGCACGAGCATGCCGCCGACCCGGCCCGCGAGCCGGGTCGAGATCCCGAAGACCGGTAGCCGCAGCCTCGGCATCCGGATCGCCGACACGTACTCGTGCAGGATCGAGATGTAGCGCGCGCTGTCGGGTCCGGAGATGTCGTAGTTCCCGGCGGGCAAGACGGAGGAGTCGCACGCCGCGGCCAGATAGTGGACCGCGTCGCGGATGGAGATGGGATCCATCTCGTTGGTGATCCATTCGGGTTCGGGGATCACCGACAGTCGGTCGGCCATGTAGCGAATGATCTCGAACGACGTCGAACCCGCGCCGATGACCACTGCGGCGCGCAGCCACACCAGTTCGGGCCCGCCGTCGACCACCAGTCCGTCGGCGACGTCGGCGCGGCTCTGCAGATGGGTGGACAGTTTGTCGTCCGACGGCACGAAACCGCCGAGATAGATGATCCGTCCCACTCCGGCGTCACGCGCGGCTTCGGCGACGTTGCGTGCGGCGTCGCGGTCGCCGTTCGCGAAGTCGGCCTGGCCGATGGCGTGGACGAGGTAGTAGATCGCGTCGATCTGCCCGGCGTCCGACATCGCGCTCCTGACCGACGCCGGGTCGTCGGCGTCCATGGTCACCATGCTGACTTGGTCCGACCAACCGAACTTGGCCAGCTTCCGGGTGTCCCGTGACGTGACGACCACGTCGTGTCCCTGCTTGAGCAGTGCGCACACCAAGCGGGAACCGACGTACCCCGTGGCGCCAGTGATGAGAAGTCGCATGACACCGACGGTAGAGAAAATCGGCGGAGTCGGTCGGCTCGGGAGCGTCCATGTGACAGACACGGTGCCGATGTCACGGTCGGGTAACGGCGTCGGTGACGGTCACGGTTGCGCGACGACTGCCCGTCGGTACCGTTCGGCGACCCGGTCGTGGTACTCCGCGGCGGCCACCAACTCGGCCCGGAGTTCAACCGGTTCGATCACGGTGAAATCCGCGCCGAAGGCGTACAGCCAGCGAGCGATCTCCGCGAGCGACGTGCTGTACAGCGTGATCTCGCAACTGTGCTCGTCGCCGGACTCGAGTGCACCCCACGATTCGTGGACCATCGCCGACACCGCGTCGAGCGAGGCGTGGATACGCACCCGCGCCGTGACGCGTCGGTAGACGGACCCGAGACCGCGCAGTACGAACGCCGCCGCGCCGCCCTCGGGTGGTTCGCGCGGGGTGAAACGCGGTCCGGTCGGCACCTTCGGTTCCATCCGGTCGACCCGGTACGACCGCCAGGCGCCGCGTTGGATGTCGAAACCGACCAGATACCAACGGTTCCCGTTGCGGACGAGTCGATAGGGTTCGATCTCGCGTCGGCTCTCCTCCCCGTCGTTGCGCCGATAGTCGAACCGCAGCCGCTCGTTCCGATGGCATGCGGTCGCGATCTCGGTGAGCCGGTCGGCGGACACCGCGCTCGCCGGCGCGGTACGGGGCACGGCCTCGATCCGCAGGGCGTCGAGTCGGTGGCGCAGCCTCGACGGCATGACCTGACGCAGCTTCGCGAGCGCGCCCGCCGAGGCCTCCGCCATGTCGGCGACCGCACCGGTCGTCACCGCGTCGAGCCCCAGAGCGACCGCGAGGACCTCCTGGTCGTCGAGCAGCAGCGGCGGCATCTCCGCGCCGGCACCCAGCCGATAGCCACCGCGCGAGCCGACGTTGGCGTCCACCGGGTAGCCCAGCTCGCGCAGTTTGTCGATGTCGCGCCGCACGGTGCGGGTGGTGATGTCGAGGCGCTCGGCGAGTTCGGGGCCCGACCACTCGCGTCGTGTCTGCAGTAGCGACAGCAACGCGAGCAACCGCGCGGAGGTTTCCAACATGTGCCCATCCTGCCCGACGATGCGGACAGGTCCGGTCCTTGTTCGTCGCGTCGTCCCTGTAGGGGCGCGGTCAGCAGGTGATCTGCGATTCCGGGTCGGTGGTGTAGTCGAGCCAGCGGCCGTATGCAAGGCCGCCGATCTGGTTGCGCATCGTGCAGATGTCCTCGAGAGTGCGGCCCGCGACGTAGTAGACCGCATAGATCGGAGTGCCGTCATCGCTCACCTGCTTCAGCGACGGACACGACTGATCTGTGCGCAAGTAGCTCGCACCCGGGTACTGGTTCAAATAGGACTGCACCTCGCCGGGGTAGTTCCCGGGTGCGGTCGCGTTGGCGACCACGACGATCCCCGTGCCGTCGCACGCCGGCCGGGTCATCGGCACGGTGAGACCGAGATCGCCGGGGACGATTGCGGGTTGAGGACTCGCCGACGGCCGGGGTGCCGGACCCGGCTGCGACGCGGGGCCCGGTTGCAAAGTCGGTCCGGGAAGGGGCGTCGGTTCGGCCGGCGTCGGCGTCGTTGGCTGGGGCGCCGCCTCGGTGGTCGTGGACACTGCGGATGCGTCGGCGGCTGTGGTCGCCGGGTTGTCCCGCTCGGTCGTGACGATCGCCCAGGCGACGACGCCGGCGCAGATCAGCAGCACGACGGACGTCGCCACGACGATGGGAACGAGAGGTGACCGGCGGCGGGGCGGTGTGGTCCAGACCGCGGCCCGGGTGGCGTCCCACGGCCCGGCTGGAGCGGCGGGTGTCGATGCCGACGGGGTGGCGGGCACGACGGTGGGGGTTCCGGCCGGGACGATCGTCGGCGCGCCACAGAGAGGCTCCGACCGCAGGGCACCGCCGGCGTCGGCGACCAGCGCCGCCGCCGAGAGCTGGCGCTGCGACGGATCTTTCGCCATCCCGCGGGCGATGACGTGATCGATCGCGGCACCGAGGCGCGGCGGCGGGGCGGTGAGGTGGGCGGCGATCAACCGCTCGATGGTGGTCGCCGAGGCGAACGGGTGCACTCCGGCGAGACATTCGAACAGCACGCACGCCAGCGCGTAGATGTCGGCGGGCGGCCCCACGGCATCGTCGCCGAACCGCTCCGGCGCCATGTAGCCGAAGGAACCGACTGCGGTGCCGGTGCTCGTGAACCGTGTGTCGGTGTCCGCCTGTGCGAGACCGAAATCCACGAGGTACGCGAAGTCGCGATCGTCGACGAGAATGTTGTCGGGTTTGACGTCGCGGTGGACGAGGCCGGATCGATGCGCAGCATCGAGGGCGTCACCGATCTGACCGACGATCCGCAGCGCGCGTTCAGCCGGCAGGGGTCCGTCCTGCAGGAGCAGGGTGCGTAGGTCGCGGCCGTCGACCAGGCGCATGTCGATGAACAGGCGCCCCTCGATCTCTCCCCAGTCGTGGATCGGGATGACGTGTGGATCGTTGAGGCGGGCGGCAACGCGCGACTCGCGGTGGAACCGGTCACGGAAAGCCGGGTCGTCGGCGACCTGAGGGCTGAGCAGCTTCAGGGCGACGACCCGGTCCTTGCGGGTGTCGGTCGCGCGGTACACCTCGCCCATTCCGCCCCGGCCGATCAACCCGTCGATGAGGTACGGACCGAGCCGGTCGCCGGCGCGCACGGATGCAGACACGCGGACAAGCGTAGGGTGTCCGGGTCGTTCGCCGGGGCCGACACCACGCATTGTCCTCCGTTCGGCGGGTCCCGGGATCCGCAGATCGGTCCCCGATACGGTTGAACCGAGTGACCCGCCGGCGACCCTGATCGCCGATCCAGACCCGAGGAGAAACGATGGCGACGACGATCCTGCCGATCGACGAGGTGACCGAGGCTCTGATCGCGCAGTGGGGCGTGATCGGCGAACTGGCCCGCGCGCTCGACGACGATGCGTGGTCGGCGCCGTCGGTTCTGCCCGGCTGGACCAATGCCGACATCGTCGCCCACATCGTCGGGACCGAAAGCATGCTCGACGGCCGCGACGTCGAGGCCACCCGTACGGTCAGCGCCCTCGACCACGTCCGTAACCCGATCGGCGAACTCAACGAGAAGTGGGTCGACCATTACCGCCCGAAGCCGCGTGCCGAGGTGGTCGCCGCCCTCGACGAGATCATCGGCGTCCGGACCGAGGCGCTGAAAGCCATGTCGCAGAACGACTTCGACGCCGAGTCGATGACGCCCGCCGGGCCGGATACGTACGGGCGCTTCATGCGGATTCGGATCTTCGACTGTTGGGTGCACGAGATCGACCTGCGTGACGGCACCGATCGTTCCGCCGTGGCCGAGCCGGGCCCGGCGTCGTTCGCACTCGACGAGATCGGCGCGTCGTTGCCCTTCGTCGTCGGGAAGCGAGCCGATGCACCGAAGGGCAGCACCGTCCTCTTCGACATCACCGGGGTGTCTCCGCGAACCGTGCGAATCGCCGTCGGGGACCGGGCGGGTGTCGTCGACGAGTTCGACGGCGGCGACGACGCCGCCGACGTGCGTATCCGGCTGGATGCGACGAATCTTGCGCGGTACGCCGGCGGCCGACGGGATGCCGATTCGTCTGCGGTGGAGTTGCACGGCGACCAGGTTCTCGGACAAGCGATCCTGAGCCGGATGAACTACGTGATCTAGTCGGGTGGACCTCGGCGGCTAGTCCTGATTTGGTTGCGGTTTGTATCGCTTTGCGGGACAAGTCGCAACCGGATCAGGCGGCCGAACGGCTCAAGGCATTTCTCACCGTGGTCACCACCTGATCGCCGCGTTCGACGATGTCGGCCCAGGTGAAGTTCAGGACGGTCCAGCCCGCGGCGATGAGCGCATTGCGCTTTGTCCGATCTCGCTGAAACGTCGTGACATCGCGGTGGTAGGCGAATCCGTCGATTTCGACAGCCAGCTTCTCCCGGGTGAAGGCCACGTCGACGACATATCCCTCGGCGCCCACGTTCGGTGTCCAGCTCACTATGCCCGACTCGCGAAACAACGTGGCCACGATTCGCTCCGCCTCCGATCGCGCGCCGTCGCCGAGGAGTCGCAAGTACTGAGTGATGGCCGGAGAACCATGCCGCCCGGGGTAGCGCGAGTGTGCGGCCTGCAGGTCGGTGAGTTTCACCGCGCCGGAGAGAAGAGCCGAATCGAGGACAGCGATTCCGAGTTCGGCGGAGGCGTCGAGGACGGTGAGCGCCGCTGCGGTGACCCTGAGGTCGGCGTGCGTGGTGACGTCGGCGTCGGTCAAGCGGCGGTGCCGGACCACCGCAGTCGCTGACGAGCGCGTATGCGCTCTGTGAGAACCGGTGGCCACGAGGTGTTTTCGGGGCTCTTTCGGGTGGAGGCCCAACCACCAAGCGGCGGCAACCCCACCCAACGCGGCGTCGAGCTCACGGAGAGCACCGCGATCCGTGCCTGTGCGCGCGCCGATCGGTGATGGCCCAGAATTCCGGTTGCGGTTTGTCCCGGTTGCCGGGACAAACCGCAACTGGATCCACATGGACTCCGCGGGTCACCCGCCGACGGTCGCTTTTTGGATCAGCAGGTTCTGCTTCGGCGGGCCCGACGCCGCACCCGGGGCATTCGGGGTGAAACCGCCTGCCAGGACCTTGTCGAGGACGGCGAGTCCGGACGGGTCGATGGTGCCGACGGTCGAGTAGGTCAGCGGGAGGTCGGTGTCGTCGGCGAGCAGGAAGAACGTCGTCGAGCCGGTCGCGCCTTCGTCGTCTGGCAGATCGAGGATGCCGACGGTGCCGCGCGGATAGGTGACCTGCGGTACGCCGTCGTCGTCGGTGCCCGCCGACGGCAGGTTCTCGGGCAGCTCGTCCGGGCTGGTCCAGCCCGGGTTGGTGCCCTCCCGGCCGCCGGACGAGCCGCAGATGAGGTACTGCCGCGACGCGCGGTGACACTTGCTGTTGTCGTAGAAACCGGACTCGATCAACGACACCATCGCCCCCACGTTGCAGGGCGCCTCGGCACGGTCGAGCGTCAGGTCGATCGTGCCCTGGCCGGCAATGGGGATCTGCGCGTCGACCGTTCCGGTGTTCGGCTGGCTCGGGGCGGGAGCGGGCTGGGTGATGCCGCCGACCGCGGTTCGTGTCGGGTAGTCGCACGCAACGGTGCCCGCCGGGATCGCGCTGGTCGACGTGCTCGGCGGGGCCGGGTCGCCGCCGCCCGAACCGGCCAGGACCACGATGATGCCGGTGACCGCCAGCGCGATCACGACCAGCCCGGCACCCACCGCGATGGCCACATTCCGTCCGGTGTTCGATTTCCGCGGCGGGGCGGTCGGGGTGCCCCACTGGCCCGGGCCCGCGAACTGTTGCGGGCCGGAGAACTGTTGCGGGCCGGAGCGCTGGGGAGCCGAATAGGACTGGGGACCCGAGCGTTGGGGACCCGGGTAGGACGGCGCGCCCGAATGCGACTGGGGGCCCGAATAGGACTGGGGACCCGAATGTCGTTGCGGGCCGGACTGTCCCGGCGGTGGCCCGAACCCGGGGGCGCTGCCGGGCTGTCCGGGCGCGGGTGTGCCGGGCGAGATGACCGTGCGATCCGAGGGGACCGGACTCCCGGGCTTGCGAAACGCGTCGGCGCCGGCCCCTCCGGGCGCGTAGGTGGGCGGGGCCATCGGGGGCGGTGTCACGATGCGCGGTGTCACCGTCGGCGGTGCCGACGACGCGGGCGGTTCGGTCAGCGCCGACGCCGCGGCCCGGATCAGTTCGCGCGCCGTCGGATAGCGCTGCGCCGGATCCTTGGCGAGTCCGCGCGCGATGACCGGGTCGAGCGGACCGCCCATCGTCGGCGGTTCCTTGGTGATGTGCGCGGCCATCAGACCCTGGTCGGTTTTCACCGGATACGGGGTCTGACCGGTGACACTTTCGTACAACACGCAGGCCAACGCGTAGTTGTCCGAACTCGGCCCGGCGGGGTCGTCGCCGAACCGCTCCGGCGCCATGTAGGCGAGTGTCCCGAGCGCGGTCCCGATCTGGGTGAGGCGGCTGTCGCTCGCGCCCTGCGCGATGCCGAAGTCGACGAGGTAGGCGAAGTCGTCGGCGTCGACGAGGATGTTGTCCGGCTTGATGTCTCGGTGGACGAGGCCGTTGCGGTGCGCGGCGTCGAGAGCCGACGCCACCTGGCCGAGGATCGCAACCGCCCGGGCGGCGGGCAGCGGACCGGCGGCGAGCAGCTTGCGCAGGTCCTGCCCGTCGACGAGCCGCATGTCGATGAAGAGGACGCCGTCCTTCTCGCCCCAGTCGTGGATCGGGATGACGTGCGGGTCGGAGAGCTTCGCCGCGGTCTTCGACTCCCGCTCGAAGCGCTCGCGGAAGTCCTTGTCGTGCACCAAGTGTGGGGGCAGGAGTTTCAGGGCGACGCGGCGTTCCCGGACGGCGTCGTAGGCCTCGTAGACCTCACCCATCCCGCCACGACCCAGGAGTCTGTCGATGCGGTACGGACCCAGCGTCGTACCCGCACGCGACGATGGATCGCTCACGTCATCCTCGGTTCCTCGGCGTCGGGATCGAACCCAACCCTATCCATTGGCGACAACGGGTGTGCAGCGTGTGCCGGCAGCCGGGTCACGACACCGCGTCCGGCGGGCGGCCGCGCGACCACCCCGGTGCTTCACGGCTCGTCGGTCAGGGCCTCGCCGCGGGCGAACTCGCGGGCCCGGTCACCGGAGAGGATTTGCGCCGGTAGCGGATCGCTGAGCAGGGTGCGGACGAGGGAGGCCGACGGATCGAGCGGGGTGTCGCTACCCGCGATCACGATGTTGCCGGTGCGTCGACCTTTGAACATCGCGGCGTCGGCGATGAGCGCGAGATGGTCGAACACCGATCCGACGGTCGCGGCTTCGGCGCGGGCGCCGGCGAGGTCCCGGCTGTCGCCGCAGTTGGCGAGATACAGGCCGCCGGGGACGAGAACGTCGCGGACGCGTTCGGTGAATTCGCGCGTCGTGAGGTGCCGTGGGGTGCGATCGCCGGCGAACGCGTCCCGTACGACGACCTCGCGGGTGCCCGGCTGCAGCGACTCGACGACTTGCCGCGCATCGCCGACCCGGATCCGGAGTTTCGGCGCACGAGGGAGGTCGAACCACTCCCGTACGAGGCGTGCGAGTTCGGCGTCGATCTCGACGGCCACCTGGCGGGCGTCCGGGTAGCGGTGGTCGAGGTGGCGCGCCAATGCGCAGGCCGCCCCACCGAGATGCAGGACCCGGAGTCGATCGGTCGTCGGGTGCCGTTCGTCGATGACGGCCGCCATCTGCCGCAGGTAGTCGAAGTCGAGCGCGGTCGGGTCGTCGGGGTGGATGTGCGAGCTGTGCGCCCCGTTGATGGTCAGCAGCCACCCGCCCGCGATGGTGTCGGGGCTCAACTCGGCGACGCCGGTGTCGATGTCGTACCGACCGGGTGTCGGGTGTGCGGTTGTCCGGGCCACGGGGGCCAAGTGTGGCACGGGCCCGGCGCCGGGAGCGAAGCGAGCGGGCCGAATGGGTGCCGGCGCCGGGAGCGAAGCGAGCGGGCCGGAGGCACACGAGCCCGGGTGGATACCATCGCGCGGTGCCCAGACCGTCGCGTTTCCGTAGTCCGCACCCCGATCGCCGTCGTGGTGACGTCACCGCGGCGGGGTTGGTGGCCGGGTTCGTGCTCGACGAGCTGTTCGGTGATCCGTCGCGCGGTCACCCGGTGGCCGGATTCGGACGGCTGACGGGTGCGGTCGAGCGGCGTATGTACCGGGACTCGCGGGCGGCGGGCGTCGGGCTGGTCGGGGTGATGGTCGGTTCGACGGTGGCGCTCGCGGCGTTGCCCGGTCGGCGATCTGCAGGCGTTGTCGACGTCGCGGTGACCGCGGCGTCGACGTGGGTGGCGCTGGGCGGCACGTCGCTGTGTCGGGTCGGCGATGCGGTCGCGCAAGCGTTGGAGGCCGAGGACCTCGAGGGTGCGCGAGCGCTCATTCCCAGCCTGTGCGGCCGGGACCCGGAGTCACTCGACGAGGCGGGGCTCTGCCGTGCAGCTCTCGAGTCGATCGCCGAGAACACCTCCGATGCGACCGTCGGTCCGCTGGTGTGGGGTGCACTGGCGGGTGTCCCCGGAGTGCTGGGGTATCGGGCGGTCAACACGCTCGATGCGATGGTCGGCTATCGGAGTGAGCGCTACCGGAACTTCGGCTGGGCGGCCGCGCGCCTCGACGATCTCGTGAACCTGCTGCCCGCGCGGCTGGCGGGTTCGCTGCTGGTGGTGATCGGCGGCGCCCCGCGGCGGACGATCGCGGCGTGGCGCCGGGACAGCAGTGCCCACCCGAGTCCGAACGCGGGGGTCGTCGAAGCCGGGTTCGCCGGGGCGCTGGGGGTGCAGCTGGGCGGTCGGACCGTCTACCCGTACGGCGTCGAGATGCGTCCGACGCTCGGTTCCGGACCGGCGCCGGGGCCGGCCGATCTCCGAGCCGCGGTCGCCTTGTCGCGGCGCGTGCAACGCGCGACGGTGCTCACCTGCGCGGTCGTCGCCGTGGTACGACCGGGCGTCGGAGCCGCGGCGAGGCGGCTCAGCCGCCGTATCGCCGGGTGAGCTTGTCGCGGACGTCGCCGGATTCGTCACCGGCGCGCGGGCCATGGCCGATGTCGCCGACCTGCTGGGTCACCGTCGTCCCGGCGGCGGCCCGCAATTCCTCTCGACGGTGCTGCCGGCGCTGGGAGCGGGACTCGACGGTCGTGGTGGCAGCGGCGACCGGGTCGGACGGCTGGTCGACGGCGGTGCCGGCGGCCGCGGTCGCCGATGTCTCGGTGGCCGCAGCGGCAGCCCGGCGACGGGCGCGGATCTCGGAGTAGAGGAAGTAGCCGACGCCGAGGGGGGCCATCACGCCGAAGGCGAGCCACTGCAGGCCGTACGACAGGTAGGGGCCGGTGTCGAGCTGGGGCAGCGGGATCTCGCCGAGCGAGCCCGGCTGGTCGGGGGAGAGCTGCAGGTAGAAGTCGTCCATCGGGGTGGACGTCGCCGCGGACACCAGCCCCGGGTTGATGGTCGCGACGGTCAGTGCGCCGTTCTCGACGCGTGTGCCGCGGTCGGTGCTCACGCTCTCGGCGGCCCGGATGCGGCCGTCGACGGTTTGCTCGCCGACGGGCGGGGCCGGGATGTCGGGGACCGCTCCCTCGACCGGGCGGACGAAACCGCGGTTGACGAGGATGACCCGGTCGGACCCGCTGACCGCGAACGGGGTGAGCACCTCCACCGCGGGGCGCTGATCGACGTTGCGGAGCCGGACGAGAGCCTGCCGGTCCGTCAGGTACCGCCCGGTCACCGCGACCGAACGCCACTCCGAGGACGGCACGAAGGTCGACGACGGCGCCACCTCCGCCAACGGTGCCGTCTCGATCGACGTGGCAGTGCGGATCAGGTCGTTGCGGCGTTCGGTGTCGGAGTTCTTGCCCAGCTGCCAGGGCGCGAGCAGGGTGAAGCAGGCCACCGCGAACGCCGCGACCACGAGACCGAGGGCAATCCACCCGGGCCGGAGGATCGTTCGCAGTACGTGCACACCGCCCAGGCTACCGAGCGGGGGTAGCCTGATCGAAATGCGAGACTTCCTCTGCTTGAAGTGCGGTCAGCGTCTCTCCTTCGAGAACAGTCTGTGTCTGAACTGCCGGAGCCCGCTCGGCTTCTGGCTGAAGACCAGGACCATCCACGTCCTCGACGACCAGGCGCGCGTGGAGGTGGACGGCGTGCTGCTCGAACGCTGTGCCAATACCAAGGTCGCGCAATGCAATTGGCTGGTGAAGTGGAGCGGCAAGCCGACCATGTGTGAGTCGTGCCGCCTCACCCGTACCCGTCCCGGCGACGACGATCCCGAGGCGCTGGTCATCTTCGGCCAGACCGAGACCGCCAAGCGTCGCCTCATCCTGGAACTCGACGAACTCGGGCTCCCCATCGAGACCCGGGAGGAGAACCCGGAGTCCGGGCTGGCCTTCGACCTGCTCTCCAGTGCGAAGCAGTCGGTCATCACCGGTCATGCGAACGGCGTCATCACCCTCGACCTCGCCGAGGGGGACGACGTCCACCGCGAACAGATGCGCGTCGAACTCGCCGAACCGTACCGGACCGTCCTCGGGCACTTCCGGCATGAGATCGGCCACTACTACCAACTCGTCCTCATCACCGACGAGCGACGAGCGGGCTTCGAGGAGCTGTTCGGAAACCCCGACGACGACTATCAGGCGGCTCTCGACCGCCACTACAGCGAGGGCGCTCCCGAGGGCTGGCGGCAGGACTTCGTGTCCTCATACGCGACGATGCACCCGGCGGAGGATTTCGCGGAGACGTTCGCGCACTACCTGCACATCCGCGACACGCTCGACACCGCAGCGGCGTTCGCCATGGCGCCCGCGGGCACGACCTTCGACGGGGTGCCGCCCGGGGACGTGGGATTCGACCGGGTCATCGACGAGTGGCTACCGCTGACGTGGGCGCTCAACCAGATCAACCGGTCGATGGGCCATCCCGACCTCTACCCATTCGTGCTGCCCGAGACGGTTCTGACCAAGATCCGCTTCGTGCACAATCTCATCGCGCCGGCGGCTTGAGATCTGGGCTCCCGGCACCCGCACTGCTTGGCCGCTGAGGAGAGGGCGTTGCCGGCGACCGGCAGACTTCAACTCGACTCCTAGACTTCGATCGAGGTCCAGGGGTCGAGTTGAAGTCTGTCGGTCACAAATCGGCGCAGGTACGCGAGACACTTGCGAGCGTCACGAGGGTCTTCGCAACCTCGGTCGGCAGACCCTTCGTGACGCGCCCTCCGCAAGCTCCGAGCGCTCCTCAGGGAGCAGAGGACAGACCGGCGGTTTTGTGGTTCTTTCGGATCAGGACACCCCTATTTCGGCCCGCACCCAGTCGATCAGGCCCGGCATCGAACCCTCGATCTGTTCGCGTGTCACCACGAAGTCGTCGGGGGTGCCGTAGTACGGGTCGGCGAGATCGAGGTCGTCGGCGGGCGCGGACGGATCGAACGAGCGCAGCAGTCGTGTGCGGTCGCCGAGACGTTTGCGTTCGAGTTCGCGCACGTGGCCCTCGTCCATCGCGAGCAGAAGGTCGGCCTCGAAATGTTCAGGTCCGATCAACGCGGCGACATGTGCGTCGGAGTAGCCGTGCGCGACCAATTCGGTTCGCGCGCGATTGTCGGCCGGCTCACCGATGTGATAGCCGCTCGTCCCGCAACTGGACACACGCACCTTGCCGCCGAGTCCGGCGTCGTCGAGTGCCGTTCGGAAGATGTTCTGCGCCATCGGTGACCGGCAGATGTTGCCCGTACACACGAAGCAGATGTGAAGTTCGTCAGACACTGCTACCTCAACAAGTCGATGTGCGCCTCAGCCGGTCGTCGGGTACGAGGTCACGCACCCAGGACGTCGCGGAGTTCGGCCACGGACTCGACCACCCAGGTCGCACCCTGGTCCTCCCCGCCCAGAGCGTAACCCCACCGCACGAGAATCGCTGAGATGCCGAATTCGGCCGCGCCCAGCACGTCATGGCTGCGGTCGCCGATCATCACGACCGGAGTGGTCACGTGCCCGGTCTGCGGGTCGGTGGGCAGTCCGAGTTCGGCGAGGGCGGAGGTGATCACGTCGGCTTTCTCGCGGCGGGTACCGTCGTCGCTGGCCCCGGCGATGTAGCGGAAGTGTCCGGCCAGATCGAAGTGCTCGAGGATCCGACGCGCGGTGGTCTGGTTCTTCGACGTCGCGATCGCCAGGGTCCGGCCGCCGGCGGCCAGATCGGCGAGCAGCTCGGCCATCCCGTCGAACACCGAGTTCTCCAGCCAGCCCACCTCGGTGTATCGCTCTCGGTACGCGCGCATCGCCTTGTCGGCCGTCTCGGGGGAGAGGCCCAGGGCATTCAGCGTGTCGATCATCGGCGGCCCGGCGATGCCGGCCACGATGCGCGGGTCGGGCTCGGGCGCCCCGACCACGGCGAGAGCATGCCGAAAGCTGTTCTCGATACCTGCGAAACTGTCGGTGACCGTGCCGTCGAGGTCGACGAGTAGGACGGTCTCGGGATGGCGGGGATCCGGCGTCGTCGTCACCTCTCCATCGTGCACGTAAGGTCTGAACACATGACAGTTGGGTACGACGCGCTCGACGTCGAGACCGGCCCGGCCGGGACACCGCCGCCGCGCGCCGATCTGACCGACCCGGAACGTCACGGCGACCAGGACGCCACGCCGGGGCTCGTCGACTTCGCCGTGAACGTCCGCGGTACACCTCCGGCGTTCGTCCTCGACGCCATCCGGTCGGGACTCGACGATCTTGCGCGATATCCGACCGGAGCGCAGGAGCGACGAGCCGTCGACGCGATCGCCGCGGCACACGGCCGTCGCCCCGAGGAAGTGCTGCTGCTCTCCGGAGCCGCCGACGGGTTCGAGATGCTCCCGCGGCTGGGGGTTCGTCACGCGGCCCTGATCCAACCGTCGTTCACCGAGCCGGAGGTCGTGCTCCGCGCCGCGGGCATCCCGATCACGCAGGTCGCGCTGGCCGCACCCTGGGAGCTGCCCGGTCCGGGAGACAGCGGGACCGCCGTGCCGGACGACGCCGATCTCGTCATCCTGGGCAATCCCACGAACCCGACGTCGGTGCTGCACCCGGTCGAGGCCATCGCCGCATTGCGCAGGCCGGGACGGATCCTCGTCGTCGACGAGGCCTTCGCCGACCTCACCCTGGGCGCCGACGGGTCACTCGAACCCCAGTCCCTCGCCTCGGTCGACTGGCCCGACCTTCTCGTGATCCGCAGTGTGACAAAGACTTTCGGTCTCGCTGGACTCCGCGCGGGTTATCTGCTCGGGCCGGTCGACCTGCTCGATCGACTCCGTGCCGGCCGACGACCGTGGGCCGTGTCGACCCCCGCGCTGGCCGCGCTGACCGCCTGTGTCGAGCAACAGGGGCAGCGATACTGCGCCGCGGTCGCGCGGCGGGTCGCCGACGAGCGCAGCGAGATGGTCGCCGAGCTGACGCGGATCGGGCTCCGAGTGGCGGCCGAGCCCGCGGCGCCCTTCCTGCTCGTCGAGATGGCCCACGCCACCGAGGTGAAGCAGCGGCTGATCCGCCACGGATTCGCGGTGCGCAGCTGCGCCAATTTCGTCGGCCTCGGCGACTCGCATCTTCGTCTTGCCGTCCGGGCACTTCCGCAGGTCCGCGCGCTCACGCGGGCGATCGAGTTGGTACGAGAGGAGATCGACAGTGGAACCGGCGAACGCGTCTGACGCGACTGTGACGGTGGGCGACGTGGTCGACGTCGTGGAGCGGGCTTATCCGCCCGCCCTCGCCGAATCGTGGGATGCGGTCGGTCTGGTGTGTGGCGACCGGGCCGACCCGGCGCGCGGCGTGCTGGTGTGCGTGGACGTCACCGATGCGGTGGTCGACGCCGCGGTCGCGGCCGGCGCAGGGATCATCGTCGCCCATCACCCGCTCCTCCTGCGCGGTGTCACCACCGTGGCCGCCGACACCCCCAAGGGCCGGATCGTCCATCGGCTGATCCGCAACGGGATCGCGCTGTTGTGCGCACACACCAACGCCGACAGTGCGCGGCCCGGCGTCTCCGACGCGCTGGCCGACCGGCTCGGGCTGCGCGGCACCGTCCCCATCGACCCGAAACCGGTTGCGGCAATGGACAAGTGGGTCGTGATGGTGCCGGAGGGCAACGTCGAGCAGGTCAGCGAGGCGATGTTCGCCGCGGGTGCGGGGGCGATCGGCGACTACCGGGACTGCTCGTGGACGGTCGTCGGAACCGGGCAATTCGAGGCCGGCGAGGACGCCTCACCGACCATCGGCGAGATCGGGATGCGCACCCACGTCGACGAGGCCCGGGTCGAGATGGTCGCCTCGCGCGGACTGCGGGCCGGCGTCCTGCGCGCTCTGCGCGACGCGCACCCGTACGAGGAGCCGGCCTTCGACGTGTTCGAACTGGCCGACCTGGGCAGCGATGTCGGGCTGGGCCGCGTCGGGTCGCTCACCGAGCCGATGACGTTGCGCGATTTCGTCGCCGAGGCCGCCCGGGTGTTGCGCACCCCGGCGGGTGTCCGCGCCGCGGGAGACCCGGACGCGCTGGTACGGACCGTCGCGGTGTGCGGCGGAGCCGGGGACTCCTTGCTCGGACGTGTCCGCGGTCTCGGCGTCGACGTCTACCTGACCGGTGATCTCCGTCATCATCCGGTCGACGAGAGTCTGCGCGACGGCGGGCCGGCCCTGGTCGACGCCGGACACTGGGCGACCGAGTTCCCGTGGTGTGCGCAGGTCGATGCGCTGCTCGAGGCCGAATTGGGCACGCCGGTGAGTGTCTTCGAGGCGCCGACCGATCCGTTCGCGCTGCACAGTGCGGGCTGACTCGGGAGAAACCGAGCCGCCGCCGGCACTCGCGCGCCCCCCGCGTACGGTGGGGGGACTTTCGCCGAAGAGGAGACCGCAATGAAAGTCGACGCCGCCGTGCAGCGACTGCTGCTCGATCTCGCGGACTCCGATGCCGAGATCAATCGTCTCGTCCATCGCCGCAAGACCCTGCCGGAGGACGCCGAGATCGCCGAACACAACTCCGCGATCGATGCCGCCCGTGACGATCTGGTGCGCGCGGAGATCGCCGCCGAGGACCTCGGACGCGAGTACCGCCGGATCGACTCCGAGGTGACCGGTATGGCCAACCGTGAGGCCAAGGACTCGGCCCTGTTGACCGCCGGTGGCCTGGCGCCGAAAGCGTTGTCGGAGTTGCAACACGAACTCGCGGGCCTGGGTCGCCGGCGAGCGGTGCTCGAAGACGAGATGCTGTCGCTGATGGAGCAGCAGGAGGCCGTCGAATCCGAACGCACCCGCGCCGCGGCGACCATCAGCCACCTCGAGGAGAAGGTCGCCGAAGCACAGGTCCGGCGCGACAAGTCCCTCGAGACCATCGACGAGGACCTGTCGCGCGCGCGGGAGCGCCGCGAGACCCTCGAAGCCGAGATCGATGCGCCGCTGCTCGCGATGTACGACAAGCAACGCGCCGGCGGCCGCATCGGCGCCGGCCTGCTGCGTGCACGCCGATGCGGTGCATGCCGGATGGAACTCGACCGCGGGACCATCGCCACCATCGCCGCGGCACAGTCCGACGAGGTGATCCGGTGCGAAGAGTGCGGCGCGATCCTCGTGCGCACCGCCGAGTCCGGGATCTAGATTCGTGACCGCGACCGCCGAAGAGTCAGTCCCCGAGCATGATTCGGCGACCAAGGCGCCGTCGTGGCAGGGTCGGCGCAGCGATCCGACCCGGTTGATCCTGCTCCGGCACGGCCAGACGCCGCTGTCGGTGGAGCGGCGCTACTCCGGGCGGGGCAACCCGGACCTCACCGACGAGGGCCGACGCCAGGCCCGCGCCGCCGCCGCGCGCGTGGTGCGCGAGGAGGGGATCGCCGCGATCGTGACCTCGCCGCTGCGGCGTGCACGGTCGACGGCCGAGGAGGTCGCCGCCCTGACCGGGATCGACGTCGTCGAACATCCCGGGCTGATCGAGAACGACTTCGGTGACTGGGAGGGTCTGACGTTCACCGAGGCGTCGCAGCGTGACCCGGATCTGCACCGCGCGTGGCTGTCCGACATCACCGTGCCCGCGCCCGGCGGGGAGAGCTTCGCGCAGGTCGCCGAACGCATTTCGCGGACGAAAGCCGAACTGCTGGAGAGGTATCCGGGTCAGACCGTGGTGCTGGTCTCGCATGTCACGCCCATCAAGACGCTGCTGCAGGACGCGCTCGGCGTCGGACCCGAACTGCTGTTCCGGCTGCACCTCGACCTCGCGTCGGTGTCGATCGCCGAGTACTTCGACGACGGCGGCTCCGTCGTGCGGCTCGTCAACGACGCCGCGCACTGGCGCGTCTGACGCCGCCGTCGAGGGTCCGCCCGACGCCTGCCGTATCCTGGGTGCGCGAACGAGTCGGCCGGGCGGCCGCGGTGCGCGGAACGGGCGGTCTCCCGTCACGCCGCGCATCGAGGAAAGTCCGGACTCCGCAGAGCAGGGTGGTTGTCAACGGCAACCCGGGGTGACCCGCGGGACAGTGCCACAGAGAACAGACCGCCGGCCGCGAGGTCGGTAAGGGTGAAACGGTGCGGTAAGAGCGCACCAGCGGCACGGGTGACCGTGCCGGCTCGGTAAACCCCACCCGGAGCAAGGCCGAAGCACGCACCTCGCGGTGCGTGTGCGCGGGCGTCACGAGGGCTGCTCGCCCCAGCCCGCGGGTGGGCCGCTCGAGGTACCCGGCGACGGTGTGCCCAGATGGATGGTCGCCGCCCACGCGGTCTCACGACCGTGCGGGAACAGGATCCGGCTTACGTGCCGACTCGTTCGCCTCACTCTTCTCTAGGGTTGGGGGAGTGAAGCGCATCCTCTCCGCCCCCGACATCGACTTCGCCAGTATACGCACCGAACTGGGCGTCGACGAGGAGTACGGCGACGATGCCCTCGCCGAAGCCCGGGCCACCGCGCAGATGATCGACTCCGGCGCTCCGGGTGCCGACCGGTACGCCGACGTCCGCGAGGACCACACCGGCGTCCCCTTCGTCACGATCGACCCGCCGACCTCCCGAGATCTCGACCAGGCGGTGCACCTCACCGCCGACGGCGACGGGTTCGTCGTCGACTACGCGATCGCCGATGTCGCGGCACTCATCACCCCCGAAGGTGCTCTCGACCAGGAGAGCCGGCGACGCGGCGCGACCGTGTACTTCCCGGACGGGTCGGTCCCGTTGCACCCTCGCGCACTGTCCGAGGGCGCGGGTTCCCTTCTGCCGGAGCAGGTCAGACTGTGTGTGCTGTGGACCATCCGGGTGGCCGGCGACGGATCGGTGACCGATGTCCGGGTGCGGCGGTCCCGCATCGCCTCGGTTGCGCGCCTCGACTACGCCGGGGTCTCGGCCGATGCCGCCGCCGGCCGGCTGCATCCCGCCATCGCCGCCCTGCCCGCATTCGGCGAACTGCGACGCGAGGTCGCGCTGGCGCGGGGCGCGGTCGAACTCGACCTGCCCGACCAGACGGTCGTCCGCACGGCCGACGGGTGGCGTCTTGATCTCGAGGCACACACACCCGCCGACATGTGGAACTCGCAGGTGTCGCTGCTGGCCGGGATGTGCGCGGGCACGATCATGGTCGAGGCCGGTGTCGGGCTGCTGCGCACCCTGCCGCCGGCCGAGGAGGACGCGATCGAGGATCTGCGCGCCGCTGCCCGGGCCCTCGGGGTGCAGTGGCCGGCCGGCTTGCCGGTGGGCCGGTTCCTGGCGGGGCTACCGGGTGGCGAACCGAGCACGCTCGCCCTGCAATCGGCCGCGGCCGGGCTCATGCGGGGTGCCAACTACCTCGCCCTCACCGGACCCGACGAGCCCGTCGATGACGCGCTGATGCGGCATTCGGCGATCGGTGGGCTCTATGCCCATGTCACCGCACCGCTGCGGCGGCTCGGGGACCGGTTCGCCACCGAGGTGTGTCTGGCGATCGCATCCGGTACGCCGGTACCGGACTGGGTGCACCGCGCGTTGCCGACGCTGCCCAAGATCCTGCGGTCGGCCGACACGCTCGGCGCCACCGCGGATCGCGCGAGCATCGACCTCGCCGAAGCGGTGATTCTGCGGGAACGGGTGGGTGAGCGGTTCGACGCGCTGGTGATGTCGGGCGCGACCGAGCGCAGGCAGGCGCAGATCTTCCTGTCCGATCCGCCGGTGGTCGCGCGCTGCGCGGGTGATCTACGCCCCGGCGACCGCGTGGTCGTCGAACTCACCAAAGCCGACGAAGTGACCCGGACGGTGGAGTTCCGCAAGGTGTGAGGTGTTCGGTCAGAGTTCCTTGGCGACTCGGCGGTACGCGGCGATCGCGCGGTGCCCGTCGGCCTCGAGCCGGGCGTCGATCCGGCCGAGTACGAACATGTCGGGGCCGCCGAGGGTGCCGGCCGAGGCGATCTGTGCGAGTCGCGTCCGGTTGATCCGGGTGTCGTTGAAATCGCCCAGCGCGGACTGGATCTTCTTGGCCGCCACGCCGACCTCGCGATACTTCTTCTTCCCGAGCGGTTCGGTCGCGTCGATGCTGTAGCGCAGCCGCTTGGCGCGCTTGCGGATGGTGTGCAGCTGCTCCTCCCACTCGTCGGAACCCTCGGCGAAGCCGGCGAGACGAGCCTGTGCGCGGTGGATGTGCTTGCGGCTGCGGGCGATCGCCTTGTCGACGACCGTGGTCGCCGGGATGTCGGCGTCGGGGCCCGGTGGGGGCGACGCGATCAGGCCGTCGATGCTGTCGAGCAGGGCGAAGTACCGCTTCGACGACATCGCGGCGTGTGCCGCGCGCAGGGCGCGATCGTGGGCGGTGACCTCGGTGCCGGCGAGCTCGGCGAGCAGCTCCGGCGAGGCGTTCTCGCCACGCAGCAGTGATTCGCTCAACTCGAGCTGCACCTCTGAATCGCGTGCGTCGCCGAGGATCTGGGCGAGCAGCTTCAGCTCGGCGCCGATGTGGGCGGTGCGCTCGGCGTCGAGGACGGTGGGGAAGCCCGACAACACGCTGCGCAGGCGGCGGCACGCCACGCGCATCTGGTGCACCGCGTCGGGGGCGTCGACGCGCACCAGGGGATCGTAGGCGACCAGCGAATTGCGGTGCAGCGCAATGTCGGTGACGACGAGTTCGAGTGCGGTGGGTCGCTTGGACAGGCGCGGTTCGTGCACGGTCGGGGTGGCGCCGATCGCACGGGCGAGTTTCGACGCGCTCGACGCCTCGCGGCCGCCCCCGGCACGCAGCGCTTTGTCGGCGGCCTTCAGGAGCTTCGGCGTGCCACCGGCGAGGAGCTCGAACTCCCACTCCGCCCACTGCTGGCTGTGACCGCCGGGCAGGAGCGACTGGGCGGTGACGAGGTCCTCGGCGAGTTCGGCGAGCGGCTCGTCGTCGGCGCCGAGCAACCGGGTCACGGTGCGCGTCGTGGAGATGACGGCGACCGGCATCAGGGTGCGTTCGCGGATGTGGGCCAGGACCGGTGTCGACAGCGCGTCGGGGACGTCGCCGTCCGCGGGCGCCTCGTCGAAGCCCACGTGCAGCTCTCGCCGGGTTCCCGGAATGCCCGTGGGGCGCTTGAGGTGCCAGCCCTGGTCGCTTCCGCCGGTACGCCGACGCATGGTGATCTTGTTGCCGGCGAGGTCGAGGTTCTCGGTGTCGAAATAGGTGGCGTCGAGTGAGAACGTCTCCGGGGTCGTCGCCGACACGACACCGGGCAGCACCCGCAGGTCGGGGGCCACGTGTCCGGCGTCCACGTCGAACTTCAGCTCCACCTCGACCTGCTCGGATGCGGCCACCTGTTCCTCCTGGTTTCTCGACGGCTGTCCGTCGAGCTTAGTGGTGCGTGCGGAGTACTGGCGTCGGCTACCGCGCGAACCGGTCCGTGGCCTCGATCAGGTGGTGTCTGATACCCGGCTCGTACGATGCGTGCCCGGCGTCGGCGACGATGCGGAGATCGGCAGCCGGCCAGGCGCGGTGCAGGTCCCAGGCGCTGCGCATCGGGCACACGACGTCGTAGCGGCCCTGCACGATCACGCCGGGGATGGAGGCGATCGTGTCGATCTCGTCGAGGAGCTGACCGTCGCGCAGGAATCCGTGATTGACGAAGTAGTGGTTCTCGATCGATGCGAAGGCGAGGTCGAAGCGGTCGGTGTCCTTCTTCTGGGGGTCGTCCGCCGAGGAACCGTCCGACTCCTCGTCGGGGCGGGGGAGGAGATAGCTGGTCGCCTGCTCCCAACCCGTCCAGGCGCGGGCGGCGGCGCGGGCCGTCGCGGCGTCCCCGGAGGTGAGCAGGCGGTGATAGGCGGCGACGAGGTCGCCGTCGCGTTCGTCGACGGGGATGGGCTCGAGGTAGCTCTCCCACAGGTCGGGGTAGATGTGGGCGGCCCCGCCGTTGTAGTACCAGTCGATCTCGCTGCGCCGCAGCAGGAAGATGCCGCGCAGCACGAGTTCGGTGACGCGGTCGGGATGGGCTTGCGCGTAGGCGAGACCGAGTGTCGAACCCCAGGAACCGCCGAAGACCTGCCAGCGGTCGATCCCGAGATGAGTACGGAGGCGCTCCATGTCGGCGATGAGGTGCGGTGTCGTGTTGACGGTGAGGTTCGCGCCGTCGGCGATGTGGGGCCGGGACTGTCCGCAGCCGCGCTGGTCGAACAGGACGATCCGGTACTTCGCCGGGTCGAAGAACCGGCGCTGCGCCGGGGACGTCCCGCCCCCGGGCCCGCCGTGCACGAACACGGCGGGTTTGCCGTCCGGGTTGCCGGAGGTCTCCCAGTAGATCTGCTGGCCGTCGCCGCCGTCGAGATGGCCGGAGGCGTAGGGCTCGATCTCCGGGTAGAAGTTCCGCATGGACGTCAGCGTAGTGCTGACGTCCGGGCTCTCAGTAGCTGTGTTCGGGGCCGGGGAACACTCCGCGGCGCACCTCGTCGGCGTATTGCTCGGCGGCCGAGCGTAATTCGCCTCCGACATCGGCGAAGCGCTTGACGAACTTCGCGGTCTTGCCGTGGGAGAGTCCGGCCATGTCCTGCCACACGAGGACCTGCGCGTCGGTCTCGTTGCCCGCGCCGATGCCGACGGTCGGGATGGTCAGCTTGCGGGCGATCTGACCGGCGAGATCGGCCGGCACCATCTCCATCACCACGGCGAAGGCGCCCGCCTCCTGGACGGCGATGGCGTCGGCGACGAGCTGATCGGCGCCGTCCCCGCGGCCCTGGACACGGAAGCCGCCGAGCCCGTTGACGCTCTGCGGGGTGAACCCGATGTGGGCCATGACCGGGATGCCGGCCGCGGTCAGCGCCGCGATCTGCGGGGCGACGCGTTCACCGCCTTCGAGTTTCACCGCGTGCGCACCGGTCTCCTTGAAGATCCGGAATGCGTTCTCGAGGGCGTGCTGCGGGCCGATCTCGTAGCTGCCGAACGGCATGTCGGCTACGACGAGTGCATGCGGTGCGCCGCGTACGACGGCGCGGATGAGCGGGACCATCTCGTCGACGGTGACCGGGATGGTGGTGTCGTAGCCCAGGACGACGTTGGCGGCGGAGTCGCCGACGAGCAGGACGGGGATCTCGGCGGCGTCGAAGATGCGGGCGGAGGAGTAGTCGTATGCGGTGAGCATCGACCACTTCTCGCCCTCGGCCTTCATCTGCGCGAGATGGTGGATGCGGGTCACGCGTCGCTTGGCGGACTGGGCGGGGGCGGACGCGCCGTAAACCGAGGAATCGGACATCGTTGTCTCTTTTCTGCCTCGAGTCCCGACTGGCCGGAGAGGCGCGGCGGGTACCCGGGTTGAACACGGACGTAGGCCATTGTTTCACTAGGACGACCTGTTGTGACCTGCCATGTTTATGCGATTGGTCACACGCGCGGACGGGGTCGAGAGCGCCGTGTGCGACTCTGTCGGCAGTTCACTTGGGATTTCGTGCCCGGCCCCGCGTCCCAGCTACTGGTCGGACGTCTCACGATGTGGGATTGAGTCCGTAAAACTGCAGCACATCGAGTTGGAATTGCGCGTGTAACACGGATTTAACAGCGTACTTCTAATGTCGGCGACCATGGATCGCCAAAAGGAATTCGTGCTGCGGACCCTCGAGGAGCGCGACATCCGCTTCGTCCGACTGTGGTTCACCGACGTCCTCGGTTATCTGAAGTCCGTGGCGATCGCCCCGGCCGAACTCGAGGGCGCGTTCGCCGAGGGTATCGGCTTCGACGGCTCGTCCATCGAGGGATTCTCCCGGGTCTCGGAAGCCGACACCGTGGCCAAGCCTGATCCGTCGACCTTCCAGGTGCTGCCGTGGACAACCTCGGCCGGTCGGCACCATTCCGCACGCATGTTCTGCGACATCGCGATGCCCGACGGCACTCCCAGTTGGGCCGACTCACGGCATGTGCTGCGCCGGCAGCTCAACAAGGCCGCCGACCTCGGCTTCAGCTGCTACGTCCACCCCGAGATCGAGTTCTTCCTGCTCAAAGAGGCGCCCCTGGACGGGTCGGTGCCGACTCCCGCGGACTCCGGGGGGTACTTCGACCAGGCCGTCCACGACGCCGCGCCCAACTTCCGGCGGCATGCCATCGAGGCCCTGGAGTCGATGGGCATCTCGGTCGAGTTCTCCCACCACGAGGGTGCGCCCGGTCAGCAGGAGATTGACCTGCGCTACGCCGACGCGCTGTCGATGGCCGACAACGTCATGACGTTCCGCTACCTCATCAAGGAGGTCGCGATCAACGAGGGCGTCTGGGCGACGTTCATGCCCAAGCCGTTCAGTGAGCATCCCGGGTCGGCGATGCACACCCACCTCAGCCTGTTCGAGGGCGACCTCAACGCCTTCCACAACCCCGACGACCCGATGCAGCTCTCGGCCACCGGAAAGAAGTTCATCGCCGGCATCCTGCATCACGCCTCGGAGATCAGTGCGGTCACCAACCAGTGGGTGAACAGCTACAAGCGGCTCATCCACGGTGGTGAGGCGCCGACCGCGGCCACCTGGGGCGGCGCCAACCGCTCGGCGCTGATCCGACTCCCGCTCTACACGCCGAACAAGGCGTCGTCGCGCCGCATCGAGGTCCGCAGCCCCGACTCCGCCTGCAATCCGTACCTGACCTTCGCGGTGCTGCTGGCCGCCGGGCTCAAGGGCATCAACGAGGACTACGAGCTGCCCGACGAGGCCGAGGACGACGTCTGGGCGCTCACCTCGGCCGAGCGTCGGGCGATGGGCTACAAGGAACTCCCCGGCAGCCTGGCCGACGCGCTGAAGGAGATGGAGAACTCGGAGCTGGTCGCCGAGGCCCTCGGCGAGCACGTGTTCGACTACTTCCTGCGAAACAAGTGGACGGAATGGACGAATTACCGCAGCCTCGTGACCCCGTTCGAGCTGCAGAACTACCTGCCGCTGTAAGGGCGGCCTTGCCCGGTCCGGGACCGCGATGTCGTGCCGATCGGATCCGGTCGCTACTTTTGTGATGTGACAACACGATCGGGCCCCCCGGGGCGAGCCGGACGCAGCACCGTCCCCAGCGCGGGCCGGCTGGGTCTGCTCGACGACTCCGCACCCCGGAACCTCGCCGATCTCGGGTGGAACACGCCAGAATCGGTCGACGTGTTGTGGGCCCTGTCGCGGTCTCCCGACGCCGACCTGGCCCTCCGTACGCTCGTGCGGTTGCGCAGCGCCGTCGGCGACGAGTGGTCCGAGATCGACGGCCTGGTGCGCGCGGAGCGCGCATTCCGTGGGCGCCTGTTCGCGGTCATCGGTTCGTCGGACGCGCTCGCCGATCACCTGGTCGCCGAACCGTCGAGCTGGCGGCTCCTGCTCGCCGACGAGTTGCCCGACCGTGCCGAGGTCGACCGTCTGATGCTCGCCTCCGTCGGTGCCGAGCCCGTTCCGGGCGAGGTCGAGAAGGGCAACCGGGTGTACCGGTCGGCGCTCACCGGCCCGAAGGCCGTCATCGCACTCCGCCTGGCCTACCGCAACCTGATCCTGCAACTCGCGGCCCACGACGTCGCCTCGACCGTCGAGGACGAACCGGTGATGTGGTTGCCCGAGGTGGGTGCCTACCTGTCCGACTGCGCCGACGCCGCCATGACCGCCGCCCTCGCCGTCGCCTTCGCCGAGGTCTGCGGGGACGATCCCATCCCGGTCCGGCTCGCCGTGGTCGCGATGGGCAAATGCGGTGCGCGCGAACTGAACTACGTCAGCGACGTCGACGTCATCTTCGTCAGTGACCCGGCCGACGGTACCGCGGCGCGGATCGCGGGCGAGATGATGCGCATCGGTTCGCTCGCGTTCTTCGAGGTCGATGCCGCGCTACGGCCCGAGGGGAAGTCCGGAGCGCTGACCCGAACCCTGGAATCGCATGTGGCCTACTACGAACGGTGGGCCAAGACCTGGGAGTTCCAAGCGCTGCTCAAGGCCCGGGCGATGACCGGCGACATGCATCTCGCCGACGATTACATCGCCGCGGTCAAACCGATGGTGTGGAAGGCGGCCGAGCGGCCCGACTTCGTGCCCGAGGTGCAGAAGATGCGACGCCGCGTCGAATCCCTGCTCCCCGAGGACGAGCGCGAGCGCAACCTCAAACTCGGGCGCGGCAGTCTGCGCGACGTCGAGTTCGCGGTCCAGCTCCTGCAGATGGTGCACGGCCGGGTGGACGAGAACCTGCGCGTGATGCCGACCGTCGACGCGCTGGCCGCGCTCACCGCGGGCGGTTACGTCGGACGCGACGACGCCGCGAATCTCAGTGCGTCGTACCAGTTCTTGCGTCTCCTCGAACACCGGCTGCAGCTTCAGCGCATGTCCCGGACGCATCTGCTGCCGCAGCCCGACGACCACGAGGCGCTGCGCTGGCTCGCCCGCGCCGCACACATCCGGCGAGAGGGCGAACTCGACGCGACGGGGGTGCTGCGCGAACAGATCCGCCACCAGAGCCTGCGGGTCCGGCGGCTGCACCAGAAGCTGTTCTACCGCCCGCTGCTCGAGGCGGTCACGCGCTTCAAGACCGACGAGCTGACCCTGACCGACACCTCCGCCGAGAGGCGGCTGGCCGCACTGGGTTACGCGAAACCCGATCGGGCACTGAGTCATATCCGCGCGCTGTCGAACGCGCCGGGACGCCGCGGTCAGATCCAGCTGCTCATCCTGCCGCAGTTGCTCGAACACATCGGGGATACACCGGATCCCGATGCCGGCCTGCTGAACTACCGCCGGCTGTGCGACGTGATGGAGGACACCGACTGGTTCCTGCGACTGCTGCGCGACGACGGCGTGGTGGCGGCGCGGCTGATGAAGGTGCTCGGGACGTCGGAGTACATCGCGAACATGCTGATGCGTTCGCCCGAGGTGATCCACCAGTACTCCGACGGGCCGGACGGGCCCAAGCTGTGCAACGTGCGCCCCGAGGACGTCGCCAAGGGCCTCGTCGCCTCGACGGTCCGCCAGCAGGACATGAAACGCGCAGTGGCCGTGGCCCGTTCGCACCGTCGGGCCGAGCTGGTCCGCATCGCCTCTGCCGACGTGCTGGGACTGCTGGACGTACCGGCCGTCTGCAAGGCGCTGTCCAGTGTGTGGGCGGCGGTCCTGAACGCAGCGCTCACCGTCGCGATCAACATCTCCGAGCGAGAACGGGGGAGCCGGGCGCCGGCGCGCATCGCGGTGATCGGGATGGGCCGGCTCGGCGGTGGCGAGCTGGGTTACGGATCCGACGCCGACGTGATGTTCGTGTGTCAGCCCGATCGGGACGCCGAGGAGTCCGAGGCGCTCAAGTGGGCGCAGACGATCGCCGAGAACGTGCGGTCGATGCTGGGGAGCCCGAGCGCGGATCCACCCCTCGAGGTCGACACAGGGCTGCGACCCGAAGGCCGGAACGGTCCGATCGTGCGGACCCTCGCGTCCTACGCCGCCTACTACGCGCAGTGGGCGCAACCGTGGGAGGTCCAGGCGCTGCTCCGGGCGCATCAGGTAGCGGGCGACGAGGCCCTCGGCATCGACTTCCTGCACATGATCGACCACGTGCGGTATCCGGCCGGCGGTGTCAGCAACGACGCCGTTCGGGAGATCCGCCGGATCAAGGCCCGCGTGGACGCCGAACGTCTGCCGCGCGGCGCCGACCCGGCCACCCACACCAAGCTCGGCCGCGGTGGCCTCGCCGACATCGAGTGGACGGTGCAGCTCCTGCAGCTGAAGTATGCGCACCGCTATCGGAGCCTGCACAACACGTCGACGCTGGACTCACTGGATGCCATCGGCGCGGCGGAGTTGTTGTCGGAGAACGACGTCGCGCTGTTGAAGGACGCCTGGACGACCGCGACGAAGGCGCGCAACGCGCTGGTCCTGGTGCGTGGCAAGCCGATCGATCAACTACCTGGGCCGGGTGCACAACTGCGCCAGATCGCGTTTGCCGCGGGGTGGCCGGAGGACCAGGCCAACGAGTTCCTGGAGAATTATCTCCGGGTGACGCGCCGGGCCAAGGCCGTGGTGCTCAAGGTCTTCGGGGCCTGAGCGCGGAGAGATGCGGACGGGCGCGGAAGGGCGCAGCTGACTCCGGCGGGGGAACACCGGATCACATGGGGGAGCGATGACGAGATTTCTGTGGGCGGCCGCGTACGTCCTGGGGTGGGCGATGCTCGCCGGCGTGGTGCTGGGCGTGTTCCTGCACTTTTACCCGTCCCGCGGTGACGTCGCGCTGTACCTCACGAGCGCCGTGCAGTTCGCGTTGATCCCCGGAGTGATCGCCATCGTCGTCTTCGCGGTCCTGCGGCGCTGGTTCATGCTGGCGATTGCGATCGTGGCCGTCGGCGGTCTGGCCTACACCCAGGTGCCGCTGGTCATCGCCAACGCGGCGCCGTCCGGCGAGCGGTTCACCGTCGTGTCGGCCAACCTGCTCTTTGGCGGGGGCGACCTGGGTGCGCTCGAGAAGATCGTCGCCGACGCCGATCCGGACCTCGTGTCCCTCCAAGAGGTCACCCCCGAGGCGCTGGAACGTCTGCGGCGCAGTGAGATCGGCCGGACCCTGCCGCACGAGTTCGCGATCCCGTACACCTACGCGGCCGGCACCGCGATGTTCAGCAAGCGCCCGCTGGACGAGCGATACAACATCCCGGGGACGGTGCTGCACAACCTGCAGGCCCGCACCGACCTGCCGGGCGCCGCCGGGACCCAGGTCCTGGCCATCCACCCGGCGGCGCCGCTGTGGGGTCGCAACTGGGACTGGCACGACGACATGGACACGCTCGCCACACATTTCGCCGAGCTCCCACCCGGCCGGGTGATCGCGATCGGGGACTACAACTCCACCTGGAATCACGCGAAGTATCGCAGCCTGCTGACCAACGGGCTCGTCGACGGCACCGACATGGCCGGTGCCGGGTTCCTGCCGAGCTATCCCACCGACAAGCAGCTCGGCAACCGGCCGCTGGTCGCCATCGACCGGGTCATCCTGCGCGGTTTCGTGGCCACGTCGATGGACACCCACTACCTGCCGGGTTCCGATCACCGGACTCTGGTGGTAACACTGGTGGCATCATGACGCCCGATCCCCAGAACGTCGGACCACACGACCGCCCGAGTATCTCCGAACGTCTGCGTTCGGCCACCGCGGTGGCGCACGAACGCGCCGAGCATGCGCCGTTCATCGACGATCTGATGTCGGGCCGGTTGGACTCCGGCGAGTATCAGCGCCTGGCGGTCCAGTTGTACTTCGTCTACGAGGCGCTCGAGCGTGTCGGTGCCGACCTGGCGGGGGACCCGGTGGCCGACGCCGTGCTGGACCCGAAACTGCTTCGCCTGCAACGCCTCGGCGCCGACCTCGCCTCCTTCGGCATCGACCCGTCGACGGCGTCGCCGCTGCCGGCAGTGGCGCGGTATGTAGCGGCGATCGAATCAACCCGCACCGACCCGGCGCGCTACGTGGCTCATCACTACACGCGCTATCTCGGCGACCTCAGCGGTGGCCAGGTGGTGGCCCACCGCATGCGAGAGCATTACGGGGTCGAGGACGCGGCGCTGAGTTTCTACTCGTTCGACGAGATCGACAAGCTCAAGCGCTACAAGGACGCCTACCGGGCGCGGCTCGACGCGCTACCGCTCGACGCCACAGGGATCGACCGGCTCGTCGACGAGGCCATCGCCGCTTTCGACCACAATCAGGCGGTGTTCGGCGATCTCGACGGCGCCCGGGCGGCCTGACCCATAGGTCCGCCCGAACGACGGGATCGTCGAATCAGGCGTCAGTTGACCTGCAGCTTGACGGTGCGGTCCAGGACGACCTCGCTCAGGTCGTCGTGGCCCTTCACGAGTTCGATGCGCAACTGGTTGTCGTCGAGACGACTGGTGGTCCGAACCACTCGCGGGGTGCCCTCCAGGCGGATGCGGTCACCGGGTACGAGGTCTTCGACGTATACATCACGGGTCATTCGTCCAAACTACGGTCGTATTCGGTGAGTCGGCAGGGTAACAAGTCCCAAAAGTGGTACGGATCACATGCCGTATTGCGGGTGCTGTTTCGACGCACGTCAGCGTTGCCGTTCGGCACCCGATTGCACATCCAGCGCGCGTCGCGCGCTGACACCCTGCGGAAGGTGAATCGATGGCAGATGCCGCCGTGCCCGATCTCAGCGAGATCCTCGCCGACTCGCCCACCAATTGGGGCAGATGGGGACCCGATGACGAGGTGGGCAGCCTGAACCATCTGACGGCCGCACAGGTCTTGGCGGGCGCGGCGCAGATCAGGCGGGGCGCGGTGTTCACGCTTCAGCGCCTGATCGGTGATCCCCACGGTGACCCCGTGTGGCCGGGTCGTAGCCCTGCCACTCGCGAGATGACCCTTGACGAATCGCACTGGGATGACGGCAAAGGGCCTGCTTTCCCCGGAGGCATGCACTGCGCCGACGACAAGCTCACCGCATCGCTCCAGGGTTCCACGCAGTACGACGCGCTCGGCCACGTCTGGTACGACGGCCAGATCTGGAACGGGTACGACTCGAGGACCACGATCGGGGGCTTGTCGAGGGCCAGCGTCGCGCCGATCGCCGAGCGTGGAGTGGTCGGTCGCGCCGTGCTCCTCGACATCGCACGTCACCGGGGTAAGGCCTACCTGGAGCCGTACGAGACGTTCGACCACGAGGATCTGATCGCGTGTGCCGAGTACCAGGGCACGGAGATCCAGCCGCGCGACATCGTGGTGATCCGAACCAATCACCTGCAACTGTTCTTCGAGAACGCCGTCGAGTTTTACAGCGACTTCTGCGAATCCGGCCTCGTCTACTCCCGCGAACTCGTGTCCTGGTTCCAGGAGATGGAGATACCGAATCTCGTGACCGACACCATCGCGAACGAGGTGACCGTGGACCCGAACAACGGCGCCGCTCTGGTGCTGCACAACGCGCTCATGCGCAACCTCGGCGTGGCGTTCACCGAGATCTGCGACCTCGAGAAGCTCGCCGCCGATTGCGCCGACGACGGGGTCTACACGTTCTTCTACGTGGCCGCGCCGCTGAAGATCAACGAGGCCACCGGTTCTCCTGTCAACCCTGTCGCCATCAAGTGAGACTTCTTCCCGGCCGGGCAGTCGTCTCAAGGTGAGACGTTCTGCGAGCGCACCCATGCCTACTCTTCGCGCGAGGACCCGCAACCACAAGGAGTCGGCCATGAAAGCTCTCGTGTATCACGGTCCAGGTCAGAAGGCCTGGGAGGACGTTCCGAATCCGGTCCTGCTGGAACCGACGGACGCCATCGTCAAGATGGAGGTGACCACCATCTGCGGAACAGATCTGCACATCCTCAAGGGCGACGTACCGGCGGTCACGCCGGGTCGGATCCTCGGGCACGAGGGCGTCGGAGTGGTCACCGAGGTCGGTCCCGGCTGCGAACGGGTCAAGGTCGGGGACCGCGTGATCGTGTCGTGCGTGAGCAAGTGTGGAACATGCGAGTTCTGCAAGGCCGGCCTGACGTCGCACTGCCAGACGGTGGGCGGCATCGGCTGGATCTTCGGTCACCTCATCGACGGCACCCAGGCCGAGTACGTCCGGGTTCCGTTCGCGGACAACGGTCTGATCGCGCTTCCCGAGAAGGTGACTCCCGAGCAGGGCACGATGCTCAGCGACATCCTGCCGACCGGCTACGAGATCGGGGTGCTCTACGGCGCCGTCGCAGAGGGCGACGTCGTCGCCGTCGTCGGGGTCGGGCCGGTCGGGCTGGCGTCGGTGATGACGGCGTCGGCGGCCGGCGCGTCGAAGGTGATCGCCGTGGACGGCAACAAGTTCCGGCTCGAGCAGTCGCGCGACTTCGGTGCGACCGACACGATCGACGTCAACGCAGGCGGGGACGTGGTCGCGCAACTCAAGGAACTCAGCCGAGGCGGGCTCGGGGTGGACGTGGCGATCGAGGCGGTCGGGGTGCCCGCGACGTTCGGCGTCGCGCTCGATTCCGTCCGTCCCGGCGGTCATGTCGCCAACGTCGGCGTGCACGGGGAGAGCGTCACCTTCCCGATCGAGCGGGACTGGATCAACAACCTCACGATCACCACCGGATTGGTCAACGCCACGACCGCACCCGAACTCCTGGAGAGCATCGAACGCGGGGACATCTCCCCGGAGAAGTTCATCACCCACCGGTTCACGTTCGATCAGTTCGACGAGGCGTACGACACGTTCGCGAACGCTGCCGACGAGCACGCGCTCAAGGTGATCATCGCCGCCGGCGACTGACGGTCCGGCCTGGTCCGGCGGCGCTGGCTCGGGTCGTCACTCCTTGGCCTCGGCGATGGAGAGAACGACCGTGGTCCGCTCGTCGGAATCCGCTACGACGTCGTCGGTCTCGTCGACCAACGAGAAGTGCCGGACGTTGGCGAGATTCACGATGTGCGCCGACCCCTCGAGCTCGAGGGCGATCGGTTCGCGCTGCCGGACCACGTCGCGGACGAACTGCATCACCTCCGGGACCGACTCCGCGAACAGCAGGCGGATCTCGAACTCGTCGGACGTCAGCAGTGTGCCCATGCGGCTCATCGTCGCACGGCGGGACGGTCGGACACGGCTGCTCGCGCGGATTGATGGATCGAACCGGCCGACAACGAAACGGCCCGCTCGGCGATCGGAGAGCGATCGCGGAGCGGGCCGAGTCGACGTCGGAGCCTGGGCTCAGCAGTCGTAGTACAGCGAGAACTCGTACGGGTGCGGACGGATCTGCACCGGCTCGATCTCGTTCTCACGCTTGAGCGCGATCCAGGTCTCGATGAGGTCCTCGGTGAACACGCCACCGGCGGTGAGGTATTCGTGATCCTCTTCGAGACGGTCGATGACCGCGGCCAGCGAGGTCGGGGCCTGCGGGATGCTCTTGGCCTCTTCCGGCGGGAGCTCGTAGAGGTCCTTGTCGACGGGCTCGTGCGGCTCGATCTTGTTCTTGATGCCGTCCAGGCCGGCCATCATCATCGCGGCGAACGCCAGGTACGGGTTGCCCGAGCTGTCCGGGCAACGGAACTCGAGGCGCTTGGCCTTCGGGTTGTTGCCGGTGATCGGGATACGCACACAGGCCGACCGGTTGCGCTGGCTGTAGACCAGGTTGATCGGGGCCTCGTAGCCCGGCACCAGACGCTTGTAGGAGTTCACGGTCGGGTTGGTGAACGCCAGCAGCGACGGTGCGTGGTGCAGGATGCCACCGATGTAGTAGCGCGCCAGGTCCGACAGGCCCGCGTAGCCGGCCTCGTCGTGGAACAGCGGCTTGCCGTCCTTCCACAGCGACTGGTGGGCGTGCATGCCCGAACCGTTGTCGCCGAAGAGCGGCTTCGGCATGAAGGTGACCGACTTGCCGTTCTGCCATGCGGTGTTCTTGATGATGTACTTGAACAGCTGCACGTCATCGGCTGCGTGGAGCAGAGTGTTGAACTTGTAGTTGATCTCCGCCTGGCCCGCGGTGCCGACCTCGTGGTGGCCGCGCTCGAGCTCGAAGCCCGAGTTCTGCAGGTTGGTGGACATCTCGTCACGCAGGTCGACGTAGTGGTCGTACGGTGCGACGGGGAAGTACCCACCCTTCGGGCGGACCTTGTAGCCGAGGTTGGGGCTGCCGTCGGGATCGGTCGGCGACGCGGTGTTCCACCAGCCGGACTCGGACTCGACCTCGTAGAAGGTGCCGTTCATCTCGGAACCGAAGGACACCGAGTCGAAGATGTAGAACTCGGCCTCGGCACCGAAGAAGCAGGTGTCGGCGACGCCGGTGGAGGCGAGGTAGTCCTCGGCCTTGCGGGCGACGTTGCGCGGGTCGCGGCTGTAGGCCTCGCGGGTGAACGGGTCGTGGACGAAGAAGCTGAGGTTCATCGTCTTGGCCTTGCGGAACGGATCGATCCGCGCGGTGGCCGGGTCGGGCAGCAGCATCATGTCCGACTCGTTGATCGACTGGAAGCCACGCACCGACGATCCGTCGAACGCCAGCCCGTCCTCGAAGACGTCCTCGTCGAAGGCCGACGCGGGGATCGAGAAGTGCTGCATGACACCGGGCAGGTCGCAGAAACGGATGTCGACGTACTCGACACCTTCCTTCTTGATGCCCTCGAGTAGTTCTTCTTTACTGCTGTACACCGTGCGGTGACTCCTTCGTGATCGGTGGTCCGTGTATGGGGACACGCCACATCCGCCACTGAGAAACAGCAGCGGATCTCAGCGGCAACCGTATGGAGGCGAAGTTGCCCATGCGTCAAGTCCGTGTTTCCCCCGTGTTACACGCGCAGTGGTGTTGGCTACACAGCGTGATCGGGGGCCGTCGCACTCGGCGCATCCCAACCCTAGCGGCAGGGGCCAACGGGCGGGACGGGTCACGACAACCAGCGACTACGATGGTTCCCAGTGCGGCGACGACGCGGACCGAGGGGGTTGCGCGGTCGCGTGAGAGGAGTCATCACCGATGGGACGAGTCACGGGTTCCTGGCTGTCGGGACCGCAGATCGGTCCCGAGAACGGCGTGGACAACGAGTACCGGGGACAGGATCTCGGCCTGCCGGAGAGCGGTCCCGGGTCGCTGGCCACCGGCTGGCCGCGGGTGGCCGGCCTGCTCGTCGACTGGCTGATCGCCGGTGGGCTCGCGATGGCGTTCTTCGGTGGCTTCAACTCGCCGCATCTGGGCACCGCGCAGATGGGCGTGTGGTTCGTCATGGGCATCTTCGCGGTGACGCTGTTCGGGTTCACCCCGGGCCAGCTCGTCATCGGGATGCGCGTGGCGCGTGTGGATTACGGCGTCGAGCGCAACACCGCCGAAGCGACCGGCGAGCAGAGCCCGGCGGCGGTCGGGATCGTCCGGGCCTTCTTCCGCCAGCTGCTGATGATCTTCCTCGTCCCGGCCCTGATCAACGACTACAACGGACGCGCCCTGCACGACCGCGCAACCGGCACCGCGCTCGTCCGGACCCGCTGAGCAGCGGCCGATCCGGCGCACAAGCCACTCATCGACGAAACCCACCACCGAATCGTCATTGGTGGTGGGTTTTGTCGTAGGTCGTGGCCCGGCGAACCCGGTTCACAGTCAACGTAAATCGATGCACCGTCAACGGGATCGGGTGCACGGTCGACGGGATGGGGCGGGAGCGTCAGCCGCGGCGGCGCGCCGTGCGCTGCATGCTGCGCATCTTGGCGTTCGCGGGCAGGGGACCCTTTGGCATGCCGGGGCCGGGGGCCTTGCTGCCGAGGGCGGACAGTCGGCCTTCCAGGGTCTCCATCCGCTTGCGGTCGATGTTGCTGGGCAGCTTGTTGAGGTGCCGCTCGAGCTTCGACAGCGGGACCTGGCCGTCGTCGTTGCCGACCATGATCTCGTAGATCGGGGTGTCGCCGACGACCCGCGCGACCTTCTTCTTCTCCTGGCCGAGGAGCGACTTGATGCGGGTCGGGGAGCCCTCGGCGACCAGGATGATGCCCGGCTTGCCGATGACACGGTGCACGGCGTCGAGCTGGGAGGTGCCGGCCACGGCCTGCTTGACCCGCCACTGCCCGCGCATGTTGCCCAGTGCCCATCCGGCGGCGCCGGGCTGTCCCTCGGCCTTGGTGTACACGTTCTTCTGGACGCGGCGGCCGAACAGGATGAAGGCGCCGAGGATGCCCAGCACCACGCCGAGCGGGATCAGCAGCCACGGCGAACCGAGGACGAATCCGAGAGCGGTGAAGACCGCGATCGACAGGACGATGACACCCACCATGTAGGGGATGAGTCGTTTGTCTTCCTTGCGCTGCATCTGGAAGGCCTGCCAGAGCTGCTGGCGCCGTTCCTTCGATGCGGCCTTACGGGCCTTCTTCTTCTCGGCCTTGACCTCTTTGCTCACCTGCGCCTTTGCCATGAGGCCAGTTTACGTCCGTGGATCGAGCGATCGGGGCATCGGGTGACCGTCCGAAAAGTCAGCGGACGCGCGCGGCGTCAGCGGGCGAGGCGTGCCATCAGGCTGGAGGCCTCCTGGCTGGCCGATCCCTCGGCTGCCAGGTGCGCGAGAGCCGGTGAGATCTCGCGGCCGTGATGGGCCATCGCCTGCGCGTACAGGCGGCCCGCCCGGTACGACGACCGCACCAGCGGACCCGCCATGACGCCGGCGAATCCGACCTCTTCGGCGAACTCGGAGTGGTCGACGAACTCCTCGGGCTTGACCCACCGCTCGACCGGATGATGCCGCGGCGAGGGACGCAGGTACTGCGTGATGGTCAGGATGTCGCAGCCCGCCTCGTGCAGATCCACGATCGCCGACTGCACCTCCTGCGGGGTCTCGCCCATCCCGAGGATGAGGTTCGACTTCGTCACCAGGCCGAAATCACGTGCGGCGGTGAGGACTTCGAGGGACCGCTCGTAGCGGAAGGCCGGGCGGATGCGCTTGAAGATGCGCGGCACGGTCTCGAGGTTGTGCGCAAGTACCTCGGGCCGGGCGTCGAAGACCTCGGCCAGCAGGTCGGGCTTGGCGTGGAAGTCCGGGATGAGGTTTTCCACACCGGTACCGGGGTTGAGGCGGTGGATCGCGCGGACGGTCTCGGCGTAGAGCCAGGCACCCTCGTCGGGCAGGTCGTCGCGGGCGACGCCGGTGATCGTCGAGTAGCGCAGGCCCATCGCCTGGACGCTCTCGGCGACACGACGCGGTTCGTCGCGGTCGAGTTCGGCGGGCTTGCCGGTGTCGATCTGGCAGAAGTCGCAGCGTCGGGTGCACTGCTCGCCGCCGATGAGGAACGTCGCCTCGCGGTCTTCCCAGCATTCGTAGATGTTGGGGCAGCCGGCCTCTTCGCAGACGGTGTGCAGACCCTCGCGCTTGACCAGGCCCTTGAGTTCGGTGAACTCCGGGCCCATCGTCGCGCGGGTGCGGATCCACTCCGGCTTGCGCTCGATGGGGGTCTGCGCGTTGCGCACCTCGAGCCGGAGCAGCTTGCGGCCCTCAGGGGCCGGGGTCGGGGTCTGTGGTGCGGATGCCGAGGCCGAGGGTGTGGCTTCGGGGGCACCGGGTCCGGGGGTGATGGGGGACGCGGTCACTGGATCGATCCTACGCTCGCAGAAGTGGATGGAGAGGACTGTGCCGACGCGACCGGGCTCGCAGTGGCGTCGAGCGCGGTGAGCACGGCATCGGCGGTGACGTCGAGCAGAGAGGCCACCGACAACGGCCGCCCCAGTTCGCGGGCCAGGGACGTGACCCCGGCGTCGGCGATCCCGCAGGGGACGATCGCCTCGAACGCCGACATGTCGGGGTCGATGTTGAGTGCGAATCCGTGCAGGGCCACGCCGCGTGCCACGCGGATACCGATCTGTCCGAGTTTGCGTTCCCCGGCGTCGTCGGTGATCCACACGCCGGAACGTCCGTCGACGCGGCAGGTGGTCACGCCGAGACCGGCGCAGACCGAGATGAGGGCCGCCTCGAGACGACGCACGTACTCGACGACGTCGAGCGGCTCGGCGAGCTTCACGATCGGATAGCCGACGAGTTGTCCCGGTCCGTGCCAGGTGATCCGGCCGCCGCGGTCGACGTCGACGACCGGCGCGCCGTTGGTGGGCCGGTCGGCGTCCTCCGTGCGCTTGCCCGCCGTGTAAATGGACGGATGCTCAAGCAGGAGCAGCACGTCGTGATCCAGGACGCCGTCGGCGCGGTCGGTCGCCAGGCCGTGCTGCAGGTCGTAGGCCGTCTGGTAGTCGACGACGCCGAGATGGCGGACCTCGACCGGTTCGGCACTCCCGCGGATCGGCCGCTCAGTCATGACTGGTGGAACCGGTGGCGTAGGCGAGGGCCTCGTCGACACCGGGATGGGTGAAGGTGAATCCGTGATCGGTCAGCACCTTGGGTGTAACGCGCTGACTGAACAGAATCATTTCCTCGGCCATCTCGCCGCCGACCCGGCGCGCCGCGAAGGCGGGTACCTGCAGGATCGTCGGGCGGTGCACGGCCCGGCCCAGAGCCGAGGTGAACTCACCGAACGGGACGGCGCCCGGCGAACTCAGGTTCACCGGTCCGGACAGGTCGGAGTCGAGGAGGAACTCGATGGCGCGGATCTCGTCGATCAGGCTGATCCACGAGAAGTACTGCTTGCCGTCGCCGATCGGTCCGCCGAGCCCGAGCTTGAACAACGGCCGGAGTTTGCCCAGCAGGCCGCCCTGGGTGCTGAGGACCGGCGCCGTACGGAGCAGGACCAGACGCGTGTCCGCGCCGACGCCGGCGGTGGCGGCGCGCTCCCAGTCGACGACCAGGTCGGCGAGGAATCCCTCGCCGGGGCCGTCGGTCTCGACCGCGGCGTGGCCACCGGTGTTCCCGTAATAGCCCGTGGCGCTGGCACTCACGAACGTCGGGATGCCGAGATCGCGGACGGCCTCGGCGAGCAGTTCGGTGGGGGTGATCCGCGAGTCCCGGAGTTCCTGTTTGAACCGGCCGGTCCAGCGACCGTCGCCGACTCCCACGCCGCCCAGCGAGACCACCGCCTCGACGCCGTCGAGACTCTCCGGCGGGACGCCGATCGTCTCGGGATCCCAGCTGAACTCGTCATCGGCGCGTGCCTCGCGGCGGACCAGACGTGTGACCGTGTGGCCCGCCGCGCGCAGCGAGTTGACCAGGGCGTTGCCGATGAGTCCCGATGATCCGGCGACGGCGATGCGCATTCTGTGTCCTCGGTGTGCCGTCCGAAGGAGATCTGGGCTAGAGGCCCAGGTCCGCGGCGAAGGCGGCCTCTTCGAGACGCTTCTTCACCGTGGTGAGGAAGCGGCCCGCGTCGGCGCCGTCGATCAGACGGTGATCGTAGGTCAGCGGCAGGTAGGACATCGACCGCACCGCGATTGATTCCGAACCGTCCTCACCGGTGATGACGACCGGGCGCTTGACGATCGCGCCGGTGCCCAGCATCGCCGCCTGCGGCGGCACCAGGATCGGGGTGTCGAACAGCGCGCCCTGACTTCCGATGTTGGTGATGGTGAACGTGCCGCCGGCGAGCTCGTCGGGCTTGAGGCCGTTGGAGCGCGCCCGGGACGCGATGTCGGCGATGGCGCGGGCCAGACCGGCGATCGACAGGTCGTCGGCGTTGTGGATGACCGGCGACAGCAGCCCCTGCGGGGTGTCGACGGCGATGCCGAGATGCACCTTGTCGTAGTAGGTGATCTCCTTCTTGTCCTCGTCGATCGAGGCGTTGACGTTGGGATGCGCCTTCAGCGCCTCCACGACGGCCTTCGCGATGAACGGCAGGTACGTCAGGTTGACGCCCTCGGACGCCTTGAAGCTCTCCTTCGCCGCCTTGCGGAGTCCGGCGATGCGGGTCATGTCGACCTCGAAGACCTGGGTGAGCTGTGCGCTCTGCTGCAGCGACTCGCGGGTCTTCTTCGCGGTGATCTGACGGATGCGGTTGATCTTCTGCGTCGTCCCGCGCAGCTCGGCGAGCTCGGGCCGGATCTCCGGCGAGCCCGACGACGCGGCCGGCGCCGACGATGCCGCGGGCTTGGCGGCCGGGGCGGACTCCTGCGCCGGGGCCTTGGCCTCCTCGGCCGCGGCGAGCACGTCCTGCTTGCGGATGCGGCCACCGACACCGGTGCCCTTGATGGCGTTCAGGTCGATGTTGTTCTCCGCGGCGAGCTTGCGCACCAGCGGCGTCACGTACGGGGTCGACTCGACGGTCGGCGGGTCGGACTTCTCCGCGGCCTGTGCCTTGGGCTCGGGGGCCTTGGACTCCTGGGCCTTCGGCTGCGGCTTCTGCTCTTCCTCGGGGGCAGGCGCCTGCTCGGGCTCCGGCTCCGGCGCGGACTCCTGCTCGGGCTCGGGTTCGGGCTCGGGCTCGGGTTCGGGTTCCGGTTCGGGCTTCTTCTTCGAGGGAGCCGCCGAGGCATCACCGATGACGGCGAGCTTGCCGCCGACCTCGATCACGTCGTCCTCCTGCGCGAGGATCTCGAGCAGGGTGCCGGCGACCGGCGAGGGGATCTCGGTGTCGACCTTGTCGGTGGAGACCTCGAGCAGGGGTTCGTCGGCGGCGACCTCGTCGCCGACGGCCTTCAGCCAGTTGGTGACCGTCCCCTCGGTGACCGACTCGCCGAGTTCGGGCATGAGCACGTCGGTGCCCTCGGCCGAGCCCGAGCCGGTGTCGGCGGTGGGCTTCTCGGCGGGCGCGTCCTCGTCGACGGAGGGCTCCTCGGCGGCCTGCTCGGGCTCGGGTTCGGGGGCGGCCTCGGTCGGCTCGTCGCCGCCGGCGGCGTCGGAATCGGAATCGTCCGAACCGGAGTCGTCGGAACCGGCCTCGTCGGCGTCACCGATCAGGGCGAGATCGCCGCCGACCTCGACGACGTCGTCCTCCTGCGCGATGATCTTGGTCAGCACACCCGAAGTGGGGGCGGGGATCTCGGTGTCCACCTTGTCGGTCGACACCTCGAGCAACGGCTCGTCGGCCTCGACGGTGTCGCCCTCCTCCTTCAGCCACCGGGTGACTGTCCCCTCGGTGACACTTTCACCAAGGGCGGGCATCTGGACGGAGAAGGCCATCGTTGTGAACTCCTGAACTCGACGTGGTGGTCTGTAGGTGATGCCCAGTGGTGTGTGCGCCGTGGGCACGGGGGTCGGGAGGCGGTGGAAGACCGCGCAGATGAGTGGCGGATCAGCCGCTCATCCCCGCGGCCAACCCTACCCGTACGGTGAGCCGCCGACTCGGTTCGGCTCGTACTCGTCGGTAACGATTCTCCGGCGGCCGCGGCACCGGTCTCGGCCGCGGCTCGCCGGAGGTGTTCTCAGCCGTTCGCGGCGATGTCCTCGAGCACGGCCGCGATGGTCCGGACGGGGACGCCCGTACCGCCCTTCGTCGTGTAACCCCAGGGGCCGCCGGTGTTGAAGGCGGGCCCGGCGATGTCGATGTGGGCCCACTGCACGTCCTCGGGCACGAACTCCTTCAGGAAGATGCCCGCGGCGAGCATCCCGCCCCAGCGGTGGGGGGTCACGTTCGCCAGGTCCGCGACGCGGGACTTCAGGTCTGCGCGCAGCTCGGCCGGGAGCGGCATCGCCCAGGCGTTCTCACCTACATCGGCCGACCGGGCCGCGACCCGGTCGCGGAACCCGTCGGTGCCCATGACGCCCGGTGTCCGGGTGCCGAGTGCCACCATCTGGGCGCCGGTCAGGGTCGCGGTGTCGATGAGATAGTCGGGATCGTCCTCGCAGGCCCGCACGATGGCATCGGCGAGGATCAGCCGTCCCTCGGCGTCGGTGTTGAGGACCTCGACCGTGCGGCCGCCGTACTGGGTGAGTACGTCGCCCGGGCGCTGCGCAGTCGACGACGGCATGTTCTCGGCCATGGGGACGGTGGCGATCACCGTCACGTCGACATCGAGTCGGGCGGCCAGGATCGTCGCCGCGATGACCGCGGCCGCGCCGCCCATGTCCGAGGTCATCGCGTCCATGTTGGCGGCGGGTTTGATCGAGATACCGCCGGTGTCGAAGGTGATGCCCTTGCCGACGAGCGCGACCTTCTTCGGCGACTTCTTCGCGGTGTGGGTCAGCCGGACGAGGCGCGGCAGCCGGGACGAACCCTTGCCGACGCCGATGATCCCGCCGTAACCCTGCGCCTCCAGCTGCTTGTCGTCGAGGATCTCGACCTTGAGCCCGGCCTTGCTGCCGAGGGTGCGGGCGCGGGCGGCGAACTCCTCGGGATACAGGTGGCTCGGCGGGGTGTTGACGAAGTCGCGGGCGATCGCCACCGAGTCGGCCACGGCGACCGCGCGCTCCACAGCGGCCTTGGCCTCCTTGGACTTCGATTCGACCAGCAGCGTGATGCGTTGCGGCGGAGTCTTCTTGGGCTTCGACTTGTCCGAACGGAACTCGTCGAACCGGTAGGCGCCGAGGAACAGTCCCTCGGCGGCGGCAGCCAGGTCGACGGCCGAGAGCGTGGTGGCGACCGACTCGTGACCGTCGAGTTCACGGGCGACGACGCCGGCGGCCTGCCGGACCTGGTCGGCGTCGTCGAGGTTGTCGGCATCGCCCAGGCCGACGGCGACGACGATGTCGACGGGCAGCGACTCCGGGGCCGCGGTCCGGGTGACCTCGCCGTGGGACCCGGTCGCGCCGAGGGCGGTGAGAGCGGCGGTGATGGCGGCGGCCTGGGCGTCGTCGAGGATGCCGTCGCCGATGGCGAGGGTCGGTTCGGCTGTGGGGTCGGCATTCTCGGCGTCGTCGGGGGACGAGGCGCTGATCAGGCCGATGACCAGGGCGGAGTCGTCCTTGCCGATCGAGGTGGACAGTTCGAGTTCGGGGCCGCGCGTGCGGTCGACGGTGTCGTTCTTGCTCACCCGGTCAACTCTGCCACAGCTCCGGCGGCGCCGAGTCCCAGCGGGAAGACGTGCAGACGAACGCCGCGTCCGTGCCCGGCCGGCGGGGTCGCCCGATAGCGTGGACGGCATGAGTGAACTCCTCGCCGGGCCGATCGCCGACCGTCATGCCGCACTGGGGGCCACCTTCGCCGAGTTCGGCGGCTGGAACATGCCGGTGTCGTACTCCGGCACGGTCGCCGAGCACGCCGCGGTGCGGGAGAGCGTGGGCATCTTCGACGTCAGCCACCTCGGCAAGGCACTGGTGTCCGGCGAAGGTGCGGCCGCCTTCGTCAACTCGACGCTCACCAACGACCTCGGCAAGATCGTGCCGGGCAAGGCGCAATACACGTTGTGCTGCAACGACTCCGGTGGTGTCGTCGACGACCTGATCGCCTACCTCGTCGGCGAGGACGAGGTCTTCCTGGTGCCCAATGCGGCGAACACCGCGTCCGTGGTCGACCAGCTGCAAGCGGTTGCGCCGGAAGGGATCTCGATCACCGACCAGCACCGCGACCTCGCCGTGCTCGCGGTGCAGGGGCCGAAGTCGCCCGAGATCCTTGCCGGGCTCGGACTGCCCGCCGACATGGAGTACATGGCGTTCGCCGACGCCGACCTGACGACCGCCGACGGCGTGGCACCGGTCCGCGTGTGCCGCACCGGATACACCGGTGAACGCGGGTACGAGATCGTGCCGCGGTGGGACGATGCGGGTGCGGTGTTCGACGTCCTACTGGAAGCGATCGCGGCGGCCGGCGGGTTGCCTGCGGGCCTGGGCGCGCGGGACACCCTGCGCACCGAGATGGGATATGCGCTGCACGGCCACGAGCTGGGGCCCGACATCTCGCCGGTGCAGGCGCGGTCGAGTTGGGCGGTCGGCTGGGACAAGCCGTCGTTCTTCGGACGCGACGCCCTACTCGCCGAGAAGGAGGCCGGACCGACGCGTCGTCTGTACGGGTTGCGGGCGACCGGCCGCGGGGTGCCGCGTGCGGGGTGCGTGGTCCGCCTGGCGGGGAAGGACCAGCAGATCGGCACCTGTACGTCGGGGACGTTCTCGCCCACCCTCAAACAGGGCATCGCACTGGCGCTGCTCGATACGGCGTCCGGGGTGCGCAAAGGCGACGAGGTCGTCGTCGACGTCCGCGGGCGGGACCTGGCGTGCGAGGTCGTGATCCCGCCGTTCGTGCCGTCGCACGTGTGACCTGCGGGCCCTCGCGCGACGTCCCACGCAGCCCCGGGGGTCAGCCGACCGGGCCGGGAAATGCTTTTGTGCCCGGCGGTACGATGGCGTGATGACCTTGGAGTTCAACCGTACCGAGCATCCGCACCCGGTGTCTGAGGGCCGGCGCGCGGAGATCCTGTCCGCCCCCGGATTCGGGCGCCACTTCACCGACAACATGGTGATGATCGATTACGACGCAGGGGTGGGTTGGCACAACGCCACGGTGAAGCCGTACGGTCCGATCGCCCTCGACCCCGCGGCCACGGTTCTGCACTACGGCCAAGAGGTGTTCGAGGGGCTCAAGGCCTATCGGCAGCCGGACGGTTCGATCGCCGCGTTCCGCCCCGAGGCGAACGCCGCGCGTCTCCAGCGCAGCGCGGAGCGGCTCGCGATGCCCGCGCTGCCGGTCGAGGATTTCATCGCCTCGCTCAAGGCCCTGCTCGAGGCCGACAACGAGTGGGTGCCCGCCGCTGGTGGCGAAGAGGCGCTCTACCTCCGGCCGTTCATGTTCGCGTCGCAGGCCAGCCTCGGCGTCAACGCCCCGTCCTCCAGCTACATCTACTCGGTCATCGCCTCGCCGGCGGGCGCCTACTTCGCCGGTGGGATCAAGCCGGTGAGTGTCTGGCTGTCCACCGAGTATGTCCGCGCGGCACCGGGCGGCACCGGATTCGCCAAGTGCGGTGGCAACTATGCCGCCGCGTTCCTCGCCCAGCGGCAGGCCACCGAGCAGGGGTGCGACCAGGTCGTGTGGCTCGACGCGATCGAACGCCGCTTCATCGAGGAGATGGGCGGCATGAATCTGTTCTTCGTGTTCGGCTCAGGCGCCGACGCCCGGCTGGTGACCCCCGAGTTGTCGGGCTCACTGCTGCCCGGCATCACCCGTTCGTCGTTGCTGACGCTGGCCACCGATGCCGGCTTCGAGGTCGAGGAACGCAAGATCACCACCGAGGAGCTGCGCAAGGGCGTGGCGTCGGGCGACATCACCGAGGTGTTCGCCTGTGGCACCGCCGCGGTCATCACCCCGGTCGGCCGGGTCAAGGGTGAGGGCGAGGACTACACCATCAACAACGGTGAGACCGGTGAGGTGACGCAGGCGTTGCGTGACACCCTGACCGGCATCCAGCGCGGCACCTTCGCCGACACCCACGGGTGGATGACGGAGCTCTACCGCCGCTGAGCGGCGCCACGACGCCTCAGAGCAGGAGGCCGACGACACCGATCGCGACCCCGAGTTCGATGGTCGCGCCCAGCACGTCGCCGGTCATCCCACCCATCCGGCGAGCGCAGTGCCTCGTGAACCACCACGCGAAGGCGGTCACGGCCAGCACGATCGCACACCCCTGGACGACGGCGGCCACCTCGACGTGGCCGCCGTCGAATCCGTTGGCGGACAGTCCGAGCGGCACGGTTGCGAGCAGGGCCACCACGAACCACGCGGCGACCGAGGAGCGCTGGGTCCCCGCGACCAGGGCGCCGAAACCGTTGTGGTGGGCCGGTTCCAGGGACCGCCGGGTGCCGACGACTGCGCCGAACCGCCCGAGGGCGATCGCGAAAACGAGGTCGTACCAACGAGACCCGTTCGCGAGCGCGGCGAACCCGGTCGACTGCACGGCGAGTGTGAGGACAAGCGTCGCGACGCCGAACGGTCCGACGGTGCCGCTGCGCATGACCTCGGTGACACGATCGGGCGGCCCGTAGCACCCGAGTCCGTCCGCGGTGTCGGCGAGCCCGTCGAGGTGCATGCCCCGGGTGGCGACGCCGAGCAGCACGACGATCAGCACGCCCGCCGTGACCGCCGGGAGGTCGGTCTGCGCGAGCCCGAAAGCCAGTCCTGCCGACGCCGCGCCCAGGGCGGCGCCGATCGCCGGGACCGACGCCATGACCGCCGCTCCCAGCTCCCGGTCGGGTGCGGAAGCGCCTGCGTGACCACCGACGGGTACCACCGTGAGCCAGCTGAACGCGGTGCGCAGCGCCCGGATCGGCGAGATCATCTCGGATCGGTTCGGCGTCAGGTCGTCTGGACGGTGGCGTGTTCGGCCTCCCGGTCGGACACCCCCGCCTCGTCGAAGGTGGCCATCGAGCCGAGCAGGTCGGCGGCGGATTGCACGATCGGCAGTGCCAGGACGGCACCGCTGCCTTCGCCCAGGCGCATCGAGAGGTCGAGTACCGGAACGAGATCGAGGTGGTCCAGCGCGATCTGATGGGCGGGTTCGACCGACCGGTGTCCGGCGATCCACCAGCGCATCGCCCCCGGTGCGAGTTCGTTGGCGACCATCGCCGCGGCGGTGATCACCACGCCGTCGAGAATGACCGGCGTCCGACGCAGCGCCGCTTGGGCGAGGAAGCCGACGGTGGCGGCGAGATCGGCGCCGCCGACGGCGGCGAGCAGCGCGAGGGGGTCGTGGATGACCTTGCGCGCGCGACGCATTCCGTCTCGGATCGCGGCCGTCTTCCGCATCCATCCGGCGTCGTCGACGCCGGTGCCGCGGCCGACGATCTCGACCGGCTCGCGCCGGGTCAGCGCGCCGATGAGGACGGTCGCCGGGGTGGTGTTGCCGATGCCCATCTCGCCGGCGATGAGCAGGTCGGTGCCCGAGTCGACGAGGTCGTCGGCGATGGCGCGTCCGGCGGCCAGCGCCTCACGTGCCTCGGCGAGGCTGATGGTGTCGGTGGTGCGGAGGTCTTCGCTGCTGCGACGGACCTTGTACCGCGACAGTTCCGGCGGGGTGTCGGCGTCGACGGACATGTCGACGACCTTCACCGCGGCGCCGACACGGCCCGCCATCACGTTCACTGCGGCACCCCCCGCGGCGATGTTGGCGACCATCTGCGCGGTCACCTCGGGTGGGAACGCCGACACGCCGCCGCGTGCGACACCGTGATCGCCGGCGAAGACGACGACGGTGGGGGAGATGAGTGGCGCGGGCGGACACTGCCCCTGGCATGCGGCGATCCAGACGCCGATCTCCTCGACGCGGCCCAGCGACCCCGGCGGCTTGGTGAGTACCGCCTGCCGTTTCCGCGCATCCTGCGCGACCGCCTCGTCCGGCGGCGCGATCGGTGCGAACACCTCGGCGTCCGTGGGGTCGGGCCGGGGCCGTTCCGAGACACCCACGCCCGCAACAGGTTCGGGTGCTGCGCCGAAAGTGGTTGCCACCGCGGCCGCCGCTGCTGTGCTCGGCGGCGTCGCGGTCGGGTCGTCGGAGGCGGACGGAGTCGTCGTCGGGGTGTCCGATGCCGGGGTGGCCGAAACCGGGGCGTCCGACGCCGGGTCCGCGTTGCCGGCCGGGTCCGCGCCGGCTGTTGCATGCGGGATTCCGGACTCGTCGGCGGGAGCTCCGGCGGGGAGGTGCAGGACCCGGCCGGCGACGACGAGATCGACACGCTCGCACACCTCGGCGACCCGGACGTTGAGGGTCCCGAGCAGGTCTTGGAACACCCGGCCGGCGGGGGTGGGCGGTACGAGCGAGAGGCCGGCTTCCGGGCTGATGATCACGAAGTCGGCCGACATCGCGCGCAGGGCATCGCACAGGTCGTCGATCCGGCCGTCGAGGTCGATCTCCGAACCCGAGGTCCAACCGTGGACGGCGTCGATCTGCGCGGTGAGCCAGTTGCCCAGGTCGTCGACGAGGGCCGGGATGTCGGGCGCGGCGCGCAGGGCCTGGCCGAGATCGGTCGTCTCGATCGTCGTGTACCGGTCGTCGCGGCGTTCGCGATGGAGCCGGACCCGGTCCATCCACTCCCCGTCGGAGGACGTCAGCGGGCCCGTGGCCAGGTAGCGGATCTGACGGTGGCCGTCGAGCAACGACTCTCCGTGCGCGGACTTACCCGAGCGCACGCCGCCGAGGACGAGGGTGCGCGCTGCGCGATCGGTCATCGATCAGACTTCGTCGCCCGGCGAGACCATCGGCTTGGGGGCGCGCATCTTGCGCAGCTGCATCGCGCGCGTGAACGCGTACCAGCCCAGCTTGAAACCGCCGTCGCTGGACTCGGGGAAACGTTCGGCGACCCGCCGATTGACCATGCGGCCCAGGATCACACCGTCGGCCGCCATCAGCACGACGAAGGCGACCAGGATCAGGTTGGTCAGCGCCGCTGCCTGCGGGACCAGGAACATCAACACGATCAGCAGGATCGCGAACGGCATGAACAGCCCGGCGAAGTTGCGTCGGGCGTCGACGATGTCGCGGGTGTAGCGCCGCGAGGCGCCCTTGTCGCGCGGCATCAGGTAGGCCTCGTCGCCGGCCATCATCCGTTCGCGCTGCTGGAGCCGCTTCTCGCGGCGCTCGGCGGAGAGTGCGCGCTTCTCCTCTTTGGAGAGCGTGGACTTCAGTTCCTTCTTGCGGGCGCGCGCCTCGGCGCGGTTCGTCGGGGGCGGTGCGACGGGACCGCGTCGCTTGTTCTCGGCCTGTCGGCGAGACGGCGTCGGACGACCCTTGCCCGGGGTGTACTTGCTGCCCTTGGTGGAGGGCGCGACGTCGGTGCCGGACTCGTCGTCGGCGGTGTAGGTGGAGACCGAGCTGTCGCCGGAATCCGCCTGGGTGTCGTCCTTCTTCCATGGCAGCTTCACGCTGTAGAGCCTAGGTGATCGATGTTGCGAGACAAACGCGTGGTCGTCGCTTTCGGGTGGTCACCCCGGCGGACTCGGCATCTGCGGCTTCGCGCGGTGTATCGCGGATCCGTCCCGCGTCGATGTCGCGCTGCCGGGTCGGGTTCGGCCACTTACACTCCGTGCTCATGACCGGGAACGGCGCGCAGCGCGGTGGAGCACCCACGGGGCCGACGGCGGGATCCCGGTGCGGATCCTGATCGCGCCGGATTCGTTCGGTGACACCATGTCCGCAGTGGTCGCGGCGCGGGCGATCGCCCGAGGGTGGCGTGCGGCACGGCATGGGGACGAGCTTGTCGTGGCTCCGCAGTCGGATGGCGGACCCGGCTTCGTCGACGTGCTCGCCTCGCGGTTCGGGACCGTGATCGCCGAACCGGTGTCCGGTCCGCTCGGGGCGGGGGTCATCGCGCGATGGCTTCTCGACGACGCGTCGTCGACCGCATACATCGAGTGCGCCCAGGCGTGCGGTCTGCACCAGCTGGGCGGGACGCCGACGCCGCGGACGGCGACGGCAGCCGATACCCGCGGGGTCGGCGAACTCGTCGCGGCGGCGCTGGCGCGCGGGGCCGAGCGGATCGTGATCGGCCTCGGCGGCAGTGCGACGACCGATGGCGGCGCCGGCCTCGTGGAAGCCCTCGGTGGCGGCGACCGCGCCCGGGAGCGACTCCGGGGTGTGGATCTGGTGGTGGCGTCCGATGTGGAGAACCCGCTGCTCGGGCCGTCGGGAGCGGCCGCGGTCTTCGGTCCGCAGAAGGGCGCCGACCCGGAGACGGTCGAACTGCTCGAGACCCGCCTCGCCGACCGGGCGCAGGTGTTGAGTGCGCTCGCCGGCCGGGATGTCGCCGATGAGCCCGGCGCCGGCGCCGCGGGCGGGCTGGGTGCGGCGCTGCTCGCGCTCGGCGGTACCCGGGTGTCCGGTGCCACCGTCGTCACGGAGGCGACCGGGCTGGCGGCCGAGGTGGCCGCGGCCGATGTCGTGGTCACCGGAGAGGGGAAGTTCGACGCCCAGACGCTCCGGGGCAAGGTGGTCGCCGCACTTCACGAGGCGGCCTCGACGATCGGCGCCCGGGGCGCGGGTGCGCCGACGATCGTCCTCGCGGGGCAGGTCGCACTGGGCCCCGACGAGATCCGAGCGGCCGGTGTCGCGGCCGCGTATGCGATCGTCGACATCGCCGGATCGGTCGAGGTCGCGATGAACGATGCGGAGAACCAGCTCGTCGCGCTCGCGACGTCGGTCGCATCCGACTTCCGGGCGGCGGACGGTCCGGGCTGACCTCGGCGTCGCGCCGTGCCGCCGAATCGGGTGCCGACCTCCCGGAAACGCCCGTCCGACTGGACGGGAATACCACGGGGAGGAGTACGGTTGTACGCACGGGCACACCGGTCGACCTCCCGGCGAGCGGGTGAATCCCGAACGACCGTGAGGGCACACCCCAACCACGGCATCGGGCCACGATGCACCGGGACCACACCACTTACAGGAGCATCCATGACCGTGCAGAACGAAACGGGCACAGCCACGAGCACCGGCGTCATCCTCAGCGACGCAGCCGCGTCGAAGGCCAAGGCGCTGCTCGACCAGGAGGGCCGCGACGACCTCGCGCTGCGTATCGCCGTACAGCCGGGTGGTTGCGCGGGCCTGCGATACCAGCTCTTCTTCGACGACCGCACTCTCGACGGCGACATCACCACCGATTTCGGTGGCGTCACCCTCGCCGTCGACCGCATGAGCGCCCCCTACGTGCAGGGAGCCACCATCGACTTCGTCGACACCATCGAGAAGCAGGGCTTCACCATCGACAACCCGAACGCCACCGGCAGTTGCGCCTGCGGCGATTCGTTCAACTGACGCCGTACACGTCAGCAATTTTCCGGTACCGGCCGCATCCCACTTGGGGTGCGGCCGGTGTCGTTTGCCGATGAGTGAGTAGCGTGGACACCTGTCTGTGTCATCACCTGTCCGGGTGAGGTGACCACCTGCTGGGTACATCCGTCGGGCAACCAATCGAAGGGTCGAGATCTCCAGTGGCAATCGTTGTGTGTGGGTCCATCGCAACCGACCATCTGATGAAGTTCCCGGGCAAGTTCTCCGAGCAGCTGCTCGGAGACCACCTCGAACACATCTCCCTCAGCTTCCTCGTGGAGGATCTCGTCGTGCGGCGCGGCGGTGTCGGCGGCAACATCTGCTACGCGATGGGTCAGCTCGGCGGTGCGCCCGTTCTGGTCGGCGCGGTCGGGTCCGACTTCCACGACTACCGCCAGTGGCTCGAAGCCAACGGGGTCGACTGCCGGGGCGTGCGGGTCTCGGAGACCCACCACACCGCCCGGTTCATGTGCACCACCGACGAGACGATGGCCCAGCTCGCCACGTTCTACGCCGGCGCGATGAGCGAGAGCCGCGAGATCGTGCTGTCCGAGGTCATCGCCGAGGTCGGGACGCCCGACCTCGTCCTCATCGGGGCCGACGATCCGGCCGGGATGATCCGCCACACCGAAGAGTGCCGGGCCGCCGGTATCCCGTTCGCGGCGGACCCGTCGCAGCAGCTGGCCCGCCTCGACGGGGAGCAGACCCGCACGCTCATCGACGGCGCCGCCTACCTGTTCACCAACGAGTACGAGTGGGGACTGCTGCGCCAGAAGGCCGGATTGTCCGAGGCGCAGGTCGCGGAGATGGTCGGCGTGCGCGTCACGACGCTCGGCAAGGACGGCGTCGAGATCGTCGACCGCGACGGCACGCGCATCCACGTCCCCGTCGTGCCGGAGACGGAGAAGGTCGACCCCACCGGTGTCGGCGACGGGTTCCGCGCCGGGTTCCTGTCCGCGCTGGCGCGCGGGCTCGACTTCGAGCGGGCCGCACAGGTCGGCTCGATGGTCGCGGTGCTCGTGCTGGAGACCGTCTCGACACAGGACTGGGCCTGGGACCCGGACTCGGCCCTGGCTCGGATCGAGGGCGCCTACGGCGCCGAGGCGGCCGCGGAGATCAAGGCGGCGTTCGCCGGCTGAGTCCGGTTCTCCGGGGTGGTGACGCGTCTGACGTTGCCACCCCCGCCCCGGCGTGAGACGTTGGAACGGAGTCCCGATCGAGGACTCCCGGACGAGGGGTGCTGTACCCGGTGTGCGACAAGACGGCCCGGAGGGAGCGTCATGTCGTGGATCGTTCTGATCGTGTCCGGTGTCCTGGAAGCCGTGTGGGCAACCGCGCTGGGCAAGTCGGAGGGTTTCAGCAAGCTGGGTCCGACGGCCGTGTTCGGGGTCGCGCTGGTCGCCAGCATGGTCGGACTGGCGTATGCGATGCGCGATCTGCCGGTCGGGACCGCCTATGCGGTGTGGGTCGGTATCGGCGCGGTGCTGACCGTCGTCTATGCGATGGCCACCGGTGAGGAACCGGTTTCGCTGCTCAAGGCGCTGTTCCTGGTGATGATCGTCGGCGGGGTCATCGGTCTCAAGCTCGCGCACTGACGCCGTCGCCACCGAAGCCGCCCCGGATTCGTGGGCGGCTTCGGTTGTCGGGGAATCAGACCCGCACGGGGTAGGTGTGGTCGATGATCTCCGGGACGATTGTGCCCTCGACGAAGATGCCGTGCCAGACCATGAACATCAGGACCGTCCAGAGACGACGGCTGTTGTCCACCACGCCTTCTCGGTGCTCGTTGAGCATCGCGACAACCGCGTCTTTGGCGAAGATGTGATCGGTCTGCGAATGCATGATCGTGTCGTGCGCCCAGTCGAACATCTCGGTGCCGGCCAGCCAGTGGCGGATGGGGACCGGGAAGCCGAGCTTCTTGCGATGCAGGACGTGCGCCGGGACGATCTGCTCCAGCGCCTTGCGCAACGCGTATTTCGTTGTGCCGTGCGCGATCTTCTCGTCGTGGGGGAGACCTTCGGCGATCGCGAAGACCTCCGGGTCGAGGAACGGCACCCGCAGCTCGAGGGAGTTGGCCATGGTGATCTTGTCGGCCTTGACCAGGATGTCCCCGCGCAGCCAGGTGAAGAGGTCCAGATGTTGCATGCGGGCCACCGGGTCCCAGCCCTGGCTCATCGCGTAGATCGGTGCGGTGACGTCGGTGTGGGTCCATTCGGGACGGTAGTCGCGCAGCACCGCGCGGAGCCGCGCGTCGTCGAAGCTGCGGGCGTTGCCGTAGTAGCGCTCCTCGAGCGTGAGCGACCCGCGGTGCAGCAGGCTCTTGCCGCGGGTCCCCTCCGGAATCCGCTCGGACACCTTGCCCGCCGCACGACGCAGCGCACGGGGCAGCCGGTCGAACGCGGCGAGGGACAGCGGTTCCTTGTAGATCGTGTAGCCGCCGAACAACTCGTCGGCGCCCTCGCCGGACAGGACCACCTTGACGTGCTTGCGCGCCTCGGCGGCCACGAAGTACAGCGGGACGAGTGCCGGGTCGGCGACCGGATCGTCGAGGTACCAGACGATCGACGGGATCGACTCGATGAACTCCGACGGCCCGACGACCTTCACGACATGCCGAGCGCCGATCGCCTCCGCGGACTCGGCGGCGACGTCGACCTCCGAGTAGCCCTCGCGCTCGAAGCCGGTGGTGAAGGTGATGAGGTCGGGGTTGTGCCGGATCGCGAGCGCCGCGATGGCCGTCGAATCGATGCCGCCGGACAGGAACGACCCGACCGTGACGTCGGCGCGCATGTGCTTGGCGACCGAATCGGCGAGGACGTCGGCGATCTCGTCGTACCGCTTCTGCCGGGTGGCCTCGGTGACCGGGCGAACACCGAACTGCGGGGTGAAGTACCGCCGGATCGACAGGGGACTGCCCGGCGTGGCGGTCGCGTGGCAGCCCGACTCGAGCCGCCGGATCGACGCGTGGATCGTCTCGGGCTCCGGGACGTACTGCAGCACGGTGTAGTGCTCGATCGCGCGGGGATCGAGCTCGGTCGACAGCCCGACGCGTTCGATCAGCTCGAGCAGGCTCTTCTTCTCGCTGCCGAAGATCAGCCCGCCGGGGCCCGACGCGACGAACAGCGGCTTGATGCCGAACGGGTCGCGGGCGAGGAAGAGCGAGCGGTTCTCGGTGTCCCAGATCGCGAAGGCGAACATGCCGCGAAGCCGTTTGACCGCGTCGGGGCCCCAGTGGTGGAACGCTGCGACGATCGCCTCGCTGTCACCCTCGGTCCGGAACAGCACCCCCTCGTCCTTCGCCAGCTCGGCGCGGATCTCCAGGTAGTTGTAGATCTCGCCGTTGAACACCAGCGCGTAACGGTCGGGATTCTCGGGCGGGCCCCAGCGCAGCGGCTGATGCGAATGCTCGATGTCGATGATCGAGAGGCGGTTGAACCCGAACACGATGTCGTCGTCGTGCCACGTGCCGGGCTCGTCGGGTCCACGATGCCGCATGCAGTGCGAGGCCACCGCCACCGGTTCGACGACGTCGGCGGCCGTTCCGTCGGATGTCAGCAGGCCGAGCAGACCACACACGTCTCGTTCTCTCCGTTCAGTTGCCAGTCCACGCACGATTCCGACGCCGGGCCGGATCGCGTCCGAGTATGCCTGAAGCGGCGGGCGGAGTTCCTATGTGGCGCGGTGGGCCGTGCGAGCGAACGCGACTGTCGCGCGCGACCCGTGGGCGCCGGTGCGGGGCCGAGGGAGGGGGACACGACGCCGATCGCGCCCCGATTCCGACAGCTTCCGCGGGTTGGTCTACGCTGCGTAGTACTAGGTGCAAGAATTGCTGTGTGTCCACGGCAAGACCTTGCCCCGTGCAGGTCATGTGGCATGCACTCACCTCGGCGCGAGGGCGCCGGTGAGCGAGCAGGAAGGCGTGAAATTGGCACACGGTGGACGGCCCCGAGCGAGGCGTGTCTCATCAGCGTCGCGGACGATGAAGCGACTCGGATTCGTCGCCGCTCTCGGCCTCGGCGCACTGCTGATGTCGGGTTGCAGCGCCAGTGAGGCGATGCGTTTCGGTTGGCCCGAGGGCGTCACGCCCGACGGCAAAGAGATGGTCGATCTGTGGACCTGGTCGGTCATCGCGGCGCTGGTCATGGGTGTCCTGGTCTGGGCGCTGATCTTCTGGACGATCACGTTCCACCGCGCGAACGACGCCAAGAAGGGCGTGTTCCCGCGCCAGACGGCATACAACGTGCCGCTGGAGCTCACCTACACGGCGATCCCGTTCGTCATCATCGCCGTGCTCTTCTACTTCACGGTCATCGTGCAGAACAACGTCGAGGGCAAGAACAACGACTCCAAGGTCGTCGTCGACGTCACCGCGTTCCAGTGGAACTGGAAGTTCGGCTACAACCAGGTCGAGTTCTCCGACGGCACCACCTACAACGGCTTCGAGCAGAACGGAAACCCGTTCGAGGTCCAGGCCCAGACCGGCAGCGGCGCCGAGACCGAGCACGCCGGCAGCGACGAGGGCGGCGAGCACGGTGAGCTGCCCGGTCCGGCCGGCGGTCGTGACGACGACATCCGCGACTACCTGAAGTTCGACCGGATCGAGACGGTCGGCTCGTCGTCGGAGATCCCGGTCCTGGTGCTGCCGACCGGCAAGCGCATCGAGTTCAACATCGCCTCGGCCGACGTCATCCACTCGTTCTGGGTGCCGGAGTTCCTCTACAAGCGCGACGTCTTCCCGTTCCCCGAGCAGAACGCGACCGACCCGATCTTCCAGATCAAGTCGATCGACCGGACCGGCGCCTTCGTCGGCCGCTGTGCCGAGATGTGCGGTACGTACCACTCGATGATGAACTTCGAGGTCCGCGCCGTCTCGCCGGAGGACTTCGACAGCTACATCCGGTTCCGCGAGGCGAACCCCAGCGCCACCAATGCGGAAGCGCTCGCGTCGATCTGCCAGGCACCCGAAGCGGTGACCACGGTGCCGTTCGACACCCGCCGCGCGACCGACGGCTCCGTCGGTGCCACCGGTGATCCCGACAACCCGACCCTCGCCAACTGCACCAAGGAAGTGAGCTGACGATGAAGATCGAGGCACGCCTCTTCGAGATGCTGACCGCCTTCTTCTTTCTGACGGGCGTCGCATACACCCTCTTCACCGCGTTCACCAGCAAGGGCATCGAGTGGGTCGGCGTCGTCGGCCTGTTCTTCGCGGCCGGCCTGACGCTCATCGCGGGCACGTTCTTCCGGTTCGTCGCCCGGCGCGTCGAGATCCGTCCCGAGGACTACGAGGACGCCGAGGTCGAGGACGGCGCCGGGGAGCTGGGCTTCTTCAGCCCGCACTCCTGGTGGCCCATCCTGATCGCGCTCGGCGCCTCGACGTTCGCGGTCGGTTTCGCGACCGGCAACTTCTGGCTGGCGATCTTCGCGGCCGTCGTCATCATGGGCACCGCGGCGGGACTGGTCTTCGAGTACCACGTCGGCCCCGAGAAGCACTGAGCGACAGGCACTGACGCCGACGCCGCACGGCGCCGCGCACGCACCACGAGAGCGCCCCACCGGATCTCCGGTGGGGCGCTCTCGTGTCGTCGCCGAGCGACCCTCGGTGAGCGGTCAGGGACGCTCCCGGCCGACCGGCCGGAAGACCTTCAGGACGCGGTAGTCCACGCGGAAGTCGGCCTGCGAGAACGACTCCTCGACCTCGCCGTCGTGTGACACCGCGACGGGGCCGTCGACCGCGGTGAAGCGGAACTCGGGGACCTGCATCTCGTGGTACAGGTGAGAGCGTTCGAGACGACCGAGCGCCAGTGAACCCAGGAGGCGCAGGGTCGCCCAGCGATGGCTCGTCTCGAGGATCCGTACGTCGAGAAGGCCGTCGTCGAGCCGGACGCGTCGCGACGGCAGGAATCCGGTGGGCTGGTAGATCGAGTTGCCGACGAGGAACAGGGACGCGTCGAGTACACGGCCCTCGACCTCGATTCGGACGTGCGGATCTTTGCGGAGGACGTGCAATACGGCCGCCGCGGTCGCGAGCGGCCGGCTGATCCGCCGCTGCAGGCGTCGGCGGACCCGGACGAAGTCGGGGTGCGCGCCGATGCTCGCGGTGTTGAGGATCAGGCGGGAGTCGTTGAGCCACATCGCGTCGACACGGGACGCCGAACCCGAACGGATCGCGTCGATCGTAATGTCCACCGTGCCGCAACCGATGTCACGCGCGAAGTGGTTGAACGTGCCGGCCGGGAAGACCGCGACGGGAATGTCGGCGGCCAGCGCAGGAGCGGCGGCACATGCCACGGTGCCGTCGCCACCGGCCACCCCGAGGATCTCCGCTCGGGCCGCCACGTCGGCGAAAACGGCTGCCATGTCGTCGGTCTCGTCGAGTTCGATGATCTCGGCGGCGGGTAGCCGACCACGGATCTCCTCGAGGACCCGGCGCCCACGGCCGTCCGCGGAGCCCGGGTTGACGACGACGACCAGACCTGCCCCGTCGGGGTTGGGTCCCACGTCGACGACCGACGGGGCGGCCAGGGACAGCGACGGTTCGGTGATGGGCGGCACGACACGGGCACCGATGGTGGCGATGACGGCGCCGATGCCGAGCCCCGCGACCACGTCGCCGGGGTAGTGTGCCCCGGTCGCCACCCGGGACAGCCCGACGAGCCCGGCCAGTGCCGACAACAACAGACCCGCGGGCGGATTCTCGACGGCCACACCGACGGCGAAGGCGGCAGCACTGGCCGAGTGTCCGGACGGCAGCGAGTTCGACGTCGGGCGTCGACGACCCCGCCGGGACAACGGGATCAGTCCGTGGGAGGGCCGCGAGCGGTTGCGGATCCGCTTCGCCCCCTGGTTGGTGACCAGACTCGTCACGGCGAGCGAGACCAGTCCGCGTGCGGCACCGCGCTGCAGCGAGGGACGGCCGGACACGGCGAGCCCGGCGGCGATCGCCATCCACAGCTTCGAATGGTCGGCGGCCCGGGTGAGTATCGGCATCGTCACGTCGAGGAGCGGGCTCGGGGACCGGGCGATCGAATCGTAGATCTCGGCATCGAGAGTGCCCATCCCGCGGGTGATCTGGGACAGACCGGAACTTCGGGGAGGTGACCGGTGCATGGGGTACACCGTGCCACATCGGACCCGCGCCGGCAGCCACCCCGGGGGAGGGGAGTGGTGTCGGTCGGCGACGTGAGCCACTATGCACAACGAACCGCGGGCCGTCGCGCACCAGATGGTGCTCGACGGCCCGCGGTGGGTCGTGCGACCTCGTGTGACTACTCGCCGAAGGGGTTGCCGCCCTTGGCCTGCAGCTCGCGGAGGGCCTTCCGCTCGCCGGCCTCGATCTCGTGCTCGAGTTCGACGTTGCGCAGCTGCTCCTCCGGCGGATCCGCCGTGAGGATCGAACCCGTACCCGGGGCACCGGCGGAGCCGAGCTTGTTCATCCGCTTGGGCAGTGCCGCACCCTCGTAGGGGAGCGGGATCGGGTGACCATGGCTGTCGACCGGGCCGAGCGGCTGGTGGATCTCGATGTACTCACCCTGCGGCAGCCGCTTGATGATGCCGGTCTCGATGCCGTGTGCCAGTACCTCGCGGTCACTGCGCTGCAACGAGAGCGCCCAGCGGTAGGCGATGAAGTACACCAGCGGCGGCAGGACGATCAGACCGATACGCCCGATCCAGGTCGTCGCGTTCAGCGAGATGTGGAACTTGAACGCGATGATGTCGTTCATACATGCGATCGTGAGCAGGATGTAGAACGAGACCGCCATCGAGCCGATCGCCGTGCGCACCGGGGTGTCGCGGGGACGCTGCAGCAGGTTGTGGTGTGCATCGTCGCCGGTGAGCTTCTTCTCGATCCACGGGTAGGCGAACATCAGGCCGAAGATGATGGTCATGATCAGCACGACCCAGTTCGACATCGGCACCGTGTAGTTGCCCAGGTAGAGCTCCCACGCCGGGAACAGACGTATCAGACCGTCGGTCCACATCATGTAGATGTCGGGCTGAGACCCGGCCGACACCTGTGCCGGGTTGTACGGACCGATGTTCCAGACCGGGTTGATCTGGAAGACGCCCGACATGATCGCCAGGACGCCGGTGACGAAGGCGAACATCGCGCCGGCTTTGGCGGCGAAGACCGGCATGATGCGGACGCCGACGACGTTCTTCTCGGTGCGGCCGGGGCCGGGGAACTGCGTGTGCTTCTGGTACCAGACCAGCGCGAGGTGTGCGCCGATCAGAGCCAGGATGATGCCCGGGAAGAGCAGGATGTGCAGCACGTAGAGGCGCGGGATGATGATGACGCCGGGGAAGTCGCCGCCGAACAGTGCCCAGTGGATCCAGGTGCCGACGACCGGGATACCGAGGACGATGCCACTCATGGCGGCGCGGACGCCGGTGCCCGACAGGAGGTCGTCGGGGAGCGAGTAACCGAAGAAGCCCTCGAACATCGCCAGGATCAGCAGGAGACAACCGATGATCCAGTTGGCCTCACGCGGGCGTCGGAACGCACCGGTGAAGAAGATGCGCATCATGTGGATGATGATCGACGCGGCGAACAGCAGTGCCGCCCAGTGGTGGATCTGACGGACGAAGAGACCGCCGCGCACCTCGAACGAGATATTCAGCGTCGTCTCGTACGCCTTGGTCATCATCACGCCGTTCAGCGGCTGGTAGGCGCCGTCGTACACCACGCGCGTCATCGACGGATCGAAGAACAGCGACAGGTAGACGCCCGACACCAGCAGGATGATGAAGCTGTACAGCGCGATCTCGCCCAGCATGAAGGACCAGTGGGTGGGGAAGACCTTGTTGATCTGGCGACGCATGCCCGCGGCGAGGTGATACCGCGAGTCCACTTCTTCGGCTTGAGTGCCGAGGCGTTCGGCGATGCTCATGACTTACGCTCCCAGAATGCCGGACCGACGGGCTCGATGAAGTCGCCTGCGGCAACGAGGTAGCCCTCGTTGTTCACCGTGATCGGCAGCTGTGCCAGCGCACGTGCGGCCGGTCCGAAGATGGGCTTGGCGTACTCGAGCGCATCGAACTGCGACTGATGGCAGGGACACAGGATGCGGTTGCTCCGCTGCTCGTAGAGCGAGGCGGGGCAGCCGAGGTGGCTGCAGACCTTGGTGTAGGCGAAGTAGTCACCGTAGTTGAAGCTCTCCTGACCCTTGCGCTTGACCGCACGGGCCGCATCCTCGGGACGCAGACGGATGAGCATGACGGGGTTGCGGACCTGGTGCAGGCCCTCCTCCAGCAGATGGCGGGAGTGCTCGGACTCGCCGAACCCGTCCGAACGACGCCACGGGAACACGGTTTCCATACCGCCGGCGTCGAGATCTTCCGGCCGGACCAGGGCGACCTGGAACGGGTTGCCGGTGTCACGCCGCAGGTAGATGGTCTCGTTGGGCGCTTCCGGCGGGTTGTAGATCGGCGACCATCCCGAATGCCACAGTGGCGAGTCGGGGCCCTCGGCCCACGGGTTCTTGATGAAGCCACCGAGGAAGGCCACGAGTCCGGTGACCGCGAAGGCGCCGAGACCGAAACCGGCGGAGCCGATGATCATCTTGCGACGACCCAGGGTGGACGTGGCGCCGGTGTCCTGGAGCAGACCGACGATCGTCTTCTTGTCGACCTCGGTCGATCCACCGTCGTGACGATCCTGAACCGAGATCTCGGCCGGGATGAACTTCTTGGTGATGAGGATCAGCGCAACGCCGATGGCGAACACCGACAGACCGAACGTCACGCCGAGGAGTGGCGTGTTGAACGTGTACCACCAGTAGTTCGGATCGTCCGGGAGGGCGAATTCCCAGTGGTTGAACAGGAAGATCCCGAGGCACGCGAGGGCGGACACGCCGGCCACGGTGAACCAGATGGCCACCTGACGCTCGGCCCGCTTCTCGACCTTGGTGCCCGGCACCGAGTAACGCTCGGACCGGTGGATGATCTCGACGCCGTCGAGATTGGTGCCGAGTTTGACGAGCTCATCGGTGCTCATCTGTTCGAGTTCGTCCCGCGACGGGACGTCTTTGTCGTTCGCGCTCATGCTCGAGATCCCATCCACATGGCGCCGGCGACGATGGCGATGACGCCGACGAACCACATGACCATGCCTTCACTGACCGGGCCGAAACCACCGAGGCCCAGACCACCACTGGGCTTGGCCTCGCTCACGTACTTGACGTAGGCGATCACGTCCCGCTTCTCTTCCGGATCGAGCTGACGGTTCGAGAACTTGGGCATGTTCTGCGGACCGGTCAGCATAGCGGTGTAGATCTGCGCCTCGTTCACCCCGTCGAGGTTCGGCGCGAACTTGCCCGAGGACAGTGCGCCACCGCGACCGGTGAAGTTGTGGCACGACGCGCAGTTCAATCGGAACAGCTCACTGCCGCGTCCGATGCTGTCGCCGCGCAGTGACTCCATCGCGACGGTGCCGTCGGCATTGCGCGGCACCTGCGGTCCGCCACCCTCGGCCTGGATGTAGGCGCCGAGCTGGTCGATCTGCTCGGTGGTGAACTTGGCCGGCTTGCGCTGGGCCTGCGCCTCACCACGCGCCGCCGGCATACGTCCGGTCGACACCTGGAAGTACACGGCGGCGTCGCCGACACCGAGAAGTGCGGGACCGCGCTCGGGCACGCCCTGGAGGTTCGCGCCGTGGCAGGTGATGCACGAGGTCTCGTAGAGCTTGCGACCGTCGTCGATCATCGCGGCGTTGCTCTCGTCGGCGACCGCGACCTGCGGCTCGGGGGTCAGCACCGAGGCGAGCACACCCGCCATGACGAGGCCGGCCAGCAGCACGATGGTGCCGCCTGCGCGCCGACGGAGCTTGCGTCGGGCCTTGGCGCGGCGGCCGGCGTCGCGTGCAGAGGAGCGTCGGGCCGAGGCATCGGGTCCGACCTCGGTGCCGCTATCCGACGGACGCGGTGGAGATGAACTCATCTGTGACTCTCTACTAAGCGGGACGGACTGTTGTTAGATCGAGCTGCGCTCGGTCGTGCTGGAGCGGGCCGGCGTCATCGGATGAAGTAGATCGTGACGAACAGCCCGATCCACACGATGTCGACGAAATGCCAGTAGTAGGAGACGACGATGGCCGCGGTTGCCTGCGCCGGCGTGAACTTCGACAGCTTGGTCCGTATGAGCAGATACACGAACGCGATCAGACCGCCGATCACGTGGAGGCCGTGGAACCCGGTCGTCATGTAGAAGACCGAGCCGTACGCATCCGACGCGAGGGTCGTGCCGTGGCCGACCAGCACGGTGTACTCGTACGCCTGCCCGATCACGAAGATCGTTCCCATGATGAGGGTGATGACGTACCAGCGGCGGAGGCCGAAGACGTCACCGCGCTCAGCGGCGAAGACACCCATCTGGCACGTCACCGACGACAGGATGAGAATCGTCGTCACCGGGATGGCGAGGGCGAGATTCAGCTCGGTCGGTGGCGGCGGCCAGCCGACCGCGGAGTTGGCACGGGCGACGAAATACATCGCGAAGAGGCCAGCGAAGAACATGAGCTCACTGGACAGCCACACGATCGTGCCGACGCTGACCATGTTGGGCCGGTTCAGCGAGTGCACGCGCGAGGTGATGGCTGTTCCTGAGGTACCTACAGCGCTTGTCACAAGTGAAGTATGACGGTTCGTAGTAAGCCGTGGCCACCCGGGTCGGAAATTGCCTCCGACTATTTCTCTCGTCGCAGGTCCGGGCGCGAATCGGGTGATCCTCGGCGTGTCCGGGAAGGGCGTGGCGGACGCCCGGCTCGCTACCGTGTGTTCATGTCCAGTTCGGCGCCGCCCGGCCCCCGTGATCTCAACGGCCGAGTCGTCGAGCAGGGTCGCCTGGCGCGGCTCCGCTCACGGCTGCGCCCGCGTGCCGGTGTCGGCCCGCTGACGCTGCACGAGCAGGTGCAGGTGGTGGCGCGGTCCGACGACGACGCCATCGCGAGTTCGGTGGCGCTCGACGCGTCGTCGTGGCGAGCCGCGGACGAGGTGATTCTCCGGCACGTCGTCGAGGTGCCCCCCGCCCGGCGGGCCGATGCGGCCGCGGTGGCGGCGCTCGACGGCTACGAGTCCGTCGACGACGAACGCTGGGGGCCGAGGCCGGCGCCACGCGACGACCGGCTCGTGGTCCTGGTCCTGGCGCGGGTCCAGATGCTCGACGCGATGCATCTGTCGCAGGAACGGTCCCGGATGGCGAGCCTCGGTTCGCGGCACGGCGGATTCGCACGCGAGTGGGCCGTCCTCCAGCGTCCGCCGCTCTGAACACGAATATGCTGACTCCCCGTGAGCACCGCACAGTCTGACTTCAGCTGGCCGCAGATCCTCGGCAAGGTCACCGATCGCCTCGACCTCGACGCCGACGAGGCGGCGTGGGCGATGAACGAGATCATGACCGACAGTGCGACCGGAGCCCAGATCGCCGCGTTCGGCGTCGGCGTGAAGATGAAAGGTGCCGCACCGGCGGAGCTCCTCGGGTTGTCCCGCGCGATGCTCGACCACGCGACGCTCGTGGACGTCGGTCGCCCGGCCGTCGACGTCGTGGGGACCGGCGGCGACCGGTCGCACACGGTGAACATCTCCACGATGACGTCGATCGTGATCGCTGCGTCGGGCGTCGCGGTGGTCAAGCACGGCAACCGTGCGGCGTCGTCGAAGAGCGGCGGTGCCGACGTGCTGGAGGCGCTCGGCGTCGACATCTCCCTCGACGCCGCCGCGGTCGCGCAGTGCGTGTCGGAACTCGGGATCGGCTTCTGCTTCGCGCCGGTGTTCCATCCGGCGTTCCGCTTCACCGGTCCGCCGCGCAAGGAGATCGGCATCCCGACGGTCTTCAACGTGCTGGGGCCGCTGACCAACCCGGCGACACCCAGCCGGGGGCTGATCGGCTGCGCCTTCGCCGACCTCGCGCCGGTTCTGGCGCGGGCCTTCGCCGAGCGCGGCGGCTCCGCGCTGGTGGTCCGCGGCGACGACGGTCTCGACGAACTGACGACCACCACCACGTCGACGGTCTGGCAGGTCGTCGCCGGGCAGGTGAACGAACTCACCGTCGACCCGACGGATCTGGGGATCGCGCGCGTGGAACTCTCCGCCCTGCAGGGGGGAGACGCGACGGTCAACGCCGCGATCGCCCGTGAGTTGCTGGCCGGGACCACGGGCCCGGTCCGGGACGCGGTGCTGCTGAACTCGGCCGGGGCCATCGTCGCGTTCGAGCAGGAGGCGCCGATGAGCTCGGCGGAACTGACCGATGCCCTCGGCGCCGCGAAGGAGCGGGCGGCCGATGCGATCGACAACGGTGCCGCCGCCGACCTGCTGCAGCGGTGGGCCGAGCTCAGCGGCCGGCTCGCCGCGCCCGCCTGACGGTCACGCTGTCCCGAAATCCTTGTGGGGCTCAGTGTTCGGCGGGTCAGTTCTCGCCGATGGAGAAACCGCCCTCGACGTCGGAGCTGGAGTAGCTGCGGAACGCGATGTGTGTCGCGCTCTTGAGAACCCCGGGTAGGCGGTTGATCTGGCCGGTGACGACCGTCGCGATCTGTTCGTGGTCACGGACCCGGATCTTCGCGATCAGATCGACGTCGCCCGCACAGGAGTACACCTCTTCGACCCCGGGGATGTCGGCGACGGCCTGGGCGGTCTCCGGGATCCGGTGGATGTCGGCCTGGATGAGGACGATGGCGGTGATCATGCCGCCAGCCTAGTGGTGCGTGGCCCTCAGCTCGCCTGCCGTGTGCGAGAGTCGGCGACGGGTCTGGCCGCACGTGCGTCGTGCGCCGACTGCGACCAGCCGAGCCGGCGTTCGGCGCAGCCGGCGGGCAGGGCGACCGGCTCACTCGTCGACACGATGCGCGCGCCCGGTTCGGTCATCCAGCGGTACACGAGGCCGACCTCCTCGGCCGGCGCGCCCCGCAGCGGACCGGGGCCCGGTAACACGGTCTCCGCGGCCGCGACGAGCGCGTCGACGACGGGCATGGGCGAGACGCCGCGTCGGGCGCGCCCGGCGGCGGCGAGCCGTCCGTGCCGGATGACCGCGAACTGCCAACCGCGTTCACCGTCGGGCCGGGCGACCACGATCTCGGCGATCGCGCACAGCGCGGCCAGTCGCTGGCAGCGGGCGAGGGCGTCGATCGTGAGCGCGAGACGGTCCCGATGCCGCGCCGCGGTCTCGAACATGTGCGCCTTGGCGAGGTCGGTGAGGCGCGCGGTGAGGCCGTCGAGGAGCTCGTCGGCCTCACCTCGCATGAGCCGGCGGGCCGCGGTGACCCGGGGAGAGTAGTCCGGCACCGTCTGCGGCTGCGCCGTGGCCGCCCGGCAGGACCCCGGCCGCCGCCTCCCATCGGCCTCGGGACACCAGTGGTAGCCCGTCGCGCCGAGCCGTGTCGTGCACGTGCGCAGACCGGCGGCCGCCGAGATCACGTCGGCGACGGTCGCCGCGTTGTTGCGGTTGCCCACCGGGCCGATCGACTCGTCGGTGGGTGTTCGGCTGACCTTGAGCCGGGGGAAGCGTTCCTCGGTCAGGGTCACCCACCAACCCTTGTGCGGCTGGGTCGATCGTCGGTTGTACGCCGGTGCGTGCGCGCCGAGGAGCCGGCGTTCGCGGACGGCGGCCTCCAGGGCGTGGGAACACTCCACGACGTCGACCCGTTGGGCGAGGAGCACCATCTCCGCGATGCGGCGGCGCGGGTCGTTGCCACTGAAGTACGACCGGACCCGGCGGCGGAGGTCCACCGCGGTGCCCACGTAGAGGACCTCGTTCGACGGGCCGCGGAACAGGTACACCCCGGGACGGGCCGGGACATGGTCGGCGAGTGCGCGTTTGGCGCGCAGGCGCGGGTCGGTCTTCGGGAGATACGACGTCAGCTCGCCGACGGTCGCGATGCCCTGATTGCCGACGCGCTCGAGGAGCCGGTGGAAGACCTCCACCGTGGCGCGCGCATCGTCGAGCGCCCGGTGGGTGGGCCGCACGGAGACGTCGAACAGGTCGGCGAGCGCGCTGAGCTTGACCGTCGGCGCCTCGTCACGGCTGAGGATGCGCCGGGCCATGGTCACCGTGCACAGGCTGAGGCTGAACGTCCACGGCAGGTGGAGCCGGATCGCGTTCTGCCGAAGGAAACCCATGTCGAAACGAGCGTTGTGGGCCACCAGGATCGAGCCGCGGGCGAACTCGAAGAACGACGGCAGCACCGACTCGATCCGGGGGGCGTCGGTCAGCATCGCGGTGGTGATGCCGGTGAGGGTCACGATCTGCGGGGGGATCGGCCGGCCGGGGTCGACCAGCGTGGCGAACTCGCCGACCACCTCGCCGCCGCGGATCTTGACCGCGCCGATCTCGGTGATCCGGTCGCGGACCGGGTCGGACCCGGTGGTCTCGAGGTCGACGACGACGAGGGTCGTCTCGAAGAGCGACCGGTCGCTGAATTCGTTCGTCGTCTCACCCGTGGCCCCCTGGTCGGCGGCCTCCAGGTCGGCGAAGGTGAGCTGCCCCGCGGGCGAGCCGTCCACGCTGGTCTGCGTCACCCGGCGAACACTAGTTCGATCCACCGACATCGCGACCGCGACGCTCCGACATCGTGTCGTGTGACCCGTGTGACTGCTGTGTCGATCGCTGTTCGACGGACTTGTCGGTGGGCGCCCCTAGTCTCCACCTGGACGTGAGAAATGCGGTCTTCTCACGGTCACAACGACCCGTAACGGGGCCGACGCGGCCCACCCTCGCCAGATGAGATGGAGATCACATTATGTACGTCGATTGTGCGCGCTGCCCGGCTCGTCCCGTCGCTTGCGACGGGTGCATGATGACAGTGCTGTTTGGTGGTCCGAGCTGGGACGATATGTCCCACGAAGGTGGAGGTTCGGTAACGGCGGCCACCTCGGACGCGGATGCCGAACTGGACCTCGCCATCGACGTTCTGCAGGCTGCTGCAATGGTGACCAGCGGCGCTGCACGATCTGCAAGATCAGCCAAAACCGCAGTTCAGGCGCCGGATCGACGCGCTTCTGTGACCGTCCTCAGGGCAGGCTGAGAAGCGGCCGAGGTTTGGCTGTCTGTCGCTTAGTGGACAGAGCGCATCCGATTTCGTAACCTTTCTGAGACCTTTGCGGAGCGTCCCGCTTCAACAGAAGTGGTCCGCAGTAGTCACCGCTCAATCGCCCTCGCGGGCGAACCGGGGAACCACAACCTTCGGACGGGCTCGTCGGAGCGCATCACCACTGATGCGACTCGGTCGAAACCGATCCGAATCGGGGTGAATCGCGTTGCCATGCATGAGTGTCCAGTGGATACCTCATGCGCGAAAACGTGTAGGGCCACTCTTCCGGCCCGAACCCGACAGCTAACTCGGTCGGCGGTAGAGGAAGATCTGAAGGAGAACTCGCTTCGTGGCCAAACATCGTTTGGAACAGCCCAATCGTGGCAGCACGGTCGCCAAGAAGGCGGTGATCGCTGGATCGATCACACTCGGTTCGCTCGCCGCAGCCGCCGGCCCTGCTCTCGCCGCCCCGGTCCACACCCCGCTGGGCACTTTCGAGATCCCGGCCCTGCCCGGCGCGAAGGCCCCGGAGGCCAAGCCCGCGCCTGAGGCCACGCCGGTGAAGAAGTCGCCCGCCGCCACGGTCGAGATCCCCAACCTGGGGCAGTTCACCGTGCCGGGTATCGCGCCGGAGCAGATCCCGCAGCAGTTCCGCCCGCAGGGTGGCGGCGCGCCCCTGGGCCAGCCGCAGCTGACCGCCGGTCAGAAGGCGGTAAAGGCCGCCGAGAGCAAGATCGGTGCGCCGTACTCCTACGGCTCCGCCGGCCCCAACGCATTCGACTGCTCGGGCCTCATCTACTGGTCCTACAAGCAGGCCGGCAAGAACATCCCGCGCGACAGCTACGGCCAGCTCGGCGGCGGACGCGCGGTGTCGTACTCCGAGGCCAAGCCCGGCGACGTCATGATCTTCAACGGTGGCGGCCACGCCGGCATCTACGTCGGCAACGGTCAGTTCGTCCACTCGTCCAACTACGGCACGCCGGTCAAGCGCGACGCCGTCAAGGAGTGGACCCTGACGGGCATCCGTCGGTACTGACGACAACTGAACACGAACAGACTGAGCACGAAGGTCTCTGGACGGGCGGATCGCGTGGATTGCGATCCGCCCGAACCAGTCCCGGGGGCCGGTCGGCCGCCTAGGGTGGTCGACGGGACGCGGGGTACGGGTGCAGGGGCCCGGGATGCTCAGGGATCGACGAGCACACACGAGGGAGTGAGTAGACCGTGCTGATCGGGGAGGGGCGTGGTCGCGCGATGCGGCCGAGGATGCGTTCGGGTCCGCTGATGGTGGCGCTCTGTGTCCTGTCGGCGTTCGCCGTTCTGGCACCGACCGTCGCCGGCGGCGTCGGGGACGCCCGTGCGGTGCCCGCGCGCTCGGCCGATCAGCTGCTCGACCGCTACAAGCAACTGGGCATCGACGCGGAGAAGACCACCGAGGCGATGCACAACGCCAAGATCGAGTACGACAAGCAGCGCGGCATCGTGGCGGCGGCCAAGAAAGCCGCGGCCGAGGCGCAGCAGACGCTGGACACCAGCCGCGCCCAGCTCGCCGTGCACCAGAACCGAGTCGACGCGATCGTCCGCGCCAGCTATCAGGGCGCGCGGGTCAGCGGACTGTACGCCGTGATGGTCAGCGACTCCCCGCAGGCGCTCCTGGACCAGATGTCGGGTCTCGACATGATCTCGCGTCAGGCGTCGGTGGACCTGACCGCGATCAAGAAGGTACGGGCCAGGACCGCTGTCGCGAAGAAGGATGCCGAGCGCACGGCGGTGGCCGCCTCCGAGGCGGTCTCCCGCGCCGAACGGGTCCGTGGTGACCTCCAGACGAAGCAAGCCGACCTGCAGCTCCAGGCGATCCAGATCCGGTCGATCTACAAGTCGATGACCGGCAAGCAGTTGGCGGCTCTGCGCGGTCCGACCTTCGACTTCGATCCGCGACTGGTGCCCAAGGGCACCGCCGCCGGACTGATCGCCACCCACGCCGCCCTCACCCGGATCGGTGACCCCTACGTGTGGGGCGCCACCGGACCGAATTCGTTCGACTGCTCGGGACTCATGGTGTGGGCGTTCCGGCAGGCCGGCAAGACCATCCCGCGATCGAGCCAGGCGCAGATGGCCGGCGGTCAGCCGGTCGAGAAGAACGACCTCAAGCCCGGTGACCTGGTCATCTACTATCCCGATGCCCATCACGTCGGTATGTACGTCGGTGACGGCTATGTCATCCACGCCTCGACCTTCGGTGTGCCGGTCAAGGTCGAGCCGCTCGACGAGGCCGGACCGTACAACTCTGCCCGCCGGTTCTAGTCCCACCGGTGACCTCACCGCGCGGGCGCGCCGGCCTCGTCTCGGCCGTGGTCGTTCTGGTCATCGCAGTTGCCACCGCGTGCGGCACGGGCGACGTGCCCGACGGGCCCGGCTCGTCCGCCGCGCCCGTGTCGTCGAGCGCCGCGGTCAACGTCTACGAGCGTGATCGAGCGGCGGGCGTGACGCGGTTGCTCGACGCGCTCACCGAAGCGGTGCGTTCCGGGGATGTGCGGGCGATCGGCACCCTCGTCGACACCGCTGCCACCCCGGCGTTCAAGGACAGATTCGTCACGGCCGCCGCGGGTTTCGCGCCCAGCCGGTTCACGCCGCGGAACGGTGGCAGCGGCACCCTGCGGCTCGCACGGTTCGGTTATCAGCTTGCGCCCACCGAAGAGGCGGAGGTGCTCGTACCCGGTGAGTTGCAGGTGCTCCTCGATGCCGGGGGGAGTTCGGACTCGTGGGTCGCTCCGGTGGAGTTGCGCTATGCGCTCGGCGGCGAGGGGGTCCCGGGAGTCGACGAGGCCGAGGTGGTCGTCGGCACCCAGTTCGTGGTCGCCCGCTACGGCGAGGCCTGGCGCCTCGTCGGAGACGCCACGGCCCTGGGAGGAGAATCCGCACCCACTCAGATGTGGGAGCTGCCCGGACTCCAGGTGGCCAACACCGCGACCGCAGGCGGCACGTCGGTGGTCGCCTCGTATCCCCGAACGTCTTCGACGGTGGCGACGCTGCAGCGGGAGCTGCCCGGGGCGGTGGATGCCGTCAGTGACTTCTGGGGCGACGATTGGGATCGCCGCGCCGTCGTGGTCGCCACGGCGACCGACGACGAGTTCGCCGCCCTCGTACCCGAGGGCCGAGCGGCGACCGGGACCGCGGCGGCCGCGACCGTGTTCAGCAGCCTCGACCTGGTCCAGCGCACCGCGACCGGACAGCGCATCATCCTGACCCCGGCGGCCCGGGAACTCGCCGCACCGACGCTCGCGGTGGTTCTCCGGCACGAGTTGACCCATGTCGCGGCCCGCGTTCACACCGCGCTCGACGCGCCGCTCTGGATCACCGAGGGCGTGGCCGAATACGTCGGGCGCAAAGGGACTCACACGAGGATCGCGGATGCCGCACCCGACCTGATCGCGTCCGTGCGTGCCGGTCGAGTTCCGACCGGGCCACCCGCCGACACCGACTTCGCGATGGACGGTCAGACTTCACAGGTGGCTTATCAGAGTGCGTGGTCGCTGGCCGCCTACGTCGCCGATCGATTCGACGAGGCGCGGCTGAAGAAGATGTACATGGGGGTCGCGGCGTCGGCCCTGCCCGCGGCGCAGGACACGGCGATCGCCTCGAGTCTCGGGCTGACGCGTGCCGAACTGGTCGCGGGGTGGCAGCGGTGGCTCGAAGTGCAGGCCCGTTGATGTCTCGAACGTTGTTGCTCACCAACGACTTTCCGCCCCGTCCGGGCGGGATCCAGTCCTACCTGCAGAATCTGGTGGACCTGCTGCCGCCGGAGGACGTGGTCGTCTACGCGCCGCGCTGGCGTGGTGACTCGCACGAGAAGTTCGACGCGGCCGCCCCGTATCGGGTGTACCGGCACCCGACGACGCTCATGCTCCCCACCCCGTTCGTGGCGCGGCGTGCCGCGGAGATCGTGCGCCGCGAACAGATCTCGACGGTGTGGTTCGGCGCGGCCGCGCCGCTGGCCGTGCTGGCGCCGGCGATGCGTCGCGCGGGCGCCCAGCGGATCATCGCCAGCACGCACGGTCACGAGGTCGGGTGGTCGATGCTGCCGGGCGCGCGGCAGGTGCTCGGGCACATCGGCCGCCACACCGATGTGATCACCTTCGTCAGCCGATACACCCGCGGCCGGTTCGCGTCGGCCTTCGGCGCCCGCGCGGCCCTGGAACACCTGCCCCCCGGCGTCGACACCGAGCGGTTCGCCCCGGATTCGGTGCTGCGACAGCGGTTTCGCGAACATCTCGACCTAGGGGAGCGTCCGACGATCCTCTGCCTGTCGCGGCTGGTGCCCCGTAAGGGCCAGGATGTGTTGATCCGCGCCCTGCCGCTGATCCGACGCACCATCCCCGACGCGACGCTGGTCATCGTGGGCGGTGGTCCCTACGGGAAGACCCTGCGCGACCTCGCGGCCGACACGGGCGTGGCCGACCATGTGATCTTCACCGGCTCGGTGCCCGCCGACGACCTCGCGGCGTACCACAACATCGCGGACGTCTTCGCGATGCCGTCCCGGACGAGGGGACGCGGGCTGGACGTCGAAGGCCTGGGGATCGTCTACCTGGAGGCATCGGCGTCGGGCGTGCCCGTGGTCGCCGGGTTGTCCGGTGGGGCGCCGGAGACCATCGAGGAAGGGGTCACCGGCACGGCCGTCGACGGCACCGATGTCGACGCGGTCGCCCTGGCGATCCTGGCGATCCTCGGTGATCGCGCGGCCGCGGCCGAGATGGGCCGGGCCGGACGGCGTTACGTCGTCGAGAACTGGCAGTGGAGCCAGATGGCGGCCCGCCTGCGCCAGTTGCTCTGAGGAGCAACCGGCGCCGGCGGGGAGCTCACCGCTGGTAGATCGCCTCGATGTCGCCGGCGAACTTCTCCACGACGACGTTGCGCTTGACCTTGAGGGTCGGCGTCATCTCGCCGGTTTCCTCGGTGAAGTCGGTCGGCAGGATGCGGAACTTCTTGATGGCCTCTGAATGTGACACCGTCTTGTTGGCGAGGTCGACGGCCGACTGGACCTCGGCGCGCAGGTCGGCGTCGTCGGCGAGGTCCGCGACCGTCGCGGTTGCCGGCTTGCCGGTGCGCTCTTTCCACGCCGGAAACGCCTCCGGATCGATCGTGATCAGGGCGGCCACAAACGGTTTCGCGTCGCCGACGACGGTGGCCTGCGAGATCAGGGCGTTGGCGCGGATGACGTCCTCGAGTCCGGCGGGGGAGACGTTCTTGCCGCCCGCGGTCACGATCAGTTCCTTCTTGCGGCCGGTGATGGTGATGAAGCCGTCGGCGTCGACGGTGCCGAGGTCGCCGGTATGGAACCAGCCGTCGACGACCGCGGATGCGGTCGCCTCGGGGTTCTGCCAGTACTCGGTGAAGACGACACCGCCGTGCAGCAGCACCTCTCCGTCATCGCCGATCCGAACAGCATTGCCCGACAACGGCTTCCCGACACTGCCGATCTTCGACGCCGACGGGGTGTTCACGCTGAAGGCCGCCGTGGTCTCGGTCAGGCCGTACCCCTCGTAGACGGGCACACCGACGCCGGAGAAGAAGTGACCCAGGCGGGCGCCGAGCGGCGCGCCACCGGAGATCGCCATCTGGCACTCGCCACCGAGGGCGGCCCGGAGCTTCTTGTAGACGAGCGCGTCGAAGACGCCGTGCTTGACCTTCAGCGCGAGACCGACCTGCCCCTTCTCCGTCGCCTGCGAGTAGGCGATCGCGGTCTCGGACGCGGCGTCGAAGATCTTTCCCTTGCCGCCGTCGTGGGCCTTCTGCCGGGCGGTGTTGTACACCTTCTCGAACACGCGCGGCACGGACAGGATGAGCGACGGTTTGAAGACGGCGAACTCGTCCACCAGGTTCGGGATGTCGCTGGTGTGTCCCACCTCGATGCCTGCCTCGATGGCGACGAGCGTGATGGCCCGGGCGAGCACGTGGGCGAGGGGAAGGAACATCAGCAGACGCTTCTCGTCGCGGGCGATGACCTGATCGAGGAGGTCGCCGGCGAGGACCGCCCGCACCTCCGACAGCATGTTGGCGTGGGTGAGTTCGCAGCCCTTGGGCCGTCCGGTGGTCCCCGAGGTGTAGATCAGCGTCGCCGGGTCGGCGGCCCTGACGGTGGCCCGGCGGGCCGCGACCTCGTCGTCGTGGACGTCGGCACCGGCGGCGACGAGCTCGCCGACGGCACCCGGCCCGTCGGTGCGGTCGATCTGGAAGACGGTCACCGGCGTGGTCAGGGAGTCGATGGACTCGAACTCGGCGCGATGTCCGTCGTCCTCCAGGACGATCGCGACCGCACCGGAATCCTGCATGATCCATTCGATCTGGCCGGCGGAGGACGAATCGTAGATGGGCACGGTGATCGCGCCCGCGGACCAGATCGCGAAGTCGAAGAGATTCCACTCGAGGCGGGTGCGCGACAGCAGCGCCACCCGGTCCCCGGGGTTGACGCCGGAGGCGATCAGGCCCTTGGTGATGGCGGAGATGCGGGAGGCGGCCTCGGCGGCGGTGACCGGCTCCCACCGGTCGCCCTGCTTGTGGCGGAACACGATGTGCTGCGGTGATCGCTGCGCCAGGCCGAAGATGATGTTCGTGCAGTTCTCGTCGTCGCCGATCGAGAACTTCGCGGGCACGCTGTACTCGCCCATCGTGGTTACCCTTCAGTAGACATCAGTCACCGAATCGTATCCCCGACACGGAATCGGACTCATCGCGACGTCGGTTTCGGGTGCACTACCCTGCGCCGACACGAGTATGTGAAGCTAGTGGGCGTGACGAGCATCCAGGTGGCCGACGAGGTCTTCGTCGCCGCGGCGCCGCCGTTGGCGACCGCCGTGATCGGCGACCCCGCCAACTGGCGCCGGTGGTGGCCGGACCTGCGTCTGGCGGTCACCGAGGACCGGGGCGAGCAGGGCGTGCGCTGGCAGGTCGCGGGTCCGGTGTCGGGGACGATGGAGATCTGGAACGAGGCGGTCCTCGACGGCTTCGTGCTCCACTACTTCCTCCACGCCGAACCCACCGGTCCGCTGCCCGACGACCCCCGCACCCGCGCCGACGTGCTGGCCGAGGAGAACAAGCTGCGCCGCGTGACGGGCAAAGAGGTCTCCTTCGAGGTCAAACGACTGCTGGAGAAGGGCCGCGTCGTCGGTGGTCCCGCCGCCGGTCTTGAGTCGGCCGGGATGCGGTGATGGCCGACCACACCGAACGCGACATCGTCATCGGCGCCGACGCCGACGCCATCCTCGCCGTCATCGCCGACTTCGAGCACTACCCGGAGTGGGTGACCGCCGCCCGCGAGGTCGAGGTGCTGCGCACGGATGAAGCCGGCCGCGCCCTCGAGGTCCGGTTCGTGCTCGACGCCGGTGTCCTCCAGGACACGTATGTGCTTGCCTACGAATGGGATCGGAACGCCCCCGCGGTGTCGTGGCGCCTGGTGTCGAGCGATCTGCAGAAGGATCAGCGCGGACGATACGTGCTGACCCAACAGGTCCCGGGATCGACGAAGGTGACCTACGAACTCATGGTCGACCTGCAGGTGCCCATGATCGGCCAGCTGAAGCGGCGAGCCGAGAAGGCGATCACCGATGCCGCGCTGAACGACCTCAAGAAGAGGGTCGAAGGCTGATCGATCTCACACCCATCCACATCGTGCTCGGGCCGGGGGGTTCCGGTGTCTCCGCGGTCGCGGCCGCCGGTGCGACCCAGCGTCCCGGCACCTCCCGGTCGGCCCGGGCCGTGCCCCGGTCGGGCCTGTCGGCAGCCGAATCCGACACGCTCCTCATCACCGTCGACCGCTGGTCGCCGGTTCCCGACTGGGCACGGGTGTACCGCCGGCCCGGCGAGCCCGTCGCGGTGTCCAAATACCTGCACCTGTTGACCCTGGACCGACTGGACCTCACCGAACGCACATGGTCGGCGTTCGTCGAGGTGCTCGAGCACACCGTGAGCCGCAGCAAGACGGTCCTGCCCGGCGTCGGCACCCTGGCCGGGATCGACGCCGCCGAGCTCACCTCGTTGCCCGGGATCGACGACTTCCTGCTCCTGCGCCGTATCCGGGACGAGGCGATCAGCGGCCGGTGGCAGCGGATCGTCGTCGACTGTTCCGGGTGTGGTGACCCACTCCAGTTCCTCCGTGGCGGAGCAGTTCTCAGCCAGGCCCTCAACCGGTTCTGGCCGCGTCACCGACGCCTCGCGATCGCTTCCGAGCGTCCGATGGTCGCGCAATTGACGGCCGCGGTCGACGCCATCGACCGGGACTGCCTCGACATCGCCGAACTGTTCGCCGATCCGCATGCGGTGGCGGTGCACCTCGTTCTCGCCGCCGACGACCGGAGCCGACGACTCACCGGCCACCATCTCGCCGCCGCCGACCTCATGGGCCTGCCGCTGGCCTCGGTCCAGGTCAACGCGGGCGTCGGCGCCGAACCGGCGGCCGAGGTCGCGGACATGGTGCGGGCCGAACTCGCCGGTTCCGACGGTTCGCGTTCCGTCGTCGTCGAGGTGGTCGAGAAATCGTCCGGTGCGATCGATCGCATGGCGCGGCTCCGCAAGCTCTCGGTCTCGTTGCCGGCACCGCACGGCGTCCCCCGGGGTTCGGCCGCGGCCGAGGTCGAGGCGGTCCAGGGGCGCGTGAGCGGCAAGCCGGCCGGTCCGGTGTACCGGTTGTCGTGGCCGCAGCGCCTACCGGATCCGGATTCGCTGGCTCTCGGGCGCAGCGGAGACGACCTCCTGGTGACGATTGCGGGGTTCCGCCATCCGGTGCGGCTGCCGTCGATGCTACGACGTTGCACGGTCGTCGACGCCGACTGGGACGGCACGACCCTGGGCATCGGCTTCGTCCCCGATCCGGCGGTGTGGCCCCGGCCGCAGAACTGAGCCGGTTCCTCGGCCCCGGTACGTCGACGCCGCCCAGTTCCCGACGGCCAGGTGGGACGGCGACGGTGGAATGATTCCGCCCGGGCGGGGTACGTTCGCCAGACCGCACCGTTCGAGACGGCAGGGTACGGTGCCGATGACCCCGACGACAGACACGCGGGTGGGTGTTCGCGCGGGGCCGGGAGAAGGGGAGAGTGGGCGATGGGCACGGACGACGAGACGTTCCGGCAGGCCGGTGACGGGTCCGCGGACGGACGTCGCGACGGACCCGCCGATCCGGTGCGCGACCTGCTGCTCGGACTGGCCGCCCAGATCGACCACCTGGCCGCGCTCTTCGCGCCGGCTCCGCAGTCGGCCACCGCCGGTGGTGCGGACGCAACGGGGACGCGCCCCGGTTTCGCCGCTTTCGCCGACGGTGGTCCGCTCGGGCATGCGCTCTCCGGGGCGTCGGGGGAGATCACCTCGTTGCTCGCCGAGATCGGCGATCTGGTCGCCCGGCTGATCGCGGCGGTCATCGCCGTACTCGAGGCCATCGCCGAGGCGCTGCGTTCGTCGCCGACCTCATCGGCGTCACCACGCCAGTACGAACCGATCGCGGTGCGATTCAACGGACCGGCCGCCGGGCGCGAGGCCGGCACACCGCGACGCGGTGATGCCTCACGGCGGGCCACGCCGCCCCCCGAACCCGGCCCCGGGCAGGAGAACTGATGGGCGACCTGACGATCGGCATCGACATCGGCGGCACCAGCGTGCGCGCCTCGGTGGTCGACGACCGGGGGACGATGCTCGACACCCTCCGCGCGCAGACCCCGCCGACCGCGGCCGCGCTCGAGCACTGCCTGGACCGGTTGGTCGGCGAACTGACCTCGCGCTGGGACGCGAAGGCGGTCGGGCTCGCGATCGCCGGCTTCCTGACCACCGACCGCAGCATCGTCCGGTTCGCGCCGCATCTGCCCTGGCGCGAGGCGCCGGTCGCCGAGGAGATGACCCGCCGCGTCGGGATCCCGGTCTTCGCCGAACACGACGCCAACGCCGCCGCGGTGGCCGAATGGCGGTTCGGCGCGGCGGCCCGTGGGCACAACACCGTCGTCCTGGCGATCGGGACCGGGATCGGCGCCGGGTTCGTGATCGACGGGGAGATCTACCGCGGAAGTTACGGCGTCGCACCGGAACTCGGACATCTGACGATCGTCCCCGACGGGCGCGCCTGTGCCTGTGGCAAACGCGGCTGCTGGGAGCGGTACTGCAGCGGCACCGCACTCGTGGACACCGTGGTCGAGTTGCTCGCCGACGGCGACTGGGGGCGCAGCCAACTCGCCGCCGATGTCGCCGCGGACCCCGGGTCGCTGACCGGCCGTCGGGTCGCCCGCGCGGCCGCCGACGGGGACGCCGTCGCGCTGGCCGCGTTCGCGCGGTTCGCGACGTCGCTCGGCCAGGGGCTCGCGATGATCGCCGACATCTTCGACCCCGACCTCATCGTCCTGGCCGGCGGCGTCGGCGCGGCGTCGGGGCTGTTCCTCGACGAGGCCCGGGAGCACTACGCCCGCCAGGTCACCGGTGCCGGACACCGTCAGCTCGCGCGTATCCGCGGTACCCAGCTCGGCGAGACCGCCGGCGTCGTGGGCGCGGCCGAGGTTGCGCGACAGGCGATCCGGACGGCCGCACGCCCTCTGGCCGACCCGCACCCCGAGACACGGCCGGTCTCCGGGCTCTGAGTGCTCCCGGCGAGACCCCGAGCGGTCCCGGCCGGACGGTAGAGTGCGACGCGGGTAAGGTCTTGGCGTCGGGACACTCCTCGGTTCCGCGGTCTCCGCGGCGCGGTTGTCCGGCGGTGGTCATCGGGTCGGTGTGCGCGGCGAGGAGATTCTCATGTGGTACTGGGCGTTCAAGTACATCTTTCTCGGTCCGATCCTGCGGGTCCTCGGCCGGCCGACGATCGAAGGACACGAGAACATCCCGACCGACGGCCCGGCGATCCTGGCGAGCAATCACCTCGCGGTGATGGACAGCTTCTTCCTGCCGCTGATGGTGGATCGCCGCATCTACTTCCTCGCCAAGAACGAGTACTTCACCGGTACGGGGCTCAAAGGTGGCTTCCAGCGCTGGTTCTTCACCGCGGTCGGTCAGATCCCCATCGACCGGTCGGGAGCCGAGGCCGCCGAGGGTGCGCTCACCGCGGCACGCCGCCAGCTCGACAAGGGCAAGCTGATGGGGATGTACCCCGAGGGCACCCGATCGCCCGACGGACGCCTCTACAAGGGAAAGACCGGTCTCGCCCGGCTGGCCATGGACACCGGGGTGCCGGTCATCCCCGTCGCGATGATCGACACCCACAAGTTCAACCCGCCGGGCAGCATCCTGCCGCGACCCACCCGGGTGTCGGTGCGTATCGGCAAGCCCCTGAACTTCTCGCGTTACGAGGGCATGGAGGGCAACCGCTACATCGAACGCGCGGTCACCGACGAGATCATGTACGAGCTGATGCAGCTCTCGGGTCAGCAGTACGTCGACGTCTACGCTGCGAGTCTCAAGAACCAGGCCCCGCCGGTCGAGCCCCCGGCGGCCGACGCCGCCGCTTGAGGAAGTCTCTGACCGCCCTCTGCTCCCTGAGGTGCGAGGAGCGCTAGCGACGAGCCACGAAGGGTTGGCGACGCATCTCACCAGGACCCTTCGTGACGCGCCCTCCGCAAGCTCCGGGCGCTCCTCAGGGAGCGGTGGTTGGTTGCGCCCTCCGCAAGCTCCGGGCGCTCCTCAGGGAGCGGTGGTTGGTTGCGCCCTCCGCAAGCTCCGGGCGCTCCTCAGGGAGCGGTGGTTGGTTGCGCCCTCCGCAAGCTCCGGGCGCTCCCAGGGAGCGGTGGTTGGTTGCGCCCTCCGGGCACTCCTCGGGGAGCACCCGCCGCAGTCGGTCAGCCGGCGTCGCCGACCCGGGTGCCGTCCAGGACGGCGCACAGCTCCGGAATCCAGTCGCGATCTGCCGGGACGATCTCGGCTGCGTCGAGGTGTCGTAGCTCGTCGGCGGAGAACCAGCGCACGGCGAGGTGCTCGAGCGCGGTCGGAGTCCCCGAACGCAACCGCGCAACGTAGGCGTGCAGGGTCAGGCCACCGGGCAGCGCGACCGGGGAGCCGACGCCCTCGCCGGCTTCGACCTCGGCTCCGAGCTCCTCGCGGATCTCCCGAACCAGCGCCGCCGCATGGGTTTCCCCCGACTCGACACGACCGCCGGGCAGTTCCCACAGACCGGCGAGTTCGGCGGGACGGGACCGCTGCGCCAGCAGCAGCCGGCCGTCGGCGACGATCGCCGCGGCGACGATCGCCGCGGCGACGACGTCGCGCGGTCGGGTGTCGCGGGGTTCGTCGCGCGCGGCGCGCGTCGCGATCATCCAGGCGAAGGTGACGAAGGTTGCCGCCGGCCACGCGGCCCCGAAGATCGCCTCGAGTGCCGCCGGGGGATGGGGACCGTACTCGATCGTGACCCGGAGCAACCACGGAATCCCGAGGCCCGCGACCACGATCCACATCGCGAGGACCGCCCGCGCGCCCCGGCGCCGCGAACCGGTGCCGTGCACGAGCCAGATTCCCAGCGGGATGATCCACACCCAGTGATGGACCCACGAGATCGGCGACACCAGGAGTCCGAAGAGCTGGACCACCAGCAGGATGCCGAGCGCGTCGGACACCGCGCGGCCGGCGAACACCGCCACCACGACCGCGACCAGGACGCCGACCATCCAGATCCAGCCCGACCCCACGTCGAAGCCCACGAAGCGGGACAGGGTGCCGCGCAGGCTCTGATTGATCACCGCCTCGACGGGGCCGATGCGCTCGGCGTCGCCGAGTAGGGTCCCGTAGTAGGTGCGGGTGACGTCGGGGAAGAGCAGCAGGCAACCGAGGACGGTGAAGACGAAGGCGACCGCGGCGGCCAGGGCGCCCAGGGGTTTGCGGGCGGCGAGATACCAGAGCCCGGAGATCGCCGGGGTGAGCTTGACCCCGGCCATCAGACCGATGAGTGCGCCGCCGGCGAGCACCCCGCGGTCGCTGCGCGCCCAGGTGACCGCCAGCAGGGTGCCCAGCATCAGGAAGACGTTGATCTGGCCGTAGTCCAGGGTGACCCGGACCGGTTCGCACCAGATCGCGGGGGCGGTCCAGAGTGCGGCCACGGCGTAGACGTCGGTCGTCGACCCGCACAGGCGTAAGGCGAGGACGACGCAGGTGTACAGGGCTCCGAACGTCGCGAGCTGCCAGCCGATGGCCACCAGGTCCCATGGCACGAGAGACAACGGGTACAGCACGACGGCCGCGAACGGCGGATACGTGAAGGGCAGGGCGAAGTCGGTCTCACCGGCGTAGGTGAAGAGATAGAGCGACCCGTCGGCGAGACCCGCCGAACCGTCGCGGTAAACGTGCAGGTCCACGAAGTTCCTGCCGTTCACGGTCAGCGTGTCCCAGACGAGCCGCGCGATGATCGACGCCGCCAGGAGAGCGGTCGCCAGCACGGACCTGGAGCGCACGAAATACCAGGGTAGACAGCCGGAGGGCGGTATGGCGAAACGGTGCGCGGTGAGCGGGTCGGCAGGAGGGTGTGTGAATACTTGACCCATGCGTTTCTTCTACGACTCGGAGTTCATCGAGGACGGCACCACCATCGAGCTGGTCTCGATCGGGGTCGTCGGTGAGGACGGCCGCGAGTTCTATGCGGTGTCGACCGATTTCGACCCCGGCCGGGCGGGGGACTGGGTGCGGGCCAACGTGTTGCCGAAACTGCCCTCGCCGTCGTCGTCCGCGTGGCGGGACCGTCGACGCATCCGGGAAGATCTCCTCGAGTTCCTCACCGCCGACGGCTCCGACATCGAGCTGTGGGCCTGGGTGGGCGCGTACGACCATGTCGTGCTGTGCCAGTTGTGGGGTCCCATGACCGCGCTGCCGCGCGAGATCCCGCGGTTCACCCGTGAGCTGCGGCAGCACTGGGAGGCCGCGGGCCGACCGGCGCTGCCGCCCACGCCGTCGGACGCGCACGACGCGCTGAGCGACGCCCGGCACAACCTGCGCCGGTGGGAGGCGATCGAGAAGGCCCGCGTCTGACCCGCGGACGAATCCACGGCCACGTCTCCTCTACCCTGGACGGGTGGTGAACTGGACCGTAGACGTTCCGATCGACGACCTTCCCGAGCTCCCGCCGCTTCCGGGGGACCTCCAGACGCGTTTCGACGACGCGATCAGCCGCCCGGCGGTACAGCAGCCGAGCTGGCCGGCCGACGAGGCGCGCAAGATGCGGACCGTCCTCGAGTCGGTCCCGCCGATCTGTATGCCCGCCGAGGTCCAGACACTCGCCGCGCAGCTGGCCGACGTCGCCGAGGGGCGTGCATTCCTCCTGCAGGGCGGTGACTGCGCGGAGACGTTCGCCGACAACACCGAACCGCACATCAAGGGCAACATCCGCACGTTGTTGCAGATGGCGGTCGTGCTCACCTACGGCGCCAGCATGCCGGTGGTCAAGGTCGCCCGGATCGCAGGCCAGTACGCCAAGCCGCGATCATCCGACACCGACGCCCTGGGGCTGCCCTCCTACCGCGGCGACATGGTCAACGGATTCGTGGCCGACGCGGCGGTGCGGGCCCACGACCCGTCCCGGCTGGTGCGCGCCTACGCGAATGCCGCGGCCGCGATGAACCTGGTCCGCGCCCTCACCCAGGCCGAGGCGGATCTGAGCCGGGTGCACGACTGGAACCGCGAGTTCGTGCGCACGTCACCCGCCGGCGCACGCTACGAGGCCCTGGCGTCCGAGATCGATCGCGGCCTGCGGTTCATGGACGCCTGCGGCGTCACCGATTCGAATCTGAACTCCGCTTCCATCTTCGCCTCGCACGAAGCGCTCGTCCTCGACTACGAACGCGCCATGCTGCGGCTGGCCGACGACCCCGAGGGTGCCGGCAAGGTCCTCTACGACCTCTCCGCGCACTTCCTGTGGATCGGGGAGAGGACCCGCCAGCTCGACGGCGCCCACATCGCGTTCGCGGAGCTCATCAGCAATCCGATCGGCGTCAAGATCGGGCCCACGACGACGCCCGAGCAGGCCGTCGAATACGTCGAGCGTCTCGATCCGCACAACGTGCCCGGGCGACTCACGCTCGTCGCGCGGATGGGCAACGGCAAGGTCCGCGACGTGCTGCCGGCCATCGTCGGCGCCGTCGAGGCGACCGGCCACAAGGTCATCTGGCAGTGCGATCCGATGCACGGGAACACCCATGAGGCGTCGACCGGCTTCAAGACCCGGCACTTCGACCGCATCGTCGACGAGGTGCAGGGGTTCTTCGAGGTGCATCGCGCGCTGGGTAGTCATCCGGGCGGTGTCCACGTCGAGCTGACCGGCGAGGACGTCACCGAATGTCTCGGTGGCGCACAGGAGATCTCGGATCTCGACCTCGGGGGACGCTACGAGACGGCCTGCGATCCGCGGTTGAACACGCAGCAGTCGCTCGAGCTGGCGTTCCTCGTCGCGGAGATGCTGCGCGGCTGAGGGAGCGGGGCGTCAGCCGATCGCCAGGAACGTGCTGCCGACCCAGAATCCGAGGGCGCCGAGGCCGCCGACCAGCACCAGCACGACGACTATCCAGACCAGCGCGCCGAGCCGGCTGCCGCCGATGAGTTCGGGCTCGACGGCCACCGGCCGTGGGGTACGACGGGTCACCGGACGCGGCGCGGAGCCGACGTCGTCGCGCTCGGCCGCAGGTTGCTCCACGGGTGTGGCTGTGTCCGCGGGCCGCGCCGGGCCGGGCACCGACTGGACCCGGGTGCCATGGCCGCCGGGATCGGGGCCCCGGTAGCGCGACACCGTCTGACGCTCGGCCGACCGGCGCGGAGCGGGCACCGTGAACGGCGGGAGGTCGAGTTCGTCGGCGACGGCGAGCAGAGCCCGCTGCATGTCGAAGCCGTCGGCATATCGATCGGCGGGGTCGCGTTCGGTCGCGCGCAACACGATCTCGTCGAACTCCTCCGGCACCCCCGGGATCACGTCGCCCGGCGCCGGCACGTCGAAGCTGAGACGTTGGTAGGCGAGAGCCAGGGGTGAGTCGCCCGAGAAAGGTGTTCTGCCCGTGAGGAGTTCGAACATCATCACACCCATGGAGTAGACGTCGCTGCGCGCGTCGGCATGAGTGGACTCGACTTGCTCGGGGGAGAGATAGGCGGCCGTCCCCAGGATCACGCTCGCCGAGGTCACCCCGGCTTCGGCGACGGCGCGTACGAGTCCGAAGTCGGCGACCTTGACCTCGCCCTCGTCGGAGATGAGCACGTTCTCGGGTTTCACGTCCCGGTGGACCAGACCCGCGGCATGTGCGGTGCCCAGCCCGCCCAGTACCGGCGCGGCCACCGCGACGACGGCATGGGGCGGCATCGGGCCGCGTTCGCGCAACAGTTCGCGCAGGCTGCCCCCGTCGACCAGTTCCATCACCAGGAACGCGATGCCGTCGTCGATGCCCTGGTCGTACACCGCGACGAGCCCGGGATGTTTGAGGCCGGCGACCGCGCGCGCCTCGAACTCGAAGCGGCGCAAGAACTGTGGGTCTCCCGAGTACCGGGAGTCCATCACCTTCACCGCCACGTCGCGTCCCAGCCGCAGGTCGACGGCGAGGTAGACCGCCGACATGCCGCCGCGCGCGATGGGCGCGTCGATCCGGTACCGGTCCTCGAGGACGGTCCCGAGCATCGTGTCGACGGGGGAGTTCACGCTGCCGAATCTACCTGCAGCCCGGGCCGGTCGAGAGCATCGGCACGATGCCGATGGAGGGTGTCGCCGACGGGGCGTTCGCGGGTCCGTTCGTCATGTCGTCGCGACCCGACGGTTTCTCCCGCTCCCGACTACCGGCTACCCTTTCGACGTGGGTTCCCTACCGTTGTCGCCTGACACTCTGCCTTCCGACACCGAGTTCCTGTCGATCGACGATGTCGCCGACCGCCTCGGGGTGTCGACCAACCGGGTGCGGACACTCATCCGTGACCATCACCTGCTCGCGGTCTCCCACAACGGATACCCGGCGATTCCGGCGCTCTTCGTGGACGAGGGTGGCGTCGCGAAACACTTCTACGGGCTCGTGGCGGTCCTGATCGACGGCGGTTACACGCGCGACGAGGTGATGGAGTGGTTGTTCACCGAGCAGGAAGATCTCGGACTCCACCCGGCGGCAGCGCTGCACACGGATCTCGCCCGCGAGGTCATCCGCCGGGCGCAGGCCCAGGCTTTCTGAGCGACGCCCCGGCCCCGAACCCCCGGGGTCCGGACTCCCGGTGCTCGGCCTCGGCGCGCCCCGACTCCTCGACGCCCGTCTCCGCGAGGACATCCGACGCGAGAGTGTCCTCGCCGGCCGGGGTCGCGCCCCACGCCCACCTCCCGAACCGGCCCAGCCGCAACGGGTCCCGACGGGTCAGCGACCAGGCCGCGACGCCGGCCAGTGCGGCCGCCAGCGTCACCTCGACAGGTTTGTAGAAGACGATCGCGTCGTCGGGCTGGAACACGATCAGCAGGAACGTCGAGGCACCGACGACCGTGGCCCGCACCCACATCGGCAGGTCGAAGGCCACCGCGATCACCAGCACCCACGTGTAGTACCAGGGCAGCGTCGACGGCTCGAGCAGGAGTACGGCCAGCATCGCCCACGCCATCCCGGCGACCGCGTCCCGCACGTCGTGGCGGTGGCGCCACCAGAGCGCGACCAGCGTTACCGCGAGGACCACCGAACCGATTGCCCGCGTGACCTCCAGCACCGGTTGCAGATTGAGGGCGACGAACGGCGCCGCGACGAGGGTCACGACATGGGCGGCGAGGGTGGGAATCGTGAACCAGTTGATGATGACGTCGGCCCACCCCAGGCCGGTGAGCCAGCCGAGTCCCAAACCGATCACCAGGGTCCACAGGCCGAACACCGCGACCGCGATCCCGACGATGGATGCGAACACCGTCACCACGTCGCGGGCGGTCACCGGTCGCCGGGAACGGATGTGCGACAACCAGATCCACAAGACGAACGGCAGTGCGATGCCGGCGGTGATCTTGATCGACACCGCGAGCGCCAGGACGGCTGTGCCCACCACGTGCCGGCCGTCGACCACCAGGACGATCCCGGTGACGAGGACGCCCATCATCAGCAGCTCCACGTGCGGTCCCGCCACGAGATGGATCAGGACCAGCGGGTTGAACAGCACCAGCCACAGTCCGGCTTGCGGGGAGGCCCCGAACCGCTCCGCCAATCGGGGTATCGCCCAGAGGGACAGGAAGAGTCCGGGCAGCAGCACCAGCCGGATGGCCAGCACGCCGAGGACGACCTGGTCGCCGGTGATCTCGGTGACGACGCGCAGCATGCCCATGAAGAAGGGGCCGTACGGTGCCGTCGTGGTCGCCCAGACCTGCGCCATGCTGTCGACGAGCGGACCGGGCAGGTGGGCGGGACCGTCGGCATACGGGTCGAAACCGGCGCCGAACACCGCGCCCTGGGCGAGATAGGCGTAGACGTCGCGCGAGTACACCGGCACCGCGACGAGCAGGGGAGCGGTCCACACGAGCACCCATCGGCTCAGCGTCCGCGTCGTCGGCGCGGTGTCGGTGGTGGCGGAGATGATCCGACGCCCCAGCCGGACCCACCCGAACACCATGAGGAACACGCCCAGCCAGAACAGCGTCCCGAAGACGTTCTTGCCGTGCCCGTACGTGATCCAGCTCAGACCCAGATCGGAGAGAAGAGCGGAGTTGCGCGGCGGGTCGCCGACCCCGAAGCTGCCGAGACAGACCAGCACGGACCCGATCGCGCCGAGGATCAGATCGCCCCGACCGGCCGTGGCGGCACCTGTCACGGAAGTGCTCACGCCTGACGGTGCGCGACGCGATGGGCGACCGCGATCAGCTCGGCACGGATGTCGTCGCCGATGTCGGCGGCGTCGAGTGCGGTCAACGCCGACCCCAACAGCTCGTCGATCGAGTTCTCCACCTCGGCCACCGCGCCGAGCTCGACGAACAGGTCTCGCGCGGAACCCAATTCGTCGCTGTCGAGCCGGCGGCCGAAGTAGGAGCGCAACCGCGCGCCGAGGGCCGGGTCGGCCGCATCGGCGCGTTGCAGCGCGATCGCGCGCAGGGCCGTGTGCTTGTCCGAGACCAGATCGTCCCCGGACGGTTTACCCGTGCGTTCGGGATCGCCGAAGACGCCGAGCAGATCGTCGCGGAGCTGGAAGGCGATGCCGAGGTCGTGCCCGATCGCACGCAGCGTCGACACCAGCTGCTCGGACGCACCGGCGAGTCGCGCACCCAGCTCGAGTGGTCGCGCGACGGTGTAGGCGGCGGTCTTGAACTCCATCACCCGGTAGGCGGCCTCGGTCGAGTCGTCGCCGCCGGCCTCGTTCACGATGTCCAGGAACTGGCCGCCGAGCACCTCGGTCCGCATCGCCGCCCACGTCGCGCCCACCTCCGCGGGCAGCGGGTGGTCGCCGTCCCTGCCGGTTGAGCGGTCCCTGCCGGTTGAGCGGTCCCCGCCGGTTGAGCGGTCCCCGCCGGTTGAGCCTGTCGAAACCCCCGGCCGGTGACCGTGGACCAGGTCGTCCGCCCAGGCGAGCGCGAAGTCGCCGGCGAGGATCGCGGCCGCCACCCCGTGGGTGCCGGAGTCCCCGGCCCACTCCGCGCTCGCGTGCCGTGACTCGAACTCCCGGTGCACGGTCGGGTACCCGCGCCGGGTGTCCGACCGGTCGATGATGTCGTCGTGGATCAGGGCGCAGGCCTGCACGAGTTCGAGTGCGGCGCAGACGCGCAGCGCGTCCCGCGGGCCGGGGGCGTCGTCCTCGGCTGCGGCCCCGGCGACGGCACGGTCCGACGACGACGTCCCGCAGCGCCACCCGGCGAAGGCGAAGACCGGTCGAATGCGTTTGCCTCCTCGCAGCACGAACTCCCGGATCAGTTCGGCCGCCTCACCGACCACCGGTGCGATCGCGGCGGCGGCCGGGACCGCGTCGTCGAAGAAGGCGCGTAATTCGGCCTCGACGGCGCCCGGAACCGCATCGAGCGAGGTGGGCGTGGGGATCGTGGAGGTCACCCTGCCAGGCTATGCGACCTGCTCCGTACACTGTGCGGGTGACCCCAACCGCTCCCGCACCCTCGATCGTCGAACGCCTGTCCGCCCCGCACCGCGGCCCGGTCCCGTTCTCGGTCGAGTTCTTCCCGCCGCGTGACGCCGAGGCCGAGTCCCGGCTCTGGCGGGCGGTGCGCATCTTCGAGCGGTTGTCCCCGGCGTTCGTCTCGATGACCTACGGTGCAGGCGGTTCGACGCGCGATCGCACGGTGCGCATCACCGGTGAGCTCGCCGCACATACCACGCTGCTGCCGGTGGCCCACCTGACCGCCGTCAACCACAGCGTCGCGGAACTGAGGGCGCTCGTCGGTGCCTACGCCGACCAGGGCATCACCAACATCCTCGCGCTTCGCGGCGATCCGCCCGGCGATCCGCTCGGCGAGTGGGTCGCCCATCCCGACGGCGTCGAGTACGCCGAGCAACTGGTCCGGCTCATCGACACCCTCGGCGACTTCCACGTGGGGGTGGCGTCGTTCCCGGAGACGCATCACCGGTCGCCCGACATCGAACACGACACCCGCACTCTTGTCAGCAAGTTGCGGGCCGGGGCCGAGTACTCCATCACCCAGATGTTCTTCGACGTCGAGCACTACCTGCGGCTGCGCGACCGGGTCGCGGCCGCCGACCCCGAGCAGGGACTCAAGCCGATCATCCCGGGCATCATGCCGGTCACGTCGCTGGCCACCGTCCGTCGCATGGTCGAGCTGTCGGGTTCGGTGATCCCGCCCGACGTCGAGGAACGCTTCGCCAAGGCCGCGGGCAACGGCGCCGAGGAGGATCGTGCGTCGGTCCGTGCCGTCGGCATCGACTTCGCCACCGAGATGGCACAGCGACTGGTCGCCGAGGGTGCGCCGTGTCTGCATTTCTGCAGTCTGAACTTCGCCAAGGCCACGACGGAGGTCCTGGGCCGACTCGGCGTGGACGTCGACGCCGCGCTGCACGTCCCGGCCTGAACGGCCGAAGCTGTTCCGCCGGACCGGTGTCGGCGCCGGTCCGGCGCGGCATCATGTGCCCGCGGGTGGCTTTCGATCCGCGGGCGGCGTTGCCGATGACGGACCCGACACGGGATCGGCGGCAGCCGCGAGTCCTTCACCCGAGATCGACGAAGGGTTTGTCTTAGCCGCCACCGGACGTCCGGGCCGCGGTCCGCGATACCGCTTGGAGTAGGCGATCCGGACGATCACCAGGACGACCACGACGCACAGCAACGCGACGAACCACGACCAACTGCTGACCGCGGCGGTCGCCGGGTCCGGATAGGTGGCATCGGCGCTGAAGTCCGACGGTTCACCCGGAGCGGGGGTCCAGGTCACGGTGGACTCGCCGACCTGCTCGCCGTTCGTCGCGGTCACCGGACCGCCGAAGGTGACGGTCAGTTGTACGTAGTCGCGGTCCGGGACCAGCTCGGTCAGATCGGCGTCGCCGCGGAACCGCACCACCTCCCCGCTGCGCTTGGCGGTGAGATCCATCGTCAGCGAGGTGTCGCCGTAGGCGTCGGCCACGATGTCGCCCAGTTGGGCGAACTGCCCCGCGGTGAGATCGCTGAACGACGCCCGCGTTCCGACGCGCGTGGCGGGATCGTCCTCGTCGGGGTTCTCGTCCGCGCCGGCCTCGTCGTTTCCGGCGGGCTCGGAGGGTGAGGGGGATTCGGCCGTGTTCTCGGGTCCGGCGCCCGGAGACGACGGCGCGTCGGGACGATCGGGCACCTGTTTGTAGTCGGTCACCGAGACCTGCCCCATCATCGACTCGGGGAGGTCGAACTGCGGTGTCCCGCGCGGATTGTCCGGGGTGGTCGCCACGACGACGCTCCCCGAGTAGCGATCTCCCACCGTCGTCGACCGTTCGAGACAACCGGCCATCAGCGGGGAGAGAGCGACGAGAGCGACGGCCACCGCGGACGGCAACAGGCGCCGGGCTCGGCGGGACCCGGGCGCACCCGGTACGGGATTCGACGAACGCACGGTGCTCATCGTGCCAGACCCCGGCCGGACCGCGGGGCACCCGTCACACCGCGCCGCGTCGGGTGTCGGCGGTGTCAGGGCCGACGGCCGAGACCCCGACGCCCGCGTCGCAGCGCCAGGTGGGCGGCGATGTAACCGCTCGCGCCGGTGACACCTCCGCCGGGGTGAGTCGACGCTCCGGCGAGGAGCAGGCCGTCGGCACCGGGGACGCGGTGTCCGGCGAGGTCGGGGGTGGGACGCCACATGAACATCTGGTCGATGGACATCTCGACATGCATGATGTTGCCGCCGATCAGGCCCAGCTCATCGGCCAGATCTCGCGGCGTCTGGACGTACCGATGCGCGACCGACTCGGCGAAACCGGGCGCGTGGCGGTCCACCTCGTCGACGACGGCCTTCGCGGCGCGGTCCGCCGCGGCCGGCCAGTCGCCGTCGGCCGGCCGGTACGGATGCCACTGTGCCCAGAGATTGATGACGGAGCGGCCCGGGGGCGCGAGCGTCGGATCGATCGCCGAATAGCTCATCGCGACCACGGCCGGGCGCGGCGGGAGCTCGCCCACCGACGCCGCGGCATGGGCTCGGGTGAGGTGGGCGCGGTCGGTGACCAGCAGTCCGAGAGCCGAATGGACGCCGTGCTCGGGCAGGTCGCCGGGCAGCCCCTGGTAGTCGGGCAGGCCGGTCGTCCCCAGGCGAACCGCCATCCCGATCCCGCTGCCCACGACGATGGTGCGTCGCCACCGGTCGATGACGCCCGCGTCGAAACCGCCGGCGGCGAGGAGGTCGAGCGTGGTGAGCACGTGGCAGGCGTGGATGACTGTTGCGGCACAACGGGATTGACCCGTGCTGGTGAGCACCCGCCAGTGGTCGCCGCAGCGGGCGACGGAGACCGCGGGGTCGCCGCAGGAGACACGGCCGCCGTCCTGGTGGATTCGGTGCACGAGGGCCTCGGTGAGTGCGCCGCTGCCCCCGATCGCGCGTCCGGGCGGGATTCGGTGCATGAGTGCGGCGAATCCGATCATCGGCGCCGTGCCCGGTGCGCTCATGGGCGGTCCGGACTGGGCGCCGAACCACGCGAGTCCCGCCTTGAGCTGTTCGGACTCGAAATACTCGTCGAGGAGGGAATCGCCGGAGGCCATCAATTCGGCGGTCAGGTTCAGCACCCGGCCGCCGCGCCGGCCGAACAACCCCGTGCGTGCCGTGGTGGCGGTGCCGCCGAGCCCGCCGAAGGCCCGGCCGAACTTCCCCATCGTCGCGGGTTGGTAGAACGCATCCATGACCGCCCGCGCCCGCGGCGTCCACATCTCCACGAAGCGTCGATATGCGGCGGCATCGGCTGCACCACAGGCGTTCTCGATGGAAGCGCACGTCGCGTCGAGGTCGGTGCGGAAGACGATCGGCGGGGCGGTCGCGGTGGCCGGGACGAACGCCCACGGATCGCAGTCGACGTAGCGCAGGCCGTGCGCGGCGAGGTCGAGGTCGTCGAGAACGGGGGAGTGACGGATCATCAGATGCGACGACGACCCCCGGTCGACCCGATGTCCGGGGAACCGTTCGACGGTGGAGACCGCGCCGCCTGGGATGTCGTCCCGCTCGAGTGCCTCCACATCCCGTCCGGCCTGTGCCAGGTAGGCCGCGGCGATCAGGCCGTTGTGGCCCGCGCCGATGACGACGGCGTCACGCCGTGTGCCGTGCATCGTCAGCTCCCGGTACCGGCGCGGCGGGCGGCGGCCGGGGGTTGCAGTTCCAGGGGGAGCGGACGGCCGAGGAACGCGAACGGACGCGGATCGCCGGTGAAGGTGAAGTGGCGCAGGACGTCGGTGAAACCCATCCGCCGGTACAACGACCACGCGCGGTTGTCCTCGGCGGGGATCTCCGGGGTCGACAGCAGCACATGGCGTTCGGGCCGGTCGGCCAGCAGCCGGGCGAGGAGCCCCTGGCCGATACCTCGGCCCTGAGCGGTCGGGTGGACGTGCAGCTCGGTGAGCTCGAAGTAGTCGCGCGCGATCGCCTCGACCGTCTCGGGCGGTCGGCCCGTCTGGCGGAGTCCGAGCCGCAGCTGCTGGTTCCACCATTGACCGGTCGCGCCGGTGTAGCCGTAGGCGATGCCGACGAGCAGGTCGTCGGGTCCGAAGCCGACCGGCGGACCGACCCGGCGCCGCGCGGCCGGCATGGTCCGCGCCTCGTGTGGGGTCACCGTCTCGACCGCGCCCATCGCACGCCATCCGGGCCGCGCGATGTGTTCGCGCCAGAGCCCGGCCCGATGGATCTCCGTACCGCGCGGATAATTCATCGCGGTCACGTAGATCTCCAGGGCCGGCTCGAGCCAGGCCCGGGCGTCCTGGCCACTCAGGCTCACCAGGCGGATGGTCAACGGATTTCCGTTCTCTGCATCGTTCGTCCTGCGTCGTCGACCTGCAGACGAGGTCGGCTGCCGCTGGGGCGGGCCGCCCTCTGCCGGGGGCATCGCGTCGCAGGCCACTTCCGGGAATTGTCCTATCGATGATGCACACTCGGCAGGAATCGGCCCGCAGGTGGTGGCGTTGTACTCCCCGGCGGGGGTTTCGGGTCACAGATGTCTTGAACGCCGACGCCGGGATAGCTATATTGAACGTGTCGAACGGATGTTCGATGAATGTGCCTCCGCAAGCTGTTCGCGTTCATCCGACGACACGGTCCGGCGGCGGACGAGGGAAGCGTCTGCCGCCGGACACAGCCCATACGCACGAGGAGGACGACATGGCCAGACACCGCAGCGCCACGGCTCTCACCCACGCGGCGCCCGTCGACCCGGTGATGGTCGGTCGAGCGCGCGATCTCCTCGAGCGTGCACACGTGCTCTTCGACAATGCCGACGGCGTCGACGACGACGTCGAGCGGTTCCGTCAGCTGTACCTCGTTGCCCTCCGCGCCTCGGGCGCGGCCCTCGCCGTGCACGAACCGGTCGGGACCGTGCGGCGCAGGACGTCGAACGCCTGGACCCGCATCGGTGTGGTCGCCCCAGAGCTGGCGCCGATCGCCGCCCGGTTCGCCGCGCTGTCGCCGGTTCGGATGAAGATCGAGTCCGGGATCATCCGCACGATCGACCCCGACAGCGTCGCCGGCATGCGGCTGCTCGTCCTCGACTTCCTGCGTCGGGTCGAGACGATGGTCATCGCCTACGAGCAAGGAAAACTCGGTGCCGAAGCGCCGCAGATCGGCGCGACGGCGTGAATCCGGCCACACTTTGCGGTTTCTGGCACCGCCCGGTCGTCGGCAACAGCGAGTAATGGTGGTCGCGGTCGATTTCACCTCGTATCATGGGACGATATAGGCGCAGACGCCTTTCCGGTCGCGGGTGACCTTCGTCGGCGTCACGGATCAGTGAGAAGGAGGGTCGGTGCCACTTTCGGAGCACGAGCAACGCATGCTCGAACAGATCGAGAGCGCGCTGTACGCGGAAGACCCCAAGTTTGCGTCCAGTGTCAAGCGTCGGCGCCTTGGGAAGTCGAGCGGTCGTCGTCGCCTGCAGGCGGCAGCGGTCTTCGTCGTCGGCCTGGTGATGCTGGTCGGCGGACTCATCGTCAACATCAACATCGGCGGATTCCCGATCGTGAGCCTCCTGGGCTTCCTGGTGATGTTCGGGGCCGGCCTCTTCGCTCTCTGGGGAGACAACAACACCGCCGAGGCGGGCTCGTCGTCGACCAGGTCCGGCAAGAAGCAATCGGGGTCGTCCGGCGCCAAGCGCAAGCTGTCAGAACGCATGGAGGAGCGATTCAATCGCCGGTTCGAGCAGGAGTGATCCGCTGATCCCGACTCCGCGTTCGTCGATCGGCTGACCGACTCCCGCAACTTCGCATATTCGACTGAGCCGCGTGCCTTCGGGCACGCGGCTCTTTCATGTCCTCGATTGCTCTCCAGAGCACGCTGAACGGATCCGGGCGCACGGTCGACGGGATCGAACGCCCGGTCAACGGTCCTCGCGCTTCCATACTGGCGATCCCCACTTCTCGCCACCGGCGATCCCCACTTCTCCCCACCGGGTCGCCCCACTTTGCCCCACTAGAGGATTTACGCCTGGAATTCCCGCCTCTCGGACCTCATCGGTATCTCTGGTCACACGCTGGTTGCCCTTCTTTCCGCCCATGACGCGCCGGCGACACGCGCGTTCATCGTCATCTTGAGCTCCCTGAACTGGGAATTTGCTGTCAGTGGGTGAATGCGGGGGCGGTGGGGGTGGAAAGTGGTGGAAAGTGGGGTACTGTGGCATCACTGGGTGAGGCGAGATACGACGCGGAACCCGGTGGGCAGGAGGTGTCGACGTGTCCGTGCGATTCGTCGGTACCTACACGCCCAAATTGGACGACAAAGGGCGGCTCACGTTGCCCGCCAAGTTCCGCGATGCACTGGCAGGAGGGGTAGTGGTCACCAAAGGCCAAGATCACAGCTTGTCGGTGTACCGGACCGAAGAGTTCGACGCGATAGCCGCTCGGATCGTCGAGGCGTCTCGGAACGACCCTGATCTGCGCGCGTTCCAGCGAACGTTCTTCGCCGGTTCGGAAGAGCAGCGACCGGACGGTCAGGGCAGGATCAGCCTGTCCGGCGACCATCGCGTGTACGCGGGGTTGTCCAAGGAGTGCGTGGTGTTCGGCAGCTTCGATCACCTCGAGATCTGGGACTCGGCCGCATGGAACGAGTACCAGACGCGGCACGAGGAGAACTTCTCGGCCGCCAACTCCGCCGCGCTGAACGCGGTGCTGTAGCCGGAGGACCGGCCGCCACACCGCCGAGACAGCAACACCAACGACAGCAACCGACCAGAAACCGACCGAAGAGACAGCAACCGATGGGCGAGTTCGGTGCCCAGCGGCTTCGGGTGGCACGAGGCCCCGGCCCGGTGGCGACCCTGGCGTACTTCCCCAACGCCAGGTGCGTGATCGGGTCGGGACCCCGCTCCATCCGACCGCCTGCTCTCGCCGACCCGAGGCATCCGCCCACCGCCGATACCGCATACATGCCGATGGGGGGTCTTCATCATGGTCGATGCCGAGGACGAACCGCGTCGGTCCGGCGAGTTCGGCCACATCCCCGTCATGGGTGCGCGCATCGTCGAACTGCTGACCCCCGCACTGGATTCCGACGATCCGCGCGTCTTCCTCGACGCCACGCTCGGCGCGGGCGGGCACAGTCAACTGGTTCTCGAGTCGTTCCCGAACGTCCGCGTGGTCGGCATCGATCGGGACGCCTCGGCACTCGAGATCGCCCGCGAGCGCCTGACGTCGTACTCCGACCGGATCTCGCTGCACCAGGCCACCTTTCACGAGATCCGCGACGTGATGGACGCAGCGGGGGAGTCGGTCATCGATGCCGCACTGTTCGATCTCGGGGTGTCGTCGATGCAGCTGGACCAGGCCGGACGCGGTTTCGCCTATGCGGTGGATGCGCCGCTCGACATGCGCATGAACGCCGACGACCCGCTCACCGCCGCCGACGTGCTCAACACGTACTCGCACGGCGAATTGGCCCGCGTACTCTCCGATTACGGGGAGGAGCGCTTCGCCGGCCGGATCGCCTCGGCGGTCCTGCGGGAGCGGGACAAGGAGCCCTTCACGACCAGCGCGCGTCTCGTCGAACTGCTCTACGACGCCATCCCGGCCGCCACCAGGCGGACCGGCGGGCACCCGGCGAAGCGGACCTTCCAGGCGTTGCGCATCGAGGTCAACCATGAATTGGACGTCCTGCGTGAGGCTTTGCCCGCTGCGCTGGACGCGCTCGCCGTGGGCGGACGGATCGCCGTGATGAGTTACCAGTCTCTCGAGGATCGGATCGTCAAGCGCGAGTTCGCGACGCGCACATCGTCCACCTCACCCCCCGGGCTCCCGGTCGAGTTGCCCGGCACGGCACCGGAATTCCGTGTCGTCACGCGGGGCGCCGAACGTCCGGACGAGAACGAACTGGCCACCAACCCGCGCTCGGCGCCGGTACGTGTCCGCGCGATCGAGCGAGTCGAGAAGAAGGGCTGAGCATGACCATCCTGCACGAGGCCCCGTCGCGGTCCGCCGGCGACGAGCGCGATTCGCGACGGTCACGCCGAACCCGCATCGAGTCCGAACGTGCGACACGATCGAGGGCCGCCCAGCGGGCACTCGACCGTCGACACCGACGCTCCGCGGCGGGTCGTGCCACGCCGCCGCGTCGTACCGGCGGCGGACTGTCCATGACCGGGGTGTCCCTGCGAGAGCGACTGCAGCACACCCCGTTTGTCGTGCCGGTGATCGCGTTGCTCGTCCTCGGACTCGGTCTCAGCCTGTGGTTGTCGACCAAGGCGGCGCAGGATTCCTACAAGCTGGGAATCGAGCGGACGCAGAACCAGTCCCTCATCGATCAGCGCGACGCGCTCAAGCGCACGTACGAATCGGGCAACTCGGCGCCTGAATTGTCGGACAAGGCAGCACGTCTCGGCATGATCCCCGCCGACAACCCCGCTCGGATGATCGTCGACGACCCGCGACGCCCGCGCGTGGTGGGCAAGCCGGAGCCCGCGTCCGGGCGTCCGATGGGGAGCCTGAATCCCGATACCGCACCGGATCCCGCGGAATCGATCGACCCGAGCGAGGTCGACGACTCGATCGGGCTGGGCGGCGGATCGGGTTCCGCGGGACCCGAGGCGGGCGGGACGTCCACACCGCAACCCGCACCGTCGCAACCGGCATCCGACGAACCGGCGGCCGGCGGACCGTCTCCGTCGCAGACCGCACCGCCCGGCGCGAATCCGCTCCCGTCCGGTGCGAGTCCGGCTCCCTCCGGGGCCGGTGCCGTGCCCCCGGCCGCGCCGTCGACCCCGACTCCGGCGCCGAATGTGGTGCCCACCCCGTGAGTTCGCCCCGATCCGCGCTTCCGAAGTGCGCTGGATCTCCGGCGCCATCTCCAACCCGCCGGGGTCAAATCCGGGGTAACCACGTTGAAGCGGTGAACAATTGACGACCATGACACGTGCGACCTTCGAGCGGCTCGGCGCCGGCCCGTCGCGTCCGGGACGCCGACCCGGGCGTGGACCCGGAGCGGGGTCGGGAGGATCGGATCGGAAGGGGCCCGGCGGGCGGAACGGCCGTGGGCCGCAGGGTTTCGTCTTCCGTGCGCGCGCGGCCGGCGTGGTGGTCCTGCTGGTCGTCCTCGCCGTCGCGGTCAAGATGATCGTCGTCCACACGGTGCAGGCGAGTTCGATCTCTGCCGAGGCCGCACAGCAGCGCGAGTACACGCAGGTCCTCACCGCCAAGCGCGGTGCGATCCTCGACCGCAACGGGCGCCCGCTGGCCTACACCGACGAAGCGCGGTCATTGACGTTCCTGCCCAAGGCCGTTCGCAAGACGATCGAGGAAGAGCACCGCAAGAACCCCGCGCTTCCCGACGTCGAGACCAGGCTCGAGGAGATCGCGAAGGGGGTGTCGGTGGCCCTCGGTGGTTCGATCAGCGAGGAGGATCTCCTCGAGAAGGTCACCGGCGAAGACACTTTCGTGTACCTCGCGCGGTCCGTGAGCCCCGACGTCGCGTCCCGGATCACCGAGGACTTCCCGGAGGTCGGTGCCGACCCGCAGAGCATCCGCCTGTACCCGGGTGGGTCGCTGGCGGCGAACGTGGTCGGCGACGTGAACTACGACGGCAACGGACTCATCGGGCTCGAGGCGTCGCTTGACTCGATCCTGTCCGGGACCGACGGCTCGCGGACCTACGACCGGGGATCGGACGGGGCCGTCATCCCCGGCAGCATGCGCAACGTGCACCCGGCTCTCAACGGGGCGACGGTGCGCCTCACCCTCGACTCCGACATCCAGTGGTTCGTCCAGAGCCAGGTCATGAAGGCCAAGCAGGCATCGGGTGCGCAGGGCGCGTCGGCCGTGGTGCTCGATGCCAAGACCGGTGAGGTGCTGGCGATGGCGAACGACGGGACGTTCAACGCATCCATCCCGTTGTCCGAGCAGCCCGATGCCGAGCTGGGCAACCCCGCCGTCACGTCTCCGTTCGAGCCAGGCTCGGTCAACAAGCTCATCGCCGCCGCGGCCGCCGTCGAATACGGCATCACCCGGCCCGAGACGGTGTACCGCGTTCCGGGCAGCATCCGGATGGCAGGTGTCACGGTGCGCGACGCTTGGCCGCACGGGGTCGAGCCGTACACCACCACCGGCATCTTCGGTAAGTCGTCGAACGTCGGCACCCTGATGCTCGCGCAGCGGATCGGCGAGGAGCGCTTCGCCGACATGGTCAAGAAGTTCGGTCTCGGTCAGCGAACCGGGGTCGGCCTGCCCGCGGAGAGCGCGGGAGAGGTTCCCGCCCTGAGTCAGTGGTCCGGTGGCTCGTTCGCCAACCTGCCCATCGGACAGGGCCTTTCGATGTCGCTGCTGCAGATGACCGCGATGTACCAGGCGATCGCCAACGACGGCCTGCGCATTCCGCCACGCATCCTGGCATCGGAACAGCGGGACGGGTCGGCGCCCGACGACCGGGCGCGGCCCCAACCCGTCCGGGTGGTGAGCGAGTCCACCGCCCGGACCGTCCGGGACATGTTCCGGTCGGTGGTGCAGGACGACCCGACCGGTGAGCAACAGGGCACCGGGACCAAGGCGGCCGTCGACGGCTACCAGGTGAGCGGCAAGACCGGCACCGCGCAGCAGGTCGATCCATCCTGTGGGTGCTACTCGAACTCGCGGTACAACATCACGTTCGCGGGCATCGCCCCGGCCGACAACCCGCGCTACGTCGTCGGGATCATGCTCGACAACCCACGGCGCAGTTCCGACGGGTCGGGCGGTCAGTCGGCGGCTCCGCTGTTCTCCACCATCACGTCGTGGATGCTCCAGCGCGCCCAGGTGCCGCTGTCCGCGCCGACGCCCCGGCTGACCCTGACCGCACGGTAGCGCCCGCGGAGTCCGTCGCCGATCAGCCGGACACCCGGACAGGTGCGGCCACGGGCGCACCGTGTGCTGTGGCGTCGGGGCGGGTCGGTATCGTGAGTGCGATTCTGCGCCTCCCGACGAGGCACCGACGCACCTCGCGGCACAGCCCGGTCCGACGTCCGAACACCGACACCCGTACCGAGCAGTCCCGCACGACCAGCACAGTCCCGAGGAGCGAGCATGTCCGCTCGCCCGTGGGAAACGCCGAGAGAAGAACCGAGGAGGCGAGGAGCACCGATGGCGTCTCGTCGACCATCACCCGACCGGAGGGGCGGACCCATCCGTCCGCGTGAGGTCGCGCCGACAGCGGTGTCCGTGTTGTCCACCGCCACCGGGGCCCGACTCGACCTGGTCGGCGGCGCCGACGCCGAGACCCAGGTGACCGGGGTCGTCCTGCGGGCGCAGGACGTCCGGCCCGGTGACCTGTTCGCCGCTCTGCCCGGGGCCAGCACGCACGGCGCGAAGTTCGCCGATCAGGCCGTGGCGGCCGGTGCGACGGCCATCCTCACCGACCCCGCCGGCCGGGCCGAACTGGCTCGCGTCCTGCCGCCGGAGACTGCCGTCGCGGTCCTCATCCATCCCGCTCCCCGCACGGTGCTCGGCAATGTCAGCGCCCGCGTGTACGGCAATCCGTCCCAACGACTCAAGCTGATCGGCATCACCGGCACGTCGGGCAAGACCACCACGTCCTATCTGGTCGAGGCCGCCCTGCTGGCCGCCGGGCACTCGGTAGGGCTCATCGGCACCGTCGAGACCCGCGTGAACGGCGACGCCCAACCGAGTTCGCTGACCACGCCGGAGGCCCCGACCCTGCAGGCCCTGCTCGCGGCGATGCTCGAGGACGGCGTCGACATCGTCGTCATGGAGGTGTCGAGTCACGCGCTGGCACTCGGTCGCGTCGACGGTGCGCATTTCGCGATCGGCGCGTTCACCAATCTCTCGCAGGACCATCTCGATTTCCACCTGACGATGCGCGCCTACTTCGACGCGAAGGCCCAGCTGTTCGTCCCGTCCGCCCCGACGCACGCGGTCCGGGCGGTCGTGTGCGTCGACGACGAGTGGGGTCGGCGGATGGCCGAGCTCGCCCGGCGGCCGGGCGAGGCCGCCCATCTGCAGCCGGTCCTGGTATCCACCGGGCCGACGCCGGCCCACTGGCATGCGGATGACTCGTCGCTCGCCGACGACGGCTCGTCACGCACCCCGTTCACCGAGCCGGACGGCGAGCACGAGCTCCTCATCCCGCTGCCCGGCCGGTACAACGTGGCCAACGGGCTCCTGGCCGTCGCCGTGGCACACGCCGCCGGCGTGCCGGTGCCCACCGCACTCGAGGCGGTCGCGTCGGTGAGCGTCCCGGGACGCCTACAGCGCATCGATCGTGGACAGCCGTTCCTGGCCCTCGTCGACTACGCCCACAAGCCGGGCGCGATCGAGGCGGTGCTGGCGACACTGCGCGGGCAGACCACCGGACGGGTGGCCATCGTCGTCGGTGCCGGCGGCGATCGCGACACCGGGAAACGGCCGCTGATGGGGGAAGCGGCCGCGCGCGGTGCCGAACTCGTGGTCGTGACCGACGACAACCCGCGTACCGAGGACCCGGGTGCGATCCGGGCCGAGGTGCTCGCCGGTGCACAGGCCGTGCCCGGAACCGAGCGCCCCCGCGGCGCGGAACCGATCCGGGAGATCGGCGATCGCGCCGCCGCGATCGAGGCGGCCGTCGCCTGGGCACGACCCGGCGACATCGTGCTGGTCGCCGGCAAGGGACACGAGGCAGGACAGGAGATCGACGGCGTGAAGCATCCGTTCGACGATCGGGAGGTCGTCGCCCGTGCGCTCGAGTCCCGCGCAGCCGAGGCTCCGGGTGCGGTCACGGAGAGCGAACGATGACCACCGGAGCGGTCACGGTCATCCGCGGCGATGCGCCGGTGTCGGTCGACGACGCCCGCCGGCTGATCCGGCGCCTCGCCGAGTCCGCCGGCGCCGGCCGCACCTGGGCGGTCATCGCCGAGCTGGCCTCGCCGGCCGGCCTGACCGAGAACCAGCGCGTCGTCGAACACGATCTGCTGGGTCGCCTGGCGGTCCGGCTGGCTGTCGACAAGACTCTCTGCGTGGGGGATTCACGATCGGTGCACGCGCTGCACCAGGGCGCGGTCATGGAGGGTTCGTGGGGTGACGAGGCGCGCATCGTCGAGTCCGTCGACGCCGCCGCCCGACTCGCCGACACCGAACCGGACTGGCGGCCCGCCGCCGGCGACGTCATCCTGCTGGCCGCGGCCGGCGCCGATCTCGACTCGGTGATCACCGCGTGGTCCGAGCGGGGCGGATGGCGGGTCGTCGACGCGACGGCCGCCGACGAGGCGGCACCGTGAGCGCTCGCGCGGGCGTGAGTGGGCCGACGATGCCGCTCCGCCGCGGGGTGTCAGGCAGGTTCGGGAAGATCGCGGCCGGGAACAGACCGGTCGCGTACGGAGAGGATGCGGGGGCAACGCGGTGACACAGATACTCCTCGCGGGGGCGATCGCGATCGCGGTGTCGATCCTGCTGACGCCGGTCCTCATCAAGGTGTTCTCCCGGCAGGGCTTCGGGCAGGAGATCCGGGTCGAGGGCCCGCAGAGCCACCAGACCAAGCGCGGGACCCCGTCGATGGGCGGCGTCGCGATCCTGGCCGCCCTCTGGGCCGGCTATTTCGGCGCCCACCTCGTCGGGGTCTTCACCGACGCCGGGAACGGGCCGACCGCCTCCGGACTGCTCGTCCTGGGGCTGGCGACCGCGTTGGGCGTCGTCGGGTTCCTCGACGACATCATCAAGATCCGCAAGCATCGCAATCTCGGTCTGAACAAGACCGCGAAGTCGATCGGGCAGTTCATCGCCGCCATCCTCTTCGGCATCCTGGTGCTGCAGTTCCGCAACGACTACGGCTACACGCCGGCGAGCACGAACCTGTCCTACGTCCGCGACATCGATGCGATCACGCTCGGGTCGGTCGTGTTCGTGGTGTTCTGCTGGCTGGTGGTCGCGGCCTGGTCGAACGCGGTGAACTTCACCGACGGGCTCGACGGCCTGGCCGCCGGCTCCATGGCGATGGTCCTGGGCTCCTACGTCCTGGTCACCTTCTTCCAGTTCGTCAACGCCTGTGCGGGCGGCGCGAAACCGCCGAGCGAGATCCCCACCGGCTGCTACCAGGTCCGTGACCCCCTCGATCTCGCGCTCATCGCCGTGGCCGGCGGTGGAGCGTGCCTCGGCTTCCTCTGGTGGAATGCGGCGCCCGCCAAGATCTTCATGGGCGACACCGGCTCGCTCGCCCTCGGCGGCATGCTCGCCGGTCTGTCGATCACCACGCGGACGGAGTTGCTGGCGGTCGTCATCGGCGCGCTGTTCGTCGCCGAGATCATGTCGGTCGTGATCCAGATCGCCTTCTTCCGGACCACCGGTCGTCGCGTGTTCCGGATGGCCCCGTTCCATCACCACTTCGAACTCGGTGGCTGGGCGGAGACCACGGTGATCATCAGATTCTGGTTGCTCACCGCCATCGCCTGTGCGCTCGGCCTGTCGCTGTTCTACGGCGAGTTCCTGACCACCAATGGCTGATCAGCCGGAAGCGAGTCCGACCCCCGGGGGGCCCGACCCGCGCGCCCTGGCCGGCCGGACCGTCGTGGTCGGCGGGGCCGGGACCGCGGGGTTGTCCGCCACCCGGTTCCTGGTGACGCTCGGCGCGCATGTCCTGCTCGCCGACGACCGGTTCGCCGGTGCTGACGCGCCGCCCGTCGACCGGAACGCCGCGGCCGCGGCGGTCGCCGGGGTCACCGAACTGATGTCGCAGGGCGTCGAACCGGTCGCCGTCGCGGATCTGCTCACCGGTTCCGGGCGACTGGCGACGGCCAAGGTCGTGATCGTGTCACCCGGCTTCGCGCCCACCCACCACCTGGTGGCGGCCGCGGCCGCCGCCGGCGTACCGGTCTGGGGCGAGGTCGAACTGGCCTGGCGCGTGGACGTCGCGGGACTGCTGGGCGAACCACGCACCTGGCTTGTCGTGACCGGCACCAACGGCAAGACGACGACCACGTCGATGCTCGCCGGGATCGTCGAGGCGTCGGGCCGCAGGGGTGCGGCCTGTGGCAACATCGGGCTCCCGGTGCTCGACGCGATGCAGGCCGAGCCCAGGGTGGACGTGCTGTGCGCCGAACTGTCGTCATTTCAGCTGCATTGGGCGCCGTCGGTCCGTCCGCATGCGGGAGTCGTGCTCAACGTGGCCGAGGATCACCTCGACTGGCACGGGACCTTCGAGGCGTACGCACTTGCCAAGGCGGGAGCGCTGCGCGGTGCGGTGAGTGTCGTCGGACTCGACGACCCGGTCGCGTCCGGCCTGCCCGCCGCGGGCCGCCGCATCGGTTTCACGCTGCGCGAGCCGCAGCCCGGACAACTCGGCGTCGCGGACGGTGTGCTGATCGACCGCGCCTTCGACGCGGGCCGGTTGTACGACGCTGACGAGGTGCGCCCGGCCGGACCGTCGGGTGTCGCCGATGCGCTGGCCGCGTCGGCTCTCGCGCTCGCGGCCGGCATCGGGCCGGAGGCGATACGGGCGGGGCTGGCGTCCTTCCGGCCGGCCGGTCATCGCGGCGAGGTCGTCGCCTCGCGGGACGGGATCGACTTCGTCGACGACTCCAAGGCCACCAACCCCCACGCCGCCCAGGCGGCGGTCGCCGCCTTCGACCGGGTCGTGCTGATCGCGGGCGGTCTGCTCAAGGGTGCGTCGATGGACGAGATGCTCACCGCGGTGGGCAGTCGGCTGGCCGGGGTGGTCGCGATCGGCCGTGACCGAGACCTGGTGATCGAGGCGATCGCGCGACACGCCCCAGAAGTCCCAACAGTCACAGTATTCACAGGGGACGATGGCACGGTGAACGTGCATCGTCCGGGACAGGCCGGTCCCCAAGCCTCAGCAGCTGATCTCCCGGGGACGGGCTCCTCGACATCGGTGGCGGTCATGGACCGGGCCGTCGAGGAGGCGTGGGTGCTCGCGGAGGCGAGCCCGTCCGCGCCCGACGCCGTGCTGCTCGCCCCCGCGGCGGCCTCGCTGGACATGTTCGCCGGATACGGCGCGCGCGGTGACGCTTTCGCCGCCGCCGCGCGTCGGATCGCCGGCTCGCCCGACACCGGACGCTGAGTCGGATGAGCAGCCGCAACCCGGCCGCGGACAACGACCCCGTCGACGATGCCGACGACCGCAGCGGTCTCGACGGCGTCGGAGACGATGGTGTCGCTGCCGACAACGGGAGCGCTGATGTCGAGACCGGCGGGGACACCGGTGGCCGGACGCGCACGAGAGACGAACGGCCGGGCGTGAAGCGCGGCACCGGCGCCAGGTCGGCACGGGACGACGCCTCGGGCCGCTCCGCGGGTGCGGCAGCAGCGACTGCCGCGTCGATCCCCGCGATCGTGCTCGACGCCATCCGCAACCTGTTGGCGCGTCCGCTGGCGTCCTATCAGCTGATCCTCACGATGTCGTTCCTGCTCACCACATTCGGCCTGGTGATGGTCCTCTCGGCGTCGTCGGTCGAGGGGTATTCCAAAGAGGGATCGGCGTACGGGCTGTTCGCCACGCAGGTGATCTTCGCCCTGCTCGGCCTGGTGGTCTTCTACTTCATGCTGCGGATTCCGGTGCGGTTGCTCCGACGGTTCGCCGCTCCCGCGATGTTCGTCGCGGTGGTGCTCCTGGCGCTGGTCCTCATCCCCGGCGTGGGCACGCTCAGTCAGGGCGCACGCCGCTGGTTCGTCATCTACGGCCTGTCGGTGCAGCCGTCGGAGCTGGTGAAGGTCGCGTTGTGTATCTGGGGTGCGCACCTGCTGGCCTCGCGCCGGCGGGACAACGCCTCCCTGCGCGAGCTGCTGGTCCCGCTCGTGCCGGTGGCCATGCTCGTGTGCCTGCTCATCATCCTCGAGCCGAACCTGTCCACGACGATCACCATCGCGATCATCGTCGGTGCGCTGTTGTGGTTCGCGGGACTGCCGGTCAAGGTCTTCGTCTCGTTCGCGGTGTCCGGCATCGCGCTCGCCGTGATCCTCGCCCTGGCCGAGGGCTACCGCTCGCAGCGCGTGATGAGCTTCCTCGGCAACGTCGACGACCCGCAGGGCGCCGGCTACCAGGCGCGCCAGGCGACCTACGCGCTCGCGAACGGCGGGGTCTTCGGCGTGGGCCTCGGCCAGTCGAGTGCCAAGTGGAACTATCTTCCGAACGCGCACAACGACTTCATCTTCGCGATCATCGGCGAGGAGCTCGGGCTGCTCGGCGGGCTCATGGTGGTGTTCCTGTTCGTCGTCCTCGCCTACATCGGCTTCCGGATCGCATCCCGGTCGACCGATCCCTTCCTGCGCCTGATGTCGGCGACCATCACGGTGCTGATCACCGCGCAGGCGTTCATCAACATCGGCTACGTCATCGGATTGCTGCCGGTGACCGGAATCCAGCTGCCGCTGATCTCGGCCGGTGGCACGTCGACGCTGACCGTCCTCGCGATGCTCGGTCTGCTCGCCAACGCCGCGAGGCACGAACCCGAGGCGGTCGCGACGCTGACCGGCGGGTCGCCGAGCCGCGTGGCACGGTGGCTGCGCCTGCCGACGCCGGTGGCCTACCGGCAGACACGGGCGGAGTCGCTGCGCGATCGACTGGACCAGCGTCGCACGGCCGGTCCGCGTCCGACGGCCGGTGTCGGTCGCGGCGGCCGGGGACCGCAGTCGCGTCGCCGTCCGCCGAGCGGGCCCGCGCCGTCGGCCGATGCCGGACGTGGCCGTCGACGCTTCCCGTTGCCCTGGCGGCGTGCCGCCGCCCCGTCGCAGTCCGCGCGGGACGATCGACGGCAGGGCCGGTCGTCGACGCGATCCGGTGCCGGCGACACCCGAGGGGCCCGGTCGGCGGCCTCCGGCCGGGCGGGTGTCCTGCGCGGGCGGGTCCGGCCGGGGACTTCTTCGCGGAGCGGCGTCGACTACGGTGTCGGGTATCGGGGGAGCGGGTCGTATGTACGCGGCGCCGGGAGCGGAGCGAGCGGGCCGTATGTACGCGGCGCCGGGAGCGGAGCGCGCGGGCCGAATGTACGCGGCGCCGGCCGTCGGTGACCGGCGGTGGGAGCGGCTGAGGTGCGGGCCCACGACGGGAGATCTCCCGGCCGGGAGCCCGCGAGTGTGATCGAAAGCTGGAATGGAGTGACGACGCCGGTGAGTTCGGGTGCGGTACAAGCTGATACGACCGGACGGCCGAACGGCCGGCCGTTGTCGGTGGTCGTCGCAGGCGGCGGCACGGCCGGTCACATCGAACCCGCCCTCGCCGTCGCCGACGCGGTCAGCCGCATCGATCCGACGGCCCGTATCACGGCGCTGGGTACCAGTCGCGGCCTCGAAGTCGATCTCGTCCCGGAACGCGGATACGACCTGCAGCTGATCCCGCCGGTACCGTTGCCGCGCAAACCCGGCCTCGACCTGGCGCGCACCCCCGGCCGTCTGCTGGGTTCGGTGGCCGCCACCCGCAAGGTCCTCGACGAGGTGGACGCCGACGTGGTCATCGGTTTCGGTGGTTACGTCTCCGTGCCGGCGTACCTCGCGGCGCAGATGCACCTGCGCCGACGCAATCGGATCCCGATCGTCATCCATGAGGCCAATGCCTCGGCCGGCATCGCCAACAAGGTCGGTGCCCGGTTCGCCGATCGGGTCCTGGCGGCGGTCGACGGTTCCGGGCTCGACGCGACGGTCGTCGGAATCCCGGTGCGCGGTGTCCTCGCCGAACTGGACCGGCCCGCCCTGCGGGCGAAGGCGCGCCACTACTTCGGACTCGACGACGACGCGCCGACGCTGCTCGTCTTCGGCGGCTCGCAGGGCGCGCAACGACTCAACGACGCCGTGTCGGGCGCGGCGAAGACATTGGGTGAGGCCGGCATCGGCGTGCTGCACGCCTACGGTCCCAAGAACTCGATCGACCCCGCCGTCGTCGACGACGCGCCGCCCTACCGCGCCGTCGGGTATCTCAAACGGATGGATCTCGCGTACGCCGCCGCGGATCTCGTGATGTGCCGGTCCGGCGCGATGACCGTCGCCGAGGTGTCGGCGACCGGGTTGCCCGCGATCTATGTCCCGCTGCCGCACGGGAACGGCGAACAACGACTGAATGCGCTCCCGGTCGTGGAGGCGGGCGGGGGACTGCTCGTCGACGATGCGACGGTGGACGCCGACTGGGTTGCCCGCGAAGTGCCTGCGCTGCTGACGGATACAACTCGGCTGCACGAGATGTCGATCGCTGCTGCGGGCACCGGGCATCGGGACGCCGCGGCGGCGGTGGCCACCGCCGCCATCGAACTCGCGCAGGATTTCCGGGCTGGACGTCGTCGCGGTGGGAGGTCGGCCCGTGAACGATGAGGCCGTGAGCGAAGCGACGGAGAGGGACGAGACGGCATCGGCTCCGGGGTCGCTGCCCGATGAGCTGAGCCGCGTCCACATGGTCGGCATCGGCGGCGCCGGGATGTCGGGACTGGCCCGGATCCTGCTGGCCCGCGGGGGACAGGTGTCGGGGTCGGATGCCAAGAACAGTCGGGGCATCCTCGAACTGCGGACCCGCGGCGCCCGGGTGCAGGTCGGGCACGATCCGTCGGCGCTCGACCAGATCCCCGGTGGCCCGTCTGTCGTGGTGACCACTCATGCCGCGATCCCCAAGACCAATCCCGAACTCGTGGCGGCACGGTCGCGCGGTATCCCGATCCTCCTGCGGCCCCGCGTCCTGGCCCAGCTGATGGCGGGTCAGCGCAGCCTGCTGATCGCGGGCACCCACGGCAAGACCTCCACGACCTCGATGGCGGTCGTCGCGCTGCAGCATGCCGGGACCGACCCGTCGTTCGCGATCGGCGGCGAGCTGAACGAGTCGGGGACCAACGCCCACCACGGTGGCGACCCGATCTTCGTCGCCGAGGCCGACGAGAGCGACGGCTCGCTGCTGGAGTACACACCCGACGTCGTCGTCGTCACCAACATCGACGCCGACCACCTCGATTTCTTCGGTTCCATCGAGGCCTATGTCGAGGTGTTCGACCGGTTCGTCGCGCGCATCGCGGGCGGCGGGTCGCTCGTCGTGTGCCTCGACGACCCGGGCTCGGCCGCCCTGGCCGGCCGCGTCGCCGAGTCGCTCACCGCGCGCGGGGTGGAGGTCCTTGGATACGGACGGGGGACCCACGCCGCGCTGGCGCCGACCGTCCGCAACGTCGCGACCATGACGTCCTGGGAGCCGCGCGGAGGCGGCGGAGCCGCCACGGTCCGGTTCACCTCCCCGCTCTGCCCGAATGGCGAGGATCGACAGATCGTCCTCCCGCTCCCGGGCGAGCACATGGCGCTCAACGCGATCGCCGCGGTGATCGGTGCCGCCCGGGTGGGTGCGCAGCCCGGCGTCGCGACATCCGACCCATCGACCGGGGCCGGACGGCTCGACGCCATCGTGGCCGGGATCGGCGCGTTCGGCGGTGTCCACCGTCGCTTCGAGTTCCGCGGCCGGCGCGGCGGCGTCGAGGTCATCGACGACTACGCCCATCATCCGACCGAGGTGCGGGCCGTGCTCTCGGCGGCGCAGGACATGGTGTCCGCCCGCGGCGGGCCGAGCGGTTCGCGCGGGCGCGTGATCGCGGTGTTCCAGCCGCACCTCTACTCACGCACCGTCGAGTTCGCCGATGAGTTCGCCGCTGCTCTCGACCTCGCCGACGCAGTGGTCGTCGCCGATGTGTACGGGGCCCGTGAGGCCCCGATCCCGGGGGTCAGCGGGCGCACGATCTCGGACAAGCTGACCGTGCCGGGGATCTTCGCCCCGGACCTGTCGCGGCTGGCCGCGCAGGTCGCGCGACTGGCGCGGTCCGGGGATGTCGTGCTGACCCTGGGGGCGGGCGACATCACCATGCAGGGTCCGGAGATCCTCGACGCCCTGGCCTCGACCTCGACGACCGCCGACACCGCCACCGTGACGGGTTCGGGCGCGACTCCGACCGACGGCCCGGCGGACTCCGAGGGCCGGACGGGGCGGGTGTCGTGATCCGCTGGCCGCAGCGCCGCCGGTCGCGCGTGGTCCTCGGCACGCTCATGGTGGTCGCGGCCGGCGTCGGGTTGGTGCTCATCGCCTACCTCACGCCGCTGATGTCGGTGCGCGGCACCGACGTCCGCGACAACGGGTCGATTCCGGCCGACGAGATCCTGCGGGTCGCGGCAGTGCCGTCGGGCACCCCGCTGCTGCAGGTCGACACCCGGGCGGTCGCGCAGCGTGTCGCCACCATCCCGTCCGTCGAGTCGGCGCGCGTGCAGCGGAGTTACCCCTCGTCGCTGACCATCACCGTCGTCGAGCGGGTCCCGGTCGTGATCGTGAACAACGGCGACGACGTCCACGTGCTCGACAAGTCCGGGGTGGCGTTCCTCGACTACGACCGCACGCAGGGCGTCCCGCCCGAGGTGCTCAAGCTCCCGGTTCTCGACACCCCGAACCCGGGGCCGGCGGACCCGACCACCAGGGAGACCATCGCGGCGGTGGCGGGCTTGCCCGAATCGCTGGCGCGGCAGGTCATCCGGGTGACCGCGACCTCGCCGGTCGACATCGAGTTCACGCTGTCGGAGAAGCGCACCGTGGTGTGGGGGGACAGCGACCGCGGCGCCGAGAAGGCCCGCACACTGACGCATCTGCTCACCCGCGAGGCGCGGATGTACAACGTGTCGAGTCCCGAGTTCCCGGCCTATCGGTGACGCACGCCGGATCCGGCCGACCCCGAAATCACCGGTCGGGGTGAGGCGGACCCGCGAGACGGAACCGGACGACCCCCGTGGGGCGGCGAAAAGCTGAGGGTTCCGGCGGATTTCGCCACGACTTCCCGACACGCCGAGCGCGGATCTGGATACCGGGGCCTGCGATGCCTAGCGTCATCACCACAACGAGTTACTTGACATAACTCTAAATCTATGGTTCAGGTTTAGGGTTTGTCGCGAGCGGGACGTGGACCGGCCGGTTCACACAGGACATATCGAGACCAGAACTCGAACAACGAGATCGACCACACAAGGAAGGCGAGCGCATGACGCCACCGCACAACTACCTGGCCGTCATCAAGGTCGTCGGCATCGGCGGTGGCGGCGTGAATGCCGTCAACCGCATGATCGAACAGGGACTCAAGGGAGTCGAGTTCATCGCGATCAACACCGACGCCCAGGCGTTGTTGATGAGCGACGCCGACGTCAAGCTCGATGTCGGGCGCGACTCGACACGGGGTCTCGGCGCCGGTGCCGATCCCGAGGTCGGTCGCCGCGCCGCCGAGGACGCGCGCGACGAGATCGAGGAACTGCTCAAGGGCGCCGACATGGTCTTCGTGACCGCGGGCGAGGGCGGCGGGACCGGAACGGGTGGTGCACCCGTGGTCGCGTCGATCGCGCGCAAGCTCGGCGCGCTCACCGTCGGCGTGGTCACCCGGCCGTTCGCCTTCGAGGGCAAGCGACGCGGCGGACAGGCCGAGGCGGGCATCACCGCGCTGCGCGAGTCCTGCGACACCCTGATCGTGATCCCCAACGACCGTCTACTGCAGCTCGGCGACGCGCAGGTCAGCCTGATGGACGCGTTCCGCAGTGCCGACGAGGTGCTCCTCAACGGCGTGCAGGGCATCACCGACCTCATCACCACGCCGGGCCTGATCAACGTCGACTTCGCCGACGTCAAGGGCGTCATGAGCGATGCCGGCAGCGCGCTGATGGGCATCGGTTCGGCCCGCGGCGAGGAGCGTGCGCGCAAGGCCGCCGAGTCCGCGATCAACTCGCCGCTGCTCGAGGCCTCGATGGAAGGCGCCCGCGGTGTGCTGATCTCGATCGCCGGTGGCAGCGACCTGGGTCTGTTCGAGATCCACAACGCCGCGACCCAGGTGCAGGAGGCCGCGCACGAGGACGCCAACATCATCTTCGGCACGGTGATCGACGACAACCTCGGTGACGAGGTCCGGGTCACGGTCATCGCCGCCGGCTTCGACGGTGGCTCACCCAAGAAGCGGACCGACGTCCCGGCCGCCGCGGGGCGTTCCGCGGTCGGTCAGGGCCAGGCCGGCGCCGTGGCGTCGCCGCCGAAGAACGATCCGCTCTTCGGGGACATGCCGAAGGGTGCGGGCGATCCGTTCGAGCAGGAGCCGGAGCCGCCCCGCCGCAACACCGTTCGGCTCGACGACGACGATGTCGACGTGCCGTCGTTCATGAAGCGCTGAGCCCGCGCATGCGGGTGCGTCGTGTCATCACCACCCGTGCCGGCGGGGTCTCGGTGTCACCGTACGATTCGTTCAATCTCGGTGATCACGTCGGAGACGATCCGGAAGCCGTGGCGGCGAACAGGATTCGGCTGGCCGAGCAGATCGGGGTGGCGGCCGGGTCGGTGGTCTGGATGGAACAGATCCACAGTCGCAACGTCACCGTGGTCGACGGACCGGTTCCCGAGCCGGTGCCCGCCACCGACGCGCTGGTCACGACCACGCCCGGTCTCGCCCTCGCTGTGCTGTCCGCCGACTGCGTCCCGGTACTCCTCAGCGACGACGACGCCGGTGTGATCGCGGGGGTCCATGCGGGCCGCGTCGGCGCCCGGATCGGCATCGTGCCCGCCACCCTGCGCGCAATGTTCGAACTCGGCGCCCGGATCGGGTCCATCGGCGCCTTCCTCGGTCCTGCCGCGAGCGGAGACCACTATGAGGTGCCCGCCGACATGCAGGCCGACGTAGAGAAGCATCTGCCGGGCAGCGCCGTGCGTACCAAGAAGGGCACGGCCGGTCTCGACCTGCGTGCCGGCTTGCGGCGGCAGTTGCTCGAGGCCGGCGTCGCCGGAGTCGCGGTCGACCCGCGGGACACCATCGCCGACCCGAGCCTGTTCAGCCATCGCCGGGGCGCACCCACGGGCCGCCTGGCCTCGGTCATCTGGATGGACCCCGATGGCGATGCACACGGCGACGATGCACCCGGTGAGCGGCGCCCGCTCGGGGAGTGACCCGGTGGCGAGAAGGATGGGGACATGACCGGGTCATCTGATGCGCGCACCGCCGAGCTGGGGAAACGGTTGGCGGCGGTGCGTCGGCGCCTCGACGCCGCGGTCGAGGCCGCCCATCGGCCGGCGGGCTCCTGTCAGCTCCTCGTGGTCACGAAGTTCTTCCCCGCGGATGACGTCCGTCGGCTGCTGCAGCTGGGGGAGCGCGCGTTCGGCGAGTCGCGCGAACCCGAGGCCGGCCGGAAGGTGGCGGAGGTGCTCAGGGACTGGGAGTCCCCGGGGTCCGGTGACGTCCCTGTCTTCGACATGATCGGTTCGGTGCAGTCCAAGAAGGCCCGGTCGGTGGCGCGGTGGGCGCGCGCGGTGCACTCCGTCGACCGCCCGAAGGTCGTCGACGCCCTGGACCGTGCCGCGGTCGCAGCACTCGACGAGGGGGAGCGCGCCGATCCGCTCGGCATCCTGCTCCAGGTCAGCCTCGACGGCGATCCGCAGCGCGGCGGCGTCGTCGAAGACGATCTCCCGGCTCTGGCCGAGCGGGTCGTCGAGGCAGATTCACTGCGGTTGCGCGGGCTCATGGTGATCGCCCCGCTGGCTGGCGAACCCGGGCACTGGATGGCCGAGGCCGCACGCATCCGCGAGGCGTTCCGCGGGCGATTCGACGCCGCCGCCGAACTGTCCGCGGGCATGTCCGGGGACATGGAGGAGGCGGTCGCCGCGGGCTCGACATGCGTGCGTGTCGGAACCGCGATCATGGGCGATCGGCCGCTAATCTCTCAGTAATCACATTGGTAACACCAGAACCAAGTGACACACGAAGCGCAGTTAGCTCACTGACCACAGATGCACCATCCGGCACGGCAGCAACCGGCGTCGCACTACCAGAGAGGCCGTCAATGACCACGATGCAGAAGTTCAAGGCTTACTTCGGCATGGTGCCGCCCAGCGAGTACGAGGACGACTACCTCGAGGAGTCGGCCCCGCCGCTGCGGGAGCGGTCTCGTGAGCGCGCCTACCGTGACGACTACTACGGTGACTCCTCCTACGATCCCGGATACGAGCCGTCGTTCCGGGACGCCGGCTACCGCGACGAGATCGCGTACCGCGACGAGCTGTCCGACCGCCACTACGACGCCGGCTTCGACCTGGCCCCGGAGTACGCGGCGGAGTTCGCCTACGCCGGCAGTCGCGCGGTGGGCGAGGGGCCGATGCGGGCGCCCGCCCGCCTCGAACCGCTGCAGCGTTCGTCGAGCGCCGCCCTGCGCGCTGCCACCGCGCCGCGGTCGATGGGTGCCGACCCCCGCGAACTCGAGCGCGTCTTCGCCGACAGCCCGCTGCAGAAGATCACCACGCTGCGCCCGTCGGACTACAGCGAGGCCCGTACCATCGGGGAGCGTTTCCGCGACGGCAACCCGGTCATCATGGACCTCGTCGACATGAGCAACGACGACGCCAAGCGCCTCGTCGACTTCGCCGCGGGGCTTGCGTTCGCGCTGCGCGGATCGTTCGACAAGGTGGCCACCAAGGTGTTCCTGCTGTCGCCCGCCGACGTCGACGTGTCGCCCGAAGACCGCCGCAAGATCGCCGAGACGGGCTTCTACAACCACTCCTGACCGGCGTCGGGTACCTCGGTTCGCCGTCGTCCGAGATGTTCAGGCACTCTTGACGCGTGGCTGCGATTTTGTTGAGCGTCTTGTACTACATCCTGCTGATCTTCTGGTTGCTCCTCCTGGGCCGGCTGGTGGTCGAACTGGTCCGCACCTTCGCCCGTGAGTGGCGCCCCACCGGGATCGCGGTGGTCGTCATCGAGATGGTCTTCACCGTGACCGACCCCCCGATCAAGGCGCTGCGTCGCGTTCTCCCCCCGATCCCACTCGGTCCCATCCGGCTCGACCTGTCGCTCATGATCGTGATGCTCGTCGTGATCATCGGCATGAATATCGTCAACGGCCTACGCGCCGACGCCCTGGCCGAGTCGCTCGCGATCGCCGGACACCTCGTCCGCCCCTGACGCCGGGTCCCGGAGCTTGCGGGCGCGTCCCCCTGCTCCCTGAGGAGCCCCGGGAATTTGCGGGCGCGTCCCCCTGCTCCCTGAGGAGCGGCCGGAGCTTGCGGGCGCGTCCCCCTGCTCCCTGAGGAGCGGCCGGAGCTTGCGGGCGCGTCCCCCTGCTCCCTGAGGAGCGCCCGGAGCTTGCGGGCGCGTCCCCCTGCTCCCTGAGGAGCGCCCGGAGCTTGCGGAGGGCGCGTCACGAAGGGTCCGTCCCCTGCGGGCGCACCCGATCGGGCGGCGGGTACCCCGCGTTAGGCAGATGGTCTACCGTTATAAGTCATCTTCGGATGACTGTTTCATTTCAACAGCGCATCGCAGAGATGCGACCAACGGTTCGCGTGTGACAGGATTGGACGCCAGTTACAATTTTTGACTGGTATGAATAGTTAGTGACAACCTGTATTGGTCGAACGACTCACCGTCGCGCGATCCGGGTTGGACGGCCCGCCAACTGAACACAAGTTCACCACCAGACATGAGGGGAACCGACATGCGGCTGACTCCAGCTGATGTGCACAACGTCGCGTTCAGCAAACCGCCCATCGGTAAGCGCGGTTACAACGAGGACGAGGTCGATCAGTTCCTCGACTTCGTCGAAGCCGAACTCGCACGGCTGATCGAAGAGAACACCGACCTCAAGCAGCGCGTCGAGGAGCTCGAGAGCGAGCTCGCCGATGCCCGTTCCGGTGGTGGCGCCCAGGCGGACGACCGGACCCAGATGTTCGCCAAGCCCGCCGCGGCACCCGAGCCGCCCGCCCCGGCGCCGGCGCCGGCACCGCAGGCGACCAACGACGACGCCAACGTGCGTGCCGCACGCGTTCTCGCGCTCGCCCAGGACACCGCCGACCGGCTCACGGGCAGCGCACGCGCCGACGCCGACGCGATGCTGTCCGACGCCCAGACGCGCGCCGACACGCTGGTCTCCGAGGCGCAGACCAAGTCCGACGCCATGCTCGCCGATGCCCGGCAGCGCTCGGAGGCGATCCTCGCCGACGCCCAGACGCGATCGGAGGCGCAGTTGCGGCAGGCACAGGAACGTGCCGATGCCCTGCAGAGCGACGCCGAGCGCAAGCACAGCGAGATCATGGGCACGATCAACCAGCAGCGCGGTGTGCTGGAAGGCCGGATCGAGCAGCTCAAGACCTTCGAGCGCGAGTACCGTACGCGTCTGAAGACCTACCTCGAATCCCAGCTCGAGGAACTCCAGCAGCGTGGCAGTGCGGCGCCTGTCGAGGGCGGCCGACCCGATCAGTCGTTCTCGAACGATCCGGGTAACGGTGGATTCAGCAGCTACTCACCCAGCTGACCTGGGCGGATCGGTGCGCACTAGGCTGGTGATGTGCTGACCTTGGCGCTGGCCGCGACCCTCCTGGGGTTCGTGCTGCTCATCCTCGGTCTCATCACCGGGACCGTGTGGCTGGCCGTGGCCTGCATCGTGGTCTGTCTGGTTGGCCTCGGCTTCCTCCTGGCGGACGTGTTCGCCGGTCGCAAGGGCGAAGCGGCCCGGTCACTGGAAGACATGGTCCCGGGCGCCGGTCGCGACACCGATCCGTCGCACGACGCCGATGACGACGCTGTCACCGGGCACGACTCGGACGGCGATCGCGGCGCCGATGCACCGACGCGTCGGTACCCCGCCGCCGACACCCCCGGTGTCGGCGATTCCGAGTCCGCCGGCTATCGGCCCGGGGCCTTCGACCCCGGAATGGCCGCGCCCGCTGGTTCGGTCCCGCCGAATCGACCTGCTCCCGAGCGTCGTGAGGGCAACCTCGAGGACTATCTGCGTTCGGTCGGCGGCGACAGTCCGAGTGGTGACGGGCCGCCCCGCGGGGCCCCGCCCACCGGTGTCGATGTCGCCGGTGGTCGCCCCGGTCCGCCGCCGGGTTCCCGACCGCCCGGCGTGGGACCGCAGAGTCGCCAACCCGGTGTCGGTCAACAGTCGTGGACTCAACAGCAGGCCCGGCCGCAGCAGGGGCAATTCGGTCCTCCGCAATCCGGCCCGCCTCCGACCAGGGGCCAACGGCCTCCGGTCGGCCCGCCGTCGGCTCCGCGTCCGTTCGACCCACAGTCCTCGGGGTGGGCCCCCGACGACGTGCCGGGCGGCGACGCCGCCGGCCCGGACGACTGGGCAACAAGTCCCGACGAGTCCGCGCCGCGTCGTCGGCGTGCGGATTTCGATCCGCTTGATCCGAACTGGCATCCGCCGCCGGACTGAGCGCACCCGGGTGGCCGCGCACCGGTCGAGAACCCATTGGCCCGGCCGGGTCGGTCGTCGCTACACTGGTTCACGCGTTGATCCGGCCATCACCGGGGAGCACCCGGAAGAACAGTGTCATCGAGTGTGGCGTCCAGTGGACGGTGCGAATGCGTGACTCCCAGTAGAACCGGGCGGGCGTGGCCCGTGACAGCCACAGGATCGTACGGTCATCGACCGTCGCGATTCGTCGAGTGGCGTCGGATCTCCGGCGCAAGCGGGGTGGTACCGCGCAGACCTCCGGTGTGCGTCCCCGTGCCGATGAGACATCACCAGGCACGAGGAGACGAGCCGTGAGCGACGCGACCGACCCCACCCAGTCCGCCCCCACTCAGTCCGGGCGGGTGTATCCCAAAGTCGACATGACCGGGGGCACCGGGCGCAGCGCCCCCGACTTCCCGTCCGTGGAACAGCGGGTCCTGCAGTACTGGGACTCCGATTCGACCTTCGCCGCGTCGATCGCGAACCGGGCCGACGCCGAGGAGTTCGTCTTCTACGACGGTCCGCCGTTCGCGAACGGTCTGCCGCACTACGGTCACCTGCTGACCGGTTACGTCAAGGATCTGGTACCCCGGTACCAGACCATGCGTGGCAAGAAAGTGGACCGCCGATTCGGCTGGGACACACACGGTCTGCCTGCCGAGCTGGAGGCCGAACGCCAGCTCGGGATCACCGACAAGTCGGAGATCGAGAAGATGGGCATGGCGAAGTTCAACGAGTACTGCCGCGACTCGGTGCTGCGGTACACGGGGGAGTGGCGTGACTACGTGACCCGCCAGGCCCGCTGGGTCGACTTCGACAACGACTACAAGACACTCGATCTCGACTTCATGGAGTCGGTGATGTGGGCGTTCAAGGCGCTCTACGACAAGGGGCTCATCTACCAGGGCTATCGAGTGCTGCCCTACAGCTGGTACGAGCAGACGCCGTTGTCCAACCAGGAGTCCAAGCTCGACGATGCCTACCGGATGCGGCAGGACCCGGCGGTCACCGTCACGATGCCGCTGCGGGTGCCCGACGGTCCGCTGGCCTCGCTCGACGGAGTCAACGCGCTGATCTGGACGACGACGCCGTGGACCCTGCCGTCCAACCTCGCGATCGCGGTCAATCCCGAGGTCACCTACGTCCACGTGAAGGCCGCCGACGGCCGGGAATACCTGCTGGCCGAGGCGCTGATCGGTGCGTACGCGAAGGAAATCGCCGATCCGGAGGTGCTCGGCACCCACCTGGGCAAGACCTTGGAGAACCTGTCGTACACACCGCCGTTCGACTTCTTCGCCGGCCATCCGAACTCCCATCGTGTGTTGCTGGGTGACTACGTGACCACCGACAGCGGCACCGGGATCGTGCACCTCGCACCGGCTTTCGGCGAGGAGGACATGGACCTCGCGACCGCCAACGGCATCGAGGTGGTGCAACCGCTCGACCCGGGCGGACGCTTCACCGCGCAGGTCCCGCCGTACGAGGGCCTGATGGTCTTCGACGCCAACCCGGTGATCATCAAGGACCTGAAGGAAACCGGGCGGATCCTGCGGCACGAGACCATCGAGCACTCCTACCCGCACTCGTGGCGGTCGGGCCAGCCACTGATCTACATGGCGGTGCCGTCGTGGTTCGTCGCGGTGACGCAGTTCCGCGACCGCATGGTCGAACTGAACAAGCAGATCACGTGGGTGCCCGAACACATCCGGGACGGACAGTTCGGCAAGTGGCTCGAAGGCGCCCGGGATTGGAACATCAGCCGCAACCGGTACTGGGGTGCGCCCCTTCCGGTCTGGGTGTCCGACGACCCGGAGTTCCCGCGCGTCGACGTCTACGGTTCGCTCGACGACCTCGAGCGCGACTTCGGGGTGCGTCCGGACAACCTGCACCGGCCGTTCATCGACGAACTCACCCGGCCCAATCCCGATGACCCGAGCGGGAAGTCGACCATGCGTCGGGTGCCCGAGGTCCTCGACTGCTGGTTCGAGTCGGGTTCGATGCCGTTCGCGCAGGTGCACTATCCGTTCGAGAACCGCGACTGGTTCGACGGTGGTGACTCCGCGCACGCCCCGGCCCACAATCCGGGCGACTTCATCGTCGAGTACAACGGGCAGACCCGTGGCTGGTTCTACACGCTGCACGTGCTGGCCACCGCGCTGTTCGACCGGCCGGCCTTCAAAACCGTTGCTGCGCACGGGATCGTGCTGGGCGACGACGGCCAGAAGATGTCGAAGTCCAAGCGCAACTACCCCGACGTCAACGAGGTCTTCGATCGCGACGGATCGGACGCGATGCGATGGTTCCTGATGGCCTCGCCGATCCTGCGCGGCGGCAACCTCGTCGTGACGGAGCGAGGCATCCGGGAAGGGGTGCGCCAGGCGCTCCTGCCGCTGTGGAACGCCTACAGCTTCCTGCAGCTCTACGCCGAGCGCCCGGCGACCTGGCGGACCGACTCGCAGCACGTGCTCGACCGCTACATCCTGGCCAAGCTGGCGACGACCCGCGACACGATGACCGCGGCACTCGACACCTACGACATCGCGGGGGCGTGCGACGCCTTCCGTGAGTTCGTCGAGTCGCTCACCAACTGGTACGTGCGTCGTTCCCGGGCACGCTTCTGGGCCGGCCAGGACGCGGACACCGACGCCTTCGACACCCTGTACACCGTGCTCGAGGTCGCCTGCCGGCTGGCCTCGCCGCTGCTCCCGCTGGCGACCGAGGCCATCTGGCGGGGTCTCACCGGGGAGCGGTCGGTGCACCTGACGGACTGGCCGACGAGCGATGAGCTGCCGGCCGATGCCGACCTGGTCATGGCCATGGACCAGGTCCAGGCGGTGTGCTCGACGGCGTCGAGCGTCCGCAAGGCCAACAAGCTGCGGGTCCGACTGCCCCTGTCGGGTCTGACGGTGGCCTCGCCGACCGCGGCCGCGCTCGAGCCGTTCGTCGACCTGATCAAGGACGAGATGAACGTCAGGGACGTGACTCTGGCGACCGATGCCAGCGAGTACGGACGTCACGAGATCGCGGTCAACGCGCGTGCCGCCGGCCCCCGCTTGGGCAAGGACGTGCAGCGTGCGATCAAGGCGGTGAAGTCGGGCAACTGGACTGCGGGCGAGGGCGCCGACGGGTCCGAGGTCGTGGTCGCCGACGGCATCGAACTCCACGACGGGGAGTTCACCCGGCGGCTGGTGGCCGTCGAACCGGACTCGACCGCGGAGCTGCCGGGCGGGAACGGCCTGGTCGTCCTCGACACGGCGGTCACGCCCGAACTCGAGGCCGAGGGGTGGGCGAAGGACCGGGTTCGCGAGCTGCAGGATGCGCGCCGCACCCTGGGACTGGACGTCTCCGACCGGATCACGGTGCGACTCGTCGTACCGGCCGAACGTCTGGACTGGGCGAGGACGCACGCCGACCTGATCGCCGGCGAGGTGCTCGCGGTGCGGTTCGACGTGACCGGCGATGGTGACGCGGGCAGCATCGAACTGGGAGACGGTGTGACCGCCGACGTGGCGAAGGCGAACTGATCGCTGACACGTGCACCGCGCGGACATCCCGGCCGGGTGTCCGCGCGGTGTCGTCGTCGGTCGCGCGGGAGGTGTGATCGGACGAGACGATCTGGGACACCGATCGCAACAGTCGCACCCTGGTGGTGCTGCGCCACGTACGGTGTGGAGACTGCCGCGACCCGGCCCCGCAGGGTGAGCACACACCCGAGCGCGTCGTTCGCCGCCCGAACCATCTACGAGGGGGCAGACCCCGATGACCCGCATGGACGTGGACCCGATCCCGGCGCGATCCGCCGCGTTCGAACCGCTGTTGTTCACGGTGGCCTACGAGATCCTGGGCTCGGCGGTGGACGCCGATCATGTTGTCCGACACTGCCCCTGGGATCATCCGGCGAGCGCGCCGGTGGACGCGCTCGGCCCCGGGTCGGCCCGAGCGCACTTCATCGCGCAGGTCGCCCGGCGCGCGCTCGAGACGCTCACCGCGCGTCGACGTGTTGCCGGGGACTACATCGGACCGTGGTTGCCCGATCCCATCCGGTTCGACGGCGACGTCCTCGCCGACGCGGGTCTTGCGGAGTTCGCGTCGACCGCGATGCTGCTCGTTCTGGAAGAACTCGAGCCCGCTGTGCGGACGGTATGCGTCCTGCGTGAAATCTTCGGATTCGCCGACGACACGATCGCCACGATGCTGTCCTGGACGCCCGGCGAGGTGGGGATGCTCGCGGAACGAGGCCGGTCGTTCGTCGAGCGTCGCCGCCCCCGGTTCGATCCGATGGACCGCGCCCGCGCCGCGGAGGTCGTCGAGACGTTCCTCGACGCGGCGGAGTCGGGCGACGCCGACGCCCTCATCGCCCTCATGGCACCGGAGGTGGTGCTGACCTCGGACAGCAACGGCAAGGCCACCGCGGTACGGCAGCCCATGCGCGGGGCGCCCGCGGTGATGCAGGTGCTGTCGGGGTTCGCCCGGATCGGTGCCGTGCTCGAGGATTACCGCGCCGAGTTCGTGGTCTTCAACGGTCAGCCCGGGATGATCCTCTACTTCGACGGCCGGCTGCAGACCGCGATCACCCTCCGCGTCGTCGATGGCCTGATCGTCGACATCTACGTGATGCGCAACCCCGACAAGCTCGTCGGGGTCGAGCTCCGTCGGCCGGTCACCCGCTGATCCACCCACCGCGCGGAGTGCGGGATCTGTACCGGAAACCGGTACGAATACCGCACTCTGTCCGATCTCAGGCGAACAGGCCCGACAGTGTCTGCTCGATCTGGAGCCGGAAGAGCTGCTCGGGATGCGCGAAGGTGTCGGTCCCGTACTGGCCGAAGGTCTCCAGGCTGATCGCGCCGACGAGTACGGCCCACAACGTGGTGGCCGCGGCCAGGACCGCGGCGGGGGTGTCGAGGTCGAACTCGTCGCGGATCGCGTCCATGTCCGCGGCGACATCCGGTGTGGGAGAGGGGAGGTCGGCGCGTAGCAGGCCTTCGGCGTGAGCGGCCGAGCACTCGCGGAGCAGCCGCACGGGAATGCGTGTGCCGGGCCCGATGGTCCGCTCGCCGGGGGCGGAGTAACCGGGCACCGGGCTTCCGTAGATCAGCGCCCATCGGGACGGCTCGGCGAGAGCCCAGGTCCGCGCGGCCGCGGCCGCGGCCGCGAGTCGATCGCGCCGTCGGGAGGTGGCGATGGAATCGGCCGCGGCATCGACGGCGTCCGCGACATCGGTGTAAGCCTCCACCAGCAACATGGTCAGCAACTCGTCGCGGCTCGGGACGTACCGGTACACCGCCGAGGAGACGACGCCCAAGTCGCGGGCGATGGCGCGCAACGAGAGCCCGGCGGCGCCGTAGGTGGTCAGGTGTTCGCGTCCCAGTCGACGGATCTCGTCGGTCATCATCGCGCGGTTCTCCGCGCGGGTTCGTCCGGTGGCCATGGCGACGATCCTGCCACAACCGAGAGCGGTGCTCTTGATTTCCTGGCGGCGTGGCTGCATACTCGATTTCGAGAGCACTGCTCTCGGATTCATCACCTCGACGAAAGGCCGATCATGACCGCGACCACCCACTACAAGGCCCCCAGCGGATTCGACGCCGCCTTCAACCGCGCGGTGCGCTGGCTCGCCGACCGCGGGGTCAACCTGGCCGGGGCCCAGACGCTCACCGTCGTCGGCCGGAAGACCGGCACGCCGCAGCGGGTGCCGGTCAACGTGCTGCGACTCGACGGGGCGGAATTCCTGGTCGCCGTCCGAGGCGACACGCAATGGGTCCGCAACGCACGCGCGGCCGGGACGGTGGAACTCCGCCGCGGCCGACGTCGGGCCGTCGTCACCCTCACCGAGCTCGACCCCGCGCTTCGTCCGCCGGTCATCCGGGAGTACCTGCGCCGCTGGGGGTGGGAGGTCGGGCGGTTCCTGCCCGCGGGCCTCGAGCTCGCCTCGTCGGATGAGGATCTCGCCGCCCACGCCGGGTTGATCCCCGTCTTCGCCGTCACCGCTGCTCACTAGACTCGGGGAGGTGTCACGCCTCGAACCCGAACCGCCGCGCCCGGTCGGTGCGGTGTCGGGGCGGGGGTCCGAACGCAGCCCACGCTGGGTGATGCACCTCGACATGGACGCGTTCTTCGCCTCCGTCGAACAGCTCACCCGCCCGACGCTGCGCGGCCGCCCGGTACTGGTCGGCGGGTCCGGTGGGCGCGGGGTGGTCGCCGGCGCCAGCTACGAGGCGCGCGTGTTCGGTGCCGGCTCGGCGATGCCGATGCACCAGGCGCGTCGGCTCATCGGGCCGAGCGGCGTGGTCATCCCGCCGCGCGGATCGGTGTACAGCACGGTCAGCAAACGTGTCTTCGGGATCGTGCGCGAGGCTGTTCCGGTCATCGAGACGCTGTCGTTCGACGAGGCGTTCGGCGAGCCGGAGGAACTCGCGGGGGCGACCGTCGACGCGGCCCGCGAGTTCGCCGAGGAGCTTCGATCCCGGATCCGGAGCGAGGTCGGACTCGCCGCGTCGGTCGGGCTCGGAAGCGGCAAACAGCTCGCGAAGATCGCCTCGGGGATGGCCAAACCCGATGGGGTGATGGTGATCCCACCGTCCGGCCAGCTGGAGTTCCTGCATTCGCTCCCGGTCCGCAAGCTGTGGGGCATCGGGCCCGTGTCCGGCGATCGGCTGGCGCGGCTGGGGATCGCGACCATCGGTGACCTCGCGGCGATGTCGCCGGTCGAGGTGGCCTCCGTGCTGGGCGCCACCGTCGGTCCCGCGTTGCATCGCCTTGCCCACGGCATCGACGACCGGCCGGTCGCCGAACGTGCCTCCTCGAAGCAGATCAGCGCCGAGTCCACCTTCGCCGAGGACATCGTCGAACTCGACGCGCTGCGTCCCGCCATCCGCAAGGCCGCCGCCGGCGCTCACCGCCGACTGCTCACCGACGGCCGGGGAGCGCGCACCGTCGTACTGAAACTGAAGAGATCCGACATGTCGATCCTGACGCGCTCGGCGACGACCGCGGCGGCCACCACCGACTTCGACGACCTCGAGCGGACGGCGCAGCGGCTCGCGCTCGATCCGCGTTCCATCGGGGCGATTCGCCTTGTCGGCGTCAGCTTCTCGGGGTTGACCGCGGTGCAGCAGTACGCCCTCTTCGACGAGCTGGGCAGCGAGGGACCGGCCGATGTCGAGACCACCCACCACGACACCGCCGCAGGCCACGGTGCGGCAGCGGGGGGCGGCGCCGAGGTGGCGACGTCACCGGACCCGGCCGGGGCCGAGGCGTCGGCCGTCCAGATAGCTGACTCGGCGCCCGAACCCCCGCGGTTCGCGCCGGGAGGGAGTTCGATGCCGGTCGGCCGCTTCGGCCCCGGCGCCGACGTGACCCACCCCGACCACGGGCACGGCTGGGTTCAGGGGAGTGGACACGGGGTCGTGACCGTGCGATTCGAGACCCGCACGAGCGGGCCGGGGCGCACGCGCACGTTTCCGGTCGACGATCCGAACCTCCGTCCGGCGGATCCGCTCGACAGCCTCGAGTGGGATCTTCCGGGCGACGGTTGACCGATCGGGCACGGTATCGACCGGCCGTGACCGCCACCCGGCGGGTGCCGGTGGCAGCAATCAGTCCTGTTGTGCGACAAAGAAATCGGTGATCAATTCGAGATCGTGACCCGAGGTCAGCAGTGCGATGAGCGCCATGCGCGCCTGCGGTGCGCGCAGCCAGGGTGACACGATCGCCCCGGCCCGCCGCAGATCGACTGCGCCGCCGCCCCCGCCGTAGGTCGCGGTCACCTCGCCGTACGGGACGCGGCTGGTGACGACGACGGTCACCCCGCGCTGGACGGCGAGTGCCACCTCGGCGGTGATGTCCGGGTGGGTGTTCCCGGAGCCGGTCGCCGCGAGGACCACGCCGGCGGCGTTCTGCGCGACGGACGCGGCGATCAGTCCCGGTGACACGCCCGGGTAGAGGGTGAAGGCATCGACGCGTGCCGGCCGGCCCACCGGTACCGGTCCGGCGAGCACTCGTCGCGGCACCGGCGGGTCGTCGGCCCGACGGGTGCCCTGCACGGTGTCGAAGGCCGCCGGGTCGGTGGTGGAGACCTTGAACAACCCGCGTGCCGGCAGGAGCCGGCCCCCCATGGCCACGAGGACTCCTCGACCGCGAGCGGCCGGGTCGTCGATCGCGGCCAACGCGGCGGCGAGATTCGACGGCCCGTCGGCGCGAGGAGAATCAGACGGCAGCATGGCCCCGGTGAACACGACCGGCCGCTCGTCGGCGGCGTACAGGTCGGCGAGGTAGGCCGTCTCCTCCATCGTGTCGGTCCCGTGCGTGACCACCACGCCGCGGACGGCGGGGTCGGTCAGGGCGTCGGCGATTGCGCGGACCACCGCGAACTGGTCGGCGACGGTCATCGCGGAACTGTCCACCGACATGAGGTCGACGGTGCGGGTGGCCGACGGAGTGCGCGACGTCCCGTCGTCCCCGGCCCCGATGTCGGTCCCGATGGTGACTTTCCCGGCGGCGGAGAGGAGAGCGGCCGAGCCGAGCGCCGGGACCGCGCCGTCGTCGGTGGTCTGGGCGGCGATCGTGCCTCCGGTGCTGATCAGCACGGTGACTCCGGCGGCCGCGGGCGGGGTGCCTGTCATGGTGCCCAAGGGTCACCGGAACCAGGTCGGCCCGTCAAGCGTTGCCTGCTCGGCGCCGCCGGCCGGACGGATCGTCGACGCGTGTCGCCGGGCACCGGGGACCCCTGGTGCCTGCCGTTTGGCATAGTGGTGTGGGCCGTCGCCGGGGGGAACCCGGCACACACGTCCGGCTGGGGGTACACCCCGGCAGACACGTCCGGTCGGGTCGAACCCGGCAGACACGTCCGGCATCGCGGTACGAGAGCGCCCGCCGGCGCACCCCATGCCCGAGAACACAGTGAGGGAGATCGTTGAAGTATCGGAAGTTTCTGGGCGCGACCATGATCGCGGCCGCGTTGATGACCACCGTCGCGGCCTGCGGGAGTGACGACAGCGACGCCCCGCCCGCACCGACACTCACCAGCACCACCGCCGCCGCGAGCGGCGATGGCTCCGAGATCACCGACGGCAGTAACCCGCCGTCGATTGCCGCCCTCAACGAGATGGTGGATCAGGCCGTCGACCCCGACATCCCGCGGGCCGAGAAGGTCGAACTGGTCGAGGGTTCGGAGAAGGACCCGGCGATCTTCGACGAGCTGGTCAAGGCGCGTGCCGAGAACTCCGACGTCGACTGGGTCCTCGTCAACCCCGTGATCAGCGCCGGCCCGAACAAGGCCCGCGTCAAGGTCCGGATCGAGACCGCGGGCAACCCGCCGACCAACGCCGAGTCGACCATCGTCTTCGACGACGGACGCTGGAAGCTCTCGAACGAGACCGTGTGCAACCTCCTCGGCCTCTACCAGGTCGAGAGCGCCATGTGCGCTCCCGCGAGCTGACCACTCGCCGCACAGCATGATCCGCGGCCCCGCGTCGCCGACCGAAGTCGGTGACCCGGGGCCGTCGGCGTTCAGCGCCAGGTGACGGACAGTCCGGTCCGCTGTACCAGCGGCCGGCTCGGGTCCGCGCCGACCAACTCGCGGGCGCCCCGATAGGTGGCCTCGCCGGCGATGGGCAGCCCGCGGGTCAGGTCGACGGTCACCGACCCCTGACCGGTGTAGCTGTATCGGCTGATGGTGAGGCTGTCACTGCCGCCGGGGATCGCGAACACCGAGTTCACCGGGGTCTCGTCTGCGGTGTACTCGATGGTCAGCCGGTTGCCGTCCCAGGCGGTGAGCCGTGCCTCGATGGTCTGGGTGACGGTCGCCGCGGCCGCGATCACCCGCTCGCTCCGCCACGTCGCACCCACCGCGATCGGTTCGGTCGGGAGCACGACCGCCGCGTTGAACGCCGACACCAGCGCCTGCTCGACCGCCAGTCGTGCCTCGCCGCCGGCCGGCTCCGGCGGCGCGATCCGCAGGGACACCGGCGCCAGGCCCGGACCGAGCGTGAGACCGGCTCTCGCGCCGGCCATCGCCGACAGTTCGTCGTTCAGGGTCGTGTCGGGGGATGTGACCGTGCCGAGGTCGAGTTCGAGGTCGGTGGGATCGGCGCACCCGAACCGCGCGGTCAGTGGCATCTCGACGGTCTGGGCGTCCGAGGTGCCCGGTGACGCCACCTCCGAGGTCGTCACCAGGGTCACCGACTGGGCGGTGGCGACGTCCGGCGCAGTCGTCGGCACGCGGCGCTCCCCGGTTCCCGCGTCGACGATCGTCACCGTCGCCGGTGCGATCGGGACCGGCGCCGCACCGGCGGCGCGGGACGGCGAGTCGGTGCTGCAGCCCGCCGATGTGCTCGCCGCCGGAGCGCCGGGCGTCTCGTCGGGACCCGATGCGCATCCCGCGACCAGTACGGACAGCGCGGTCACCGCCCCGATGGACGAGACGACGGACCGGAGGCGACGGGGATGCGGGGACACGGGTAGCCAGCGTATTCGACGTGTCGTGGACAATGATGCTGTGGATGACCAACCCCTGACGGATCGAGAGCACGTGGACCCGCACGACCGTGTCGAACCCGGGGCCGACCGCCGACCCGGCGACACCGACGCCGCCGCACGTCCCGGCCGCCGGGTGCCGAAGGCGACGATCGTGGTGCTCGGCGTCGCGCTGGTGATCTTGGGCCTCGACCAGCTCACGAAGTCGATCGCGGTCGCCACGATCGACCCGATGCGCCCGGTGGAGATCATCGGCGACTTCGTCACCCTGCGTCTGGTCCGCAACAGCGGCGCGGCCTTCTCCATGGCCACCGGATACACCTGGGTGCTGTCGATCATCGCCCTGGTGGTCGTGCTCGTGATCATCCGCTACAGCAGCCGGCTGCGCTCCTGGTGGTGGGTGGCGGGTCTGGCCCTTGTGCTCGGCGGCGCCATCGGCAACCTGACGGACCGCATCTTCCGTGCCCCGCAACCACTTCAGGGCCATGTCGTCGACTTCGTGTCGGTGGGGTGGTGGCCGGTGTTCAACGTCGCCGACTCCGCCGTGGTGTGCGGCGCGATCCTCCTGGTCGTCCTCTCCGCGCTCGGTTTCGACTACGACGGCACCCGCACGGGCTGGGCGGCCCGCCGCGAGCAGCGCGATCCCGCCGGCACCGAGGGCGGCGCGCATGCGTGAATCGCGGTTCCTGCCGGTGCCCGACGGCCTCGACGGGATGCGCGTGGACGCCGGTGTCTCCCGGATGCTCGGGCTGTCGCGCACCGTCGTCGCCACCCTGGCCGAGGAGGGCGACGTCGTCGTCGACGGCGTGGCGGTGGGGAAGTCGCACAAACTCGCCGCGGGCACGATGCTGCACGTCACGCTGCCCGAACCGGAGGAGCCGTTGCGCGTCGAGCCGACCCCGGTCGAGGACCTCGAGGTCATCTACCACGACTCCGACATCGTCGTCGTCGACAAGCCGGTGGGTGTCGCCGCGCATCCCTCGCTGGGTTGGAGCGGCCCGACGGTCATCGGGGCCCTCGCGGCCGCGGGTTTCCGGATCTCGACCTCGGGAGCGCACGAACGTCAAGGGATCGTCCACCGTCTCGATGTCGGCACGTCGGGGGTCATGGTGGTCGCGGTGTCCGAACGGGCGTACACGTTGCTCAAGCGGGCGTTCAAACAGCGGACCGTGCACAAGGGTTACCACGCGCTCGTCCAGGGGCACCTCGATCCGCCGTCGGGGACCATCGATGCGCCGATCGGCCGCCACCGCGGCAACGACTGGAAGTTCGCGGTGACCGCGAACGGCAAACCGAGTGTCACCCACTACGACACCCTGGAGATGTTCGCGTCGGCGTCGCTGCTGGACGTTCACCTCGAAACCGGTCGCACACACCAGATCCGGGTTCACTTCTCGGCCCTCCACCATCCGTGCTGCGGTGATCCCACGTACGGCGCCGATCCGGTGCTGGCCAAGAAGCTGGGTCTGGAACGCCAATGGCTGCACGCGCGATCGCTCGGGTTCGCCCATCCGGCCGACGGCCGACAGGTGGAGTTCACCTCGTCATACCCCGAGGACCTGCAGCACGCGCTCGAGGTCCTGCGCGCGACCTGACCTCACGAGGCGCCGGGAGCGGAGCGAGCGGGCCTGATGCCTCGCGCGACCAGGCCGTTCGATCGACTATTTCCGAGACACACCGCTAGATTGGGGGAGTGCTCGAGCCGGGAACCCTCGTCGCCGGGTACCGCGTCGAACGGGTACTCGGCAGCGGCGGCATGGGTGCGGTCTTCCTCGCCCGGCATCCGGAGCTGCCCCGGTACGACGCCCTGAAGGTGCTGAAGGCCTCGGCCGGGCTCACGGACAGCAACTTTCGCCGGCGGTTCCTGCGGGAGGCCGAGGTCGCGGCCACGCTCGACCACCCGAACATCGTCACCGTGTTCAACCGCGGACGCGCCAGTGTGCCGGTGGCGTCGAGGCCGGACAAGTCGGCGGAGGCCGATCTGCTCTGGATCGCCATGCAGTACGTCCCGGGAACCGACTGTGCGCGCGAACTCGCCGGATGCGGCCGCCTCGCCCCGCGTCGCGTGGTGCACATCGTGTCGGAGGTGGCGCGGGGGATCGACCACGCCAACCGGCGCGGACTGCTGCACCGCGATGTGAAACCCGCCAACATCCTGCTCGCCGAGGTCGACGATGATTCGTCGTTCGACGAGCAGCGGGTCCTGCTGACCGACTTCGGGGTCGCCAAACTGTCCGACGAGACCGAGGCGCTCACCTCGGTCGGCACGGTCCTCGCCACGCTGTCGTACGCGTCCCCGGAGCAGCTGACGGGTCGTCGACTCGATGGCCGGACCGACCAGTATTCGCTGGCGGCCACCACTTTCCACCTGCTCACCGGGCGCGTGCCCTTCGACGACCGCGACAACGGCGCCGTCATCGGAGCACATCTGAAAGAACCCGTACCGCAGGTATCCGAGCTCGTGCCCGGACTCTCGCCCGACGCCGACGCGGTCATCGCGCGTGCGATGGCGAAGTCCCCCGACGAGCGCTTCGCCAGCTGCCGGGAGTTCGCCGACGCGCTGGCGACGGGTCTGCGGAACGTGCGGCCGAGGTCGGCCGCCGACCTCGACGCGGAGACGGTCCGCGGCCTCCCCGGTCGGATGGCCGGCGGCGCCGTCCCGGGTCGGCGCGCGCCGGACATGCCGGGACGGTCCGACCGGCCGACACCGCCGCCCGCCGGTCGCGCCGCGACCCCCGACCGACCACCCGCGGAACGTCGATCACGGCCGGGGCCGGCCGAGCCCCGCCGACCCGGGCCCGGCCGTCCAGCGGCGAACGTGGACCCGGCACATGAAGCGACGCAGCGCGCGGCCCCGGCGCGCGGCGGTCCGCCGAACGCCCCACCGGGTGCCGCCACGCCGTCCTCCGGCCCCGCGCCGGGCTCGCGGGTGCCCGGGCGCGGCCCGAGATCGAGGCCGACGACCGGTGCCGATCCGGCGGTGTGGCAGCGTCCGCCGTCGAATCCGTTCCGGCAGAGCAACGACCACCTGCGGCCCGACCGGAGCCGCCCGGGCGGCGTCGGCCCGACACCGGCCGGCACCCCGCCGCGCGGCCTGGATGCCGCGGGACCCGGCGGGCTGCCCGGTCAGGGTCCCCGGGGCTTCGCCGGACCGGTGGGACCAGCACCGAAGCCGTCGTCGTCGAACCGGTTGCCCATCGTGCTGGCGATCGTCGCCGTGGTGTTGCTGGTCGCGATCGTCATCGTGTTCATGGCCCTGTGAGCGCGGTGAGCGAACCGGCTCCGCTACCACAGCTGTCCCATCCGTCACGACGCGGAGTGGGAGCCCGGCGGTGTCGGTGCACGCGCCTAGAGTGGACCCGGACTCGGACCCGCCCGACCGCCGTCGGGCGCACTCTCCCGGGTGCCGATGACCGCCGACCGAACCGACATCTGACGACTGACCCGACATCTACCGACTGATCTCGACAGAAGAGGCGCCGTGACGGACTCGTTTGTACACCTGCACAACCACACCGAGTACTCCATGCTCGACGGTGCGGCGAAGGTGTCCCCGTTGTTCGCCGAGGCCAAACGTCTGGGGATGACCGCGATCGGCATGACCGACCACGGAAACATGTTCGGCGCCAGTGAGTTCTACAACACGGCGGTCAAGAACGACATCAAGCCGATCATCGGCATCGAGGCCTACATCGCCCCCGGCTCGCGATTCGACACCAAACGAATCCAGTGGGGAACCCGCGATCAGAAGAGCGACGACGTCTCCGGCTCGGGTGCCTACACCCATATGACGATGGTCGCCGAGAACGCGACCGGGCTGCGCAACCTGTTCAAGCTGTCGTCCCTCGCGTCGATCGAGGGGCAGCTCGGCAAGTGGTCGCGGATGGATGTGGACCTGATCGCCGAGCATGCCGAGGGGATCATCGCGACGACGGGATGCCCGTCCGGTGAGGTGCAGACCCGGCTCCGGCTCGGCCACGACCGCGAGGCGCTCGAGGCCGCGGCGAAGTGGCAGGAGATCTTCGGCAAGGACAACTTCTACCTCGAACTCATGGAGCACGGGCTCGAGATCGAGCGGCGTGTGCGCGACGGTCTGCTCGAGATCGGTCGCAAGCTGGGCATCAAGCCGATCGTCACGAACGACTGCCACTACGTGACCAAGGAGCACGCCGCGGCGCACGAGGCGCTGCTGTGCGTGCAGACCGGCAAGACCCTCTCCGATCCGACCCGGTTCAAGTTCGACGGCGACGGTTACTACCTGAAGTCCGCGGCCGAGATGCGCGAGCAGTGGGACTCGATCGTCCCCGGGGCGTGTGACAACACCCTGGAGATCGGCGAGCGCGTCGAGTCCTACAAAGAGGTCTTCACCCACCGCGACCGGATGCCGGTCTTCCCGGTCCCCGACGGCGAGACGCAGCAGACGTTCCTGCGCAAGGAGGTCGCGAAGGGACTCGCGGAGCGCCGTTTCGCCGGCACCGAGGTGCCCGAGGAATACCTGCAGCGCGCCAACTACGAACTCGACGTCATCATCCAGATGGGGTTCCCGGCCTACTTCCTCGTCGTCGGCGACCTCATCCGCCACGCTCTCGAGGTCGGCATCCGGGTCGGCCCGGGCCGTGGCTCGGCGGCCGGTTCGCTCGTGGCCTGGGCGCTGGGCATCACGAACATCGACCCGATCCCGCACGGCCTGCTCTTCGAGCGGTTCCTCAACCCCGAGCGGGTGTCGATGCCCGACATCGACATCGACTTCGACGACCGTCGTCGAGGCGAGATGGTGCGGTACGCGACCGACCGGTGGGGCAGCGACAAGGTGGCCCAGGTCATCACGTTCGGCACCATCAAGACGAAGGCCGCGATCAAGGACTCGGCGCGCGTCCAGTTCGGTCAGCCGGGATTCGCGATCGCCGACCGCATCACCAAGGCGCTGCCGCCGCCGATCATGGCCAAGGACATTCCGGTCTGGGGTATCACCAACCCCGAACACGAGCGCTACAACGAGGCCGCCGAGGTCCGCACGCTCATCGAGACCGATCCGGACGTCAAGAAGATCTACGACACCGCGATCGGACTGGAGGGTCTGATCCGCAACGCCGGTGTGCACGCGTGTGCGGTGATCATGTCCTCGGAGCCGCTGACCGACGCGATCCCGGTGTGGAAGCGCGCGCAGGACGGCGCCATCATCACCGGCTGGGACTACCCGTCGTGTGAGGCGATCGGCCTGCTGAAGATGGACTTCCTGGGTCTGCGCAACCTCACCGTCATCGGCGACGCCCTGGAGAACATCAAGCTCAACCGGGGAATCGATCTCGACCTCGACTCGCTGCCGCTCGAAGACGAGAAGACCTACGAACTGCTCGCCCGTGGTGACACCCTCGGGGTGTTCCAGCTCGACGGCGCCGCCATGCGCGAACTCCTGAAGATGATGCAGCCCACCGGGTTCGAGGACATCGTCGCCGTGCTCGCGCTGTACCGTCCCGGCCCGATGGGTGTGAACGCCCACACCGACTACGCCAAGCGCAAGAACGGTCTGCAGGAGATCCGGCCGATCCATCCCGAGCTGGAGGAGCCGCTCAAGGAGATCCTGTCGGAGACCTACGGTCTCATCGTCTACCAAGAGCAGATCATGCAGATCGCGCAGAAGGTCGCCGGGTACTCGCTCGGACAGGCCGACCTGTTGCGTCGCGCGATGGGCAAGAAGAAGAAGGAGATCCTCGACGAGGCCTACGACGGCTTCGCGGAGGGCATGCGCAACAACGGTTTCTCCCAGGCCGCGATCACCGCGCTGTGGGACACCGTCCTGCCGTTCGCCGGCTACGCGTTCAACAAGTCGCACGCCGCCGGCTACGGGCTGGTGTCCTTCTGGACCGCGTATCTCAAGGCGAACTATCCCGCCGAGTACATGGCCGGCCTCCTGACCTCGGTCGGTGACGACAAGGACAAGGCCGCGATCTACCTGGCCGACTGTCGCAAGCTCGGGATCACCGTGCTGCCGCCCGATGTCAACGAGTCGCAGCGGAACTTCGCCGCGGTCGGCAAGGACATCCGATTCGGTCTCGCCGCGATCCGCAACGTCGGCTCCGGCGTCGTCGGTTCGATCATCTCGGCGCGCGAGGAGAAGGGGAAGTTCACCAACTTCTCCGACTACCTCGGCAAGATCGACGTCACCGCCTGCAGCAAGAAGGTGACCGAGTCGCTGATCAAGGCGGGCGCCTTCGACTCACTCGGACACCCGCGCAAGGGTCTGTTCCTCGTTCACGGGGAGGCCGTCGAATCGGTCATCGGAACCAAGAAGGCCGAGGCGATCGGACAGTTCGACCTCTTCGGCGACGCCGGCGGTGCCGACGACTCGATGGCCGAGGTGTTCGCGGTCAAGGTGCCCGAAGAGGAATGGGACACCAAGCACAAGCTCGCCATCGAGCGGGAGATGCTGGGGCTGTACGTGTCCGGCCATCCGCTCAGCGGCGTCGAGCACGCGATCGCCGCGCACACCGACACCTCGATCTCGACGCTCCTCGAGGGCAACGTCGCCGACGGCGCCCAGATCACCATCGGCGGCATCATCTCGTCGGTGACCCGGCGGGTGAACAAGAAGGGCGAGCCGTGGGCCGCGGTGACCCTCGAGGACATGGTCGGTGGAGTCGAGGTGTATTTCTTCCCGCGGGCCTATGTCGCGTACGGGATGGACATCGTCGCCGACAACATCGTCCTGATCAAGGCGCGCGTCAACCTGCGCGACGACAGCATGATGATCAGCGCGAACGATCTGGCGGTGCCGGATCTGGAAACCGCGGGGGCGACCAAACCGGTGGCACTGACACTGTCGGCGCGACTCTGCACCCCCGACCGCGTGGCGGCGCTCAAGCAGGTGCTGACCCGGCATCCCGGCATGGCCGACGTGCACGTGACGCTCGTCAGCGACAAGCGGCAGACCCAGCTGAAACTGACCGAGTCGTTGCGTGTGGCCCCGAGTTCGGCCCTCATGGGCGACCTCAAAGCCCTCCTGGGGCCCAGCTGTCTGAGTTGACGCGGCTGAAGTGAGGGTCGCCTGCTCGACCGACTTCACCCGGCCGTGACTCAGGATTCGGGTCGCCGAACATTCTCGTTCGTTCTGCGCTACACTCGACGGCACGTCCAGCGCACCCGGCCAGCGAGGGAGTGATCCGACATGGCGACTCTGATCGACGTCGACCCCGGTCGTCCGGCATCGCGGCAGCCCCGCACCGTCGATGTCCTGGGTGCGCAATGGCCGGTCCACAAGGCACACGCCGTCGCCGCCGCGGTCGTGGTGGCACTGGTCAGCCTCGTTCTTCTCGGCTCACTCGCGGTCACCGCCTGGGCGAGCGGACTGACGCTGCTCGCGGTGTGGTGGGGCGAGCGCTACCTGCCGGGGACGGCGGCCGTCGCGCCGGCATCGAACCCGCCGGGGATCTCGTAGATCCGTCCGTCGAATCCGGCGCGGAAGAGACGTCCGGCCGAGAATCCGCGGTCGCCTCGTCCGTAGGACACGATGCTCGAGGTCGGTAGGCCCGTCGCGAGCACGCAGTAGCTTCCGGGCGCCGTCACGCGCACGATCTCACCCGTCGCGTTGAACGGCACCACAGGTCGGTCGCGTGAATCGAGGGTCAGTCCGTCCGGCGTCGATGGCGCACCCACGGTGAGCAGGTTCTGCACGACACGCGGATTCGCGGTGGAGATCCGGCTGACGCCCGGGTTCACGAAGGTCCTCGACACGTACAGCCACCCGTCGCCGCGTCCGAGAACTGCTCCGTTCGCGCTCGGCAGCGCTCCCCAGGCGGCCTGCACGGCGCCGGTGGGGCTCACCCGACCGATGAGATTGCCGAAGTCGTTGGTGGCGTACACATTTCCGCGCGCCGACACGTCCATCCCGTTGGCCGCCGAAAGTCCCGTCACCCAGGCCCGCAGGGCGCGGGTGTTGATGTCGAGCCGGGCGATGGATGCGTGTCGCAGCGCGTCGCCCACGAAGACGCGCGGGTCGGCGCCGTATCCGACCAGCAGGGTGCCGCCGGGGGTCCACGCCAGCGCACCCGCTCCGCTCCCGCCCGGCACGCGTGCGATCGGAACCGCAGGTGCGCCCGGTCCGGCCAGGCGATACACGCGACCGGTGATCAGGTCGGTGGTGTAGAGGCGTCCGGCGGCGTCGACGGTCAGGCCCTCGAGCGCCGCGCCGGGCACCGACCCGACGAGTCGCGCCGGCTGCCCGGCACCCGCGCACACGGGGGCGGCCGCGGCCGGGGCGGGGTCCACGGCGGCGCCGAGCCCGACCGCCAGGGCGGCGGCCGCTCCGAGCGCGGCCAGTCGTGACAGGCGTCGCGTGCGGGGTGGGAAGGTTCGACGAGCTGTCATGGCTGCTCCCTGGTCGGTGAGGCTGGTCGCCGTCGGTGATGGCTGGGCGAGACGGTTGTCGGGAAGATTCCCGTCCGGCTCGCTGTCAAACGCACCCGTCCAGTGTTACGCCATCGGGTGCGCGAATGTGCCGCGATGCCGATTCATCCGGCGCCGCGATGCCACCACCCACGACGCGGTCGCGGACGGGCGTCGGAACCCGCGACATCGGATCACCGGCAGACAGTGAGAACATGGCTGTCGTGAGTACGCACCACGTCCCGGTCCATCAACAGGCGTTGTCGGTAGACGCGATCGAAGCCGCGTCGATCCGTATCGCCGACGCGGTGGCGCGTACCCCGCTCGAGATCTGCCCGCGGCTGTCCGCCGACACCGGGGCCGAGATCTTCCTGAAGCGCGAGGACCTCCAGGCCGTCCGTTCCTACAAACTGCGCGGCGCCTACAACGTGATGGCGCAGCTGTCGGCCGAGGAGCTGTCGCGTGGTGTCGTCGCGGCCAGCGCCGGCAACCACGCCCAGGGGGTCGCGTTCGCATGCCGGAGCATGCAGGTGCCCGGACGCATCTATGTCCCGACCACCACGCCCAAGCAGAAACGCGATCGAATCCGTTGGCACGGTGGTGACTTCGTCGAACTCAAGGCGGTCGGCGACACCTACGACGCCGCCGCGGCCGCTGCTCAGGACGACGTGATGCGTACCGGGTCCGCGTGGATTCATGCATTCGACGACCCGCGGACCGCGGCCGGTCAGGGGACCATCGCGCACGAGATCGTCGAACAGCTGGGTCGTGTTCCCGACGTCGTGGTCGCGCCGGTCGGCGGCGGGGGATGCCTGGCCGGGATGGCCACCTATTTCCGCGGCCTGTCCGAGGACGTCACGATCGTCGGTGTCGAACCGACCGGCGCGGTGTCGCTGAGCGCTGCCCTCGTCAACGGGGGACCGGTGACCCTCGCCGAGATCGACCCGTTCGTGGACGGGGCGGCGGTGAAGCGCATCGGGACCATCGGGCACCGGGTGCTGTCGGAGATGGGCGCGACAGTGACCGATCACCCGGTGCTGGCGAGCATCACCGACGTCCCGGCCGCACGCGTGGTACTCGACGAGCGTCACGCGCCCGTGCCGGGAACCGCGCATATAACCCACGTCGATGAAGGCGCCATCTGCTCGGCGATGCTCGAGCTCTACCAGAACGAGGGAATCATCGCCGAACCCGCGGGTGCTCTCGCCGTCGCGATCCTCGACAAACTGCAGCTGCCCGCGGACTCCACCGTGGTGTGCCTGGTCTCCGGCGGCAACAACGACGTGTCCCGGTACGGCGAGATCATCGAGCGCTCGCTGGTGCACCGGGGACTCAAGCACTACTTCCTGGTCGACTTCCCGCAGGAGCCGGGTGCACTGCGGCGTTTCCTCGACGAGGTTCTCGGACCCGACGACGACATCACGCTGTTCGAGTACGTCAAACGCAACAACCGGGAGACCGGCGCCGCGCTCGTCGGCGTCGAGCTGGGACACCGCGACGGGCTCGGCGATCTGATGGACCGGATGGCCCATTCCAGACTCCACTGCGAGCGGCTCGAACCGGGTAGTCCGGCGTACGCCTACCTGACCTGAGAGCCGGGGCCGCGAAACGCCGGCGTCGACCATTCGGATGACTCACCAGACCACGGGAACATTCGCGTCCGGTGCCGCCTCCAAGTACATGAACCGCCCAGAGGCACTGCACCACCACAGCGCCTCGTCACTTGGAAGGACAACCCCATGAGCACCGAGATCCCCGCCGACGCCGTTCTCATCGACACCGACGGCGACGGAGCCGTCGACGCCGCACTCACCGACGTCGACGGTGACGGTACCACCGACGCCATCCTCGACACCGACGGCGACGGCCAGGCCGACTCCATCGCCTACGACACCAATGCCGACGGCGAGATCGACATCATCGAAGCCGACACCGACGCCGACGGCCTCACCGACATCGCCGTCGCCGACACCGACGGCGACGGCACCTTCGACACCGCGGTCGACGACGAAGGCAACGTCGAGGTCGGCGACTTCGGCAGCATCGACGGCGGCGACGCCATCTGACCACTTGACTTCATGGCCCGAAGCCGCGGTACACGCGACTTCGGGCTATGAGCCGTCACCACGGCGGCCGACGATCACGTTGTGACCCGGCGAGGCGAGCTCGGAGCCCTCGGAACTCGGTGACTGCCAGGCCAATTCGACGTCGAGCGAGATCGGGACGGTCACCGGTGCGGCGCCGGGAACGCAGACCACCGACCAGTCACCGCGATGCATCGCGAACCATCCGGCCGCCTCGTCGAAGTCGACGGACACCGACGAGAAGGCCGGATCGGACAGCGCGGCTTCGGCTTTCCGCAAGGCGATGAGAGTTCGATAGAAGTCGAGCACACGCGCGTGTGCGGGATCGTCGAGTTCGGTCCAGTCCAGCTTCGACCGCTCGAACGTCGCCGGGTCCTGCGGATCGGGCACGTCGTCGCTGTCCCAGCCGTGTTCGGCGAATTCCGATTTGCGCCCCTCCGCGGTGGCTCGGCCCAGTTCGGGCTCCGGGTGGGAGGTGAAGAACTGGAACGGTGTCGCGGCCGCCCACTCCTCACCCATGAACAGCATCGGGGTGAACGGGGACAGCAGGACCAGCGCCGCCTTGATCGCCAGCTGTCCGCCGTCGAGGTAGGCGCTCGGGCGGTCGCCGATCGCCCGATTGCCGATCTGATCGTGGTTGCAGGTGTAGGCGAGGAGGGCCGACGCGGGCAGCCGGTCGGTCGGGATCGGTCGTCCGTGACGGCGTTTCCGGAACGACGAATAGGTGCCGTCGTGGAAGAACCCGCCGGTGAGAACCTTCTCCAGGCAGCCGTAGCTCCCGAAGTCGCGGTAGTAGCCCTGCCGTTCGCCCGACACCAGCGTGTGGATCGCGTGGTGGATGTCGTCGTCCCACTGCGCGGTGAGCCCGAGTCCGTTGACGCTGCGCGGGGAGATCATGCGGGGATCGTTGAGGTCGCTCTCGGCGATCAGCGACAGCGGTCGCCCGAGTTCGACGGCGAGATCGTCGGTGGCGGCGGCGAGTTCTTCCAGTATGTGCACGGCGCGGTGGTCGGCCAGCGCGTGTACCGCGTCGAGGCGCAGGGCATCGACATGGAACTCGGTGAACCACCGCAGGGCCGTACCGGCGATGAACGCACGGACCTCGTCGGAGTCCGGATCGGACAGATTGACCGACGATCCCCAGGATGTGACGCCCTCGGAGAGGTAGGGCCCGAAGTCGGGTAGGTAGTTGCCGGACGGACCCAGATGGTTGTAGACGACGTCGAGGACGACACCGAGTCCCCGGGCGTGACAGGCGTCGACGAACCGGGCCAGCGCCGCCGGTCCGCCGTAGGTCTCCTGCACCGCGTACCAGCCGACGCCGTCGTAGCCCCAGTTGTGAACCCCGTTGAACGCGTTGACCGGCATCAGCTCGACGAAGTCGACCCCCAGGTCGACGAGATGGTCGAGCCGGCCGATGGCGGAGTCGAGCGTGCCCTCCGGGGTGAAGGTGCCGAGATGGAGCTCATAGACCACCGCTCCCCGGATGTCGCGACCGGTCCAGTCTGCGTCGGTCCATCCGGCGTCGTCGACGGTGAACAATGCCGACAGTTCGTGCACCCCGTCCGGCAGGCGCACGGCCCGCGGATCAGGACGCACCGGTCCGCCGTCGATCGAGAATCCGTAGCGCAGTTCCTCGACGGGTTCGGTTCCCGGTGCGGTGTCCACCTGCCACCACCCGCCGGCGCCTGCCGTCATGGTGATCCGGTCCGCGGCCGGGTCCTGCGCGGACGACCCGATCACCAGCTCTACGACCTGCGCATTCGGTGCCCAGACCCGGAGTTCGCCCAGTGATCGCGGTGATCGGAAGGGCTCCACATTGGAACGAAGTGGTAGGTTTTGTTCCCGCTGGTCGTCCGACCAAGTTATCGTGCTCTGGGCAACAGCGGCAGCGGTCGGGGGATTCGTCACATCATGCAAGGTATGTCGGACCTCGGACAGGTGCAGTCGGGCGCTAGTGTGAGGCCGAACACATTCGGACGAGGGGAATGGGGTATCTTACCCGCGGCGCTCATGCCCACGGGGGCACGCGAAGCGGGTCTGCGGGAACGAGAACGCGCGTCGAGGTCGACACGCGCCATCGCGACCTGACGGCCGGTGAACGGGTAAGCCGAGACGCAAGGGCAGGGATTGAGCACTAACGCAGTCACCTCGGACGACGAGGAGGTGGGTCGCAAGAGGCCGGGGGCGGTGCGGTCGTGGGTGGACGGCCATGTCGTCGCCTCGTTCGACACATTCGGTCGCCAGCTCGGCATGTTCGTCGAGGTGTTCCGGACCCTCTTCGTCGATCTCTTCAAGCGACGGTTCCCGTTCGGGGAGTTCATCCGTCAGTGCGCCTTCATGGCCAGCACCTCGGTCTTCCCGACCCTCCTGGTCGCCATCCCGATCGGCGTCATCGTGTCGATCCAGGTGTCCAACATCGCCGGTCAGGTCGGTGCCACGTCGTTCTCCGGCGCGGCGACGGGTCTCGGTGTGATCCGGCAGGGTGCACCGCTGGTGACGTCGCTGCTCCTCGCGGGCGCCGTCGGCTCGGCGATCGCCGCGGACCTCGGATCCCGCACCATCCGCGACGAGATCGACGCGATGCGCGTCATGGGCGTCAACCCCATCGAGCGTCTGATCTCGCCGCGACTCCTCGCGACGATGGTCGTCAGCTTCCTGCTCTGCGGCTTCGTCTGCTTCGTCGGGTTCATCACCGGCTACGTCTTCAACGTCTACTTCCAGGGCGGCACACCGGGTAGCTACACCGGCACCTTCGCGTCCTTCGCCACCACCGCCGACCTCATGTTCGCGTTGGCCAAAGCCGTCATATTCGGCGCGATCGTGGCCATCGTCGCCTGCGATCGCGGCCTCTCGACGAAGGGCGGGCCCGCGGGTGTGGCCGACTCGGTGAACGCCGCTGTCGTCAACTCGGTCCTGTTGCTGTTCACGGTGAACGTGATCCTCACGCAGCTGTTCGCGATCCTGTTCCCGTCGAGGGTGGTGTGAGATGACCGCGTCACGGTATGTTCCTCCGGCCCTGCGGCCGCTCGAGGCCGCCAAGGCGGTGTACCGCGGTCCGCGCGATGCGCTCGCCGCGATGGGCCACCTGATCACCTTCCTGGTCCGCTCGATCGCCGCGGTGCCACTGGCGTTCCGTCACTACAGCAAAGAGGTGTGGCGCCTGCTCGCCGACGTGGCGTGGGGCAACGGCGCCATCGTGGTGGGTGGCGGCACCGTGGGCGTCATGGTGATCCTCGGCATCATGGGCGGCGCGACCGTGGGCATCGAGGGCTACACCGCCCTCAACCTGCTCGGCATGTCGCCGGTGACCGGCGGGCTGTCCGCGTTCGCGACGACCCGCGAGATCGCACCGCTGCTCGCCGCGACCGCGTTCACCGCCCAGTCGGGTTGCCGGTTCACCGCACAGTTGGGCTCGATGCGCATCGCCGAGGAGATCGACGCCCTCGAGGCGATCGCGATCCGGCCGCTGCCGTATCTCGTCACCACCCGGATGTGCGCGGCCGTCCTGGCGATCATCCCGCTCTACTCGGTGTCGCTGGCCGCCAACTACCTCGCCTGCCAGTTCATGTTCATGCTGCAGAGCGGTCAGGGCGAGGGCACGTATCTGTACTACTTCAACCAGTTCCTCGTCTCGTGGGACATGTTGTTCTCGTTCTTCAAGGTGATCGTCTTCGTCCTGCTGACGACGTTCATCCAGTGCTACTACGGCTACTTCGCCTCAGGTGGTCCCGAAGGAGTGGGAGTTGCTGCCGGACATGCCATCCGACTCGCGATCATCGTCATCGTCTTCGCGAACCTGGTCATGACACTCGTGTTCTGGGGCACGTCGCCCGGGATCAAGATCTCGGGATGAGGGGGAGACCGTGAACATCGCGACCGACGGGCGCAATCCCTCGCTGCTGCAATACGTGCTGCGCGGAGTCGCCTTCCTGCTCGTCCTGCTGGTGATCTTCGTGCTGCTGTTCATGCGGTACCAGGGCACGTTCAGCAAGACGGTGCCTGTCACGGCCGAACTCGTCGATGTCGGCGACGGGCTGTCCACCGGTGCCGACGTCCGGTACAACGGGCTGATCGTCGGCACGGTCAAGTCGATCAGCGTCGAGGATTCCGCACAGGCCGACGCTTCCCGGTTGATCAAGAACGTCGCCATCGACATCGAGCCGGCGCAGGCCGAGGGCATTCCCGCCTCGGTGACCGCGCGTACGGTTCCGTCGAACCTGTTCGGCGTCAACTCCGTCGAGCTGGTGCAGCCCGCCGAGGTGGGTGCCGACCGGCTGTCCGCCGGCGACGTGATCCCGGCCGACGACTCGCTCGAGACGATCAAGCTGCAGGACGCCCAGAACGAGCTGAAGCAGATCCTCGACGCGGTGCCGCCGGAGGAACTGGCGCAGGTGCTCGGCGTCATCGCCGACGCGCTCAAGGGCGGCGGCTCGGTGTTCGGGTCGTTCGTCCCCGTGCTGCGGAACTACTTCGACTCGATCAACGCCCAGTTCCCGCCGGGCGCGCCCCCGGGCTTCGACAACTTCGACGCCGCGCTCACCGGCCTCGCGCAATCGGCGCCGCAACTGCTCGACACCTTGGGCCGCAGCGTGATCCCGGCGATCACCATCGCGGAGAAGCAGCGTGACCTGACCGCGGTGCTGACCGCGAGTCAGGGCCTGCTCGACCAGACCCAGTTGCTGTTCGCGCGCAATGGCAACAGCGGTCAGCGTCTGGTGACCGATCTGAACCGGATGCTGGGAGCGCTCGTCCTCGAGCCGAACTCGTTGCCGCAGGGCGTGATCGCGCTGAACAACCTGGCCGCCCGGGTGCTGACGGTGTTCACCGGCACCAACGGCCACGTGCAGCAAAACATCGGTGTCAGCTTCGGCGCCTTCCAGCGCTACACCCGGCAGAACTGCCCGGTGTACGACGGCGGTCCGTACGGCACCCTGCGCGGCCCGGGCTGCGTGGGGCCCGGCACCGGCACGGGACCGACGATGTCTGGTCCGCTGGCGATCTATCCCTCCGACGGGATGCGCCGGAACAAGCCGGTCGGCAACGTCACCACCGATGCCGACAACAAGACGCTCGGCACCGTCCTGCGCCGTACCCCGTCGGCAGCGGACACGATCATGCTGGGACCGCTGGTCCAGACGCTCGAGGTGCGCAACGCCGCCGAGGCGGGCCGGGGCGGCGAAGGTCAAGGAGGAGGCCGATGAGCGCGGCTTCGGAATCGATCCGCAAACCGCTGATCGGTTTCACCATCTTCGGGATCGCCGCGTTGCTGGTCACCTACGTGATCTTCTCGACGTTGGAGCGCTCGGTGCCGGGGACCACCAACAGCTACACGACCTACTTCGGTGATGCCTCGGGTCTCGCCACGGGCGACGACGTCCGCATGGCCGGTGTCCGCGTCGGTCGTGTGGACCAGATCGAACTCGCCGACGGCCGTGCCCGGGTCACCTTCGAGGTGCAGGACAACCAGCAGGTCTACACCAACACGCGGGGGGCGATCCGCTACCAGAACCTCATCGGGCAGCGATATCTGAACCTGACGCTGGTCCCGGACCGGGAGAGTCGGCCCCTCGATCCGGGGTCGACGCTCGAGCTCCCCTCCGAGGACTCCTTCGACGTCACCACATTGCTCGCCGGGTTCCAGCCGGTCTTCGAGACCCTCACCCCGGAACAGGTCAACGCCCTGTCCGAGGGCTTGATCCAGGCGTTCCAGGGCAATTCGGTGTCCTTGAGCTACACGGTCGCCGAGGTCGGCCGCCTCGCGGAGGACACGGCCAACCGGGACGTCGTGCTCGGCGCGATCATCAACAACCTGAGCGCGGTCATGCGCGACCTGTCGCGCCAGGGCGGCCAGCTGGGCACCGTCATCGAGTCGATGTCGGCGCTGATCGCCAACCTCAACTCGAACTCGGCGGCGTTCGGCAGTGCGGTGACCGACATCGGGCGCACCGCAAGCGGATTCGCCGACGTGCTGAGTGAGAGCCGACAGAGTCTGGCCGAGGCCGCCACGGACGGCCGGATCGCGACCAACACGCTGATCAGCAATGGCGCCAAACTCGATCGGATGGCGGTCGACGCGCCGATCTTCCTCGGTCATTTCCCGCTCGTGCTCGGTGAGGGCGCTTACGTGAACATCTATGCATGTGATCTCGACGTCGCGATCGGCGACGTCCTGCTACCGCCCGGGATCTTCAACAAGATCGGCGGCACGAATCACTCGGTGGTGTGCCGATGAGCTGGTTCCGCAGGAGTTTCCGTGACAACCGGCGCGTGTGGTTCGGCGTGATCGGCGCCGTGGTCATCGTCGCCCTGTTGCTCGGCGTGACCGCTCTCGCGACCGCGCATCTGGGCAAGAAGACCCTCACCGGCGACTTCGCCCAGGCCGGCGGTATCCGGCCGGGGGACAAGGTCCGCGTCGCCGGTATCGACGTCGGTGAGGTCACCGACACCGAACTCGCCGGACAGCACGTGGCCATCACCATGAAGGTCGACAGCGACGTCCGGGTGACGTCCAACGGTTCTGCCGAGATCAAGATGTCGACGTTGCTGGGTCAGCGCTACATCGATGTGTCGCTGGGGGATTCGCCGGAGGATGCACCCGACGGACACATCGCGAAGACCGCCGTGCCCTACGATCTCCAGCGCACCATCGAGGCGGGCGCGCCGATCCTGACCGGGATCGACGACCGGACGCTCTCCGAGAGCATCCGCACCCTCAACCGGCAACTCGCCGGCGTGCCGGCGATCACCGAGCCGACCTTCGAGGCGCTCACCCAGATGTCGAAGGTCATCACCAATCGCAAGGACCAGATCAACCAATTGATCGCCGACACCAAGACGATCACCAACATCGTCAACGACAATCAGGCCCAGCTCGCCGTGATCGTGGGTCAGGGACGCGACCTGACCCAGAAGATCGTCGCGCGTGAAGAGCTGGTCACCCGGATGCTCGACGGCATCGCCGAACTCACCGAGCAGGCGACCGCGGTGGCCGGCGAGAACGCCAACCAGTTCGCGCCCATCATGGCGAACCTGAACACGATCACCCAGGGCCTGGAGAAAAACCGCAACAACCTCCGCAAGTTGCTGGAGATCCTCCCGGTCACCGCGCGCCTGACCAACAACGTCATCGGCGACGGGCCCTACGCGAACGGCTATCTGCCGTGGGGCATCTTCCCCGACAACTGGCTGTGCCTGGCCCGGGTGGTGGACGGATGCTGAGCGCGGAAACGATGAGCCCGGACACGACGGCAGGTACGACGATGCACGCCCACGGACTCCGCCGCCCGATCCTGCTGGTCGGGGTCGCGCTGCTCGGCATCCTCGGGCTCTCCGGCTGTTCGATGATCCCGGGGAGCTGGAAGGCGGCGGTCGGCCAGGCCATCGAGGTGACCGCCTACTTCGACAACGTCGCCGGGCTCTACGTGAGCAACGACGTCGCGGTCCTCGGCATGCCGGTCGGTCAGGTCACCGCGGTGGAACCGCAGGGCGAGCGCGTCAAGGTGACCATGACGATCGACAGCGACGTCCCCGTCCCGGCCGACGCCACGGCGGCGATCGTCAACACCTCGATCGTCACCACCCGCCACGTCGAGCTGTCACCCGCCTACGACGGCGGGCCGAAGCTCGAGGACGGGTCGGTCCTGAAGGAGACGAAGGCCCCGGTGTCGGTCGGCGAACTGTTCGACGCCATCGACGGTCTGGTGGTGGCACTCAAGGGTGAGGGAGAAGGACCCGGCCCGCTCGCGGAGATGATCGACATCACCTCCGGCATCGCCACCGGCAACGGCGAGGAGATCCGGGCGGCGCTCGACGAACTCGGCGGGGCGTCCGATGTGGTGGCGGGCAACAGCGATGCCCTCGTCGACATCCTCGAGACCATCGAGGGTCTGACCACCACCCTGGTGCAGAACTATCCGAAGATGACGGCGTTCTCCGAGTCGGTCAACCAGGTGTCGCAGCTGCTGGGAGACCAGGCGCCCGGTCTGCTCGCCACCCTGGCCAACCTGAATCAGACGCTGCAGAACACCACCGTGTTCCTGCAGAACAACACCAACACCATGTCGGTGTCGTTCGACCGGCTCGCCGCGCTGACCGCCAATCTCGGGGACTACTCGCGGCAGGTCGTCGAGACGGTCGACGTCGGCCCGCTGCTCTTCCAGAACCTGAGCAACTCGATCTCGGCCGAACAGGGAGCGTGGCGCGCGCAGCTGCTGCTCGACAAGACGCTCCTCGACAACGAACTCCTCGCCGAGTTCTGTGAGGCGATCAACCTGCAGAAGGACGGTTGCCGAACGGGCAAGCTCAAGGACTTCGGTCCCGACCTCGGTATCTACTCGGCGATGCTGGAGCTGACGAAATGAGAACGGCGACAATGGATTCGCTGAACCGTTCGGACGGTCCCGGGCGCCCTGTGCGATCCCCCGGCCGGGTCCGCCGAGGCGGGGTCATGGCGGTGCTGCTAGCGGCGCTCATGGGGCTCACCGGTTGCGGACTCCTCCCGAGTCTCACGGTGGAGCAGATCCCGCTGCCCGCACCGGGCGGCATCGGTGACTCGATCACGATCACCGCGAACTTCGCCAACGCGCTCAACCTGCCGGCGAAGGCGAAGGTGAAGCTGAACGGAACCGATGTCGGACAGGTCACCGACCTCGTCGCCAAGGACTACACCGCCGTGGTGACCATGCAGGTCAGCAAGAAGACCAAGCTCCCGGTCGGGACCGGCGCCGAACTCCGCCAGGCCACACCGCTGGGCGACGTCTTCGTCGCCCTGCTGCCGCCGATCGAGGCGCGCGACGGTCTGATGGTGGACGGGGACACGCTCACCGGTCCGACGTCGGCCGCGGCGACGGTCGAGGATCTGCTGATCAGCATGAGCGGGGTCGTGGACAGCGGTTCGCTGAACTCGTTGACGATCATCCTCACCGAGCTGAGCAGCGCGGTCGCGACGAACCCGTCGGATCTCAACGGCGCGATCCGGGGCCTGACCACCGGTATCCGGAAGCTGAACCAGAGTTCGGCGGCGGTCGATCGGTCGCTGGCCGCCACGCGGGTGCTCAGCGGACAGCTCGCCGACGGGCGTGCGCAGATCATGGCGTCGATCAACAAACTGGGTCCGGCGCTCGAGTCGCTGAACGGGCAGATCGCCACGATCCTGACCACGCTGGACAAGACCCAGCAGGTCACAACGGCCACCAACGACTTCCTCGACAGCGATCAGGACAACCTGGTCGAGATGCTGGGCCATCTGTCGACGGTGCTGGCCGGCCTCCGGCAGGCTGCCGGCCCGCTCGGATCGCTGGCCGACAACCTGCACGAGCTCACACCGAAGTGGGTCAAGTCCACACCGGGTAGCGCGGCGTTGGTGTCGGCGAAGGTCTACTGGCTCAGCCCGGGTGTCGGCTTCGACTCGGCGAGCAGACTGCCCGAGATCCAGGACGTGGACGAGGGTTCGGCGGCGTTGCAGCAGACACTGACCCGTCTGCTGGCGCGGATCACGGGGACGAGGGGGTGTTGCGGATGAGCGGCATATTCGGTGTCCTACGCCGGAATTCGGTACTTGTGGGCAACATCGCCCTGGTACTGGTCATGGTCGTCGGACTCAGCTATCTCGCCCTGGGCATCCTGCGGTGGCAGCCGTTCGCCGACAAGTACAAGCTCACCATCCAGTTCCCGATCTCCGGCGGTCTGCAGGAGACGTCCGGGGTCACACTGCGCGGCGCGCGCATCGGCGACGTCGACACCGTTCGGGTGCAACCGGATTCGGTGGAGGTCGTCGTCACGGTCGAGGACCGGTACAAGATCAACCGCGACACCACTGTTGCGGCACTGGGTCTGTCGGCTGCGGGAGAGCAGTACGTCGACTTCCAGCCGGACACCTCCGACGGTCCCTACCTGGAGGACGGGGACGTCATCCGGGCCGACCAGACCGAGGTCACCGTGCCGTTCTCGCAGCTGCTCGAGTCCTCGCTGGAACTGATCAACCAGATCGATCCGGCGAAACTCCGTTCCGCCGTGGACAATCTGAAGATCGCCCTCTACGACGAGGACGGCACGAACGACCTGTCGGTCATCTTCGACTCCGGTGGCACGATCTTCGCGAAGCTGTACACCGCGCTGCCGGAGACCACCAAGTTCATCCAGAACGCGGGGACCATCTTCAAGACCACGGCACAGATCCAGCCCGACCTCGGCACGACGGTGGCGGGATTGAGTTCGCTGGTCAACTCGGCGGCTGCCTCCGACAAGGAACTCCGCGAGCTCCTCGACCGGGGTCCCTCGCAGTTCACGAGCCTGGCCGGGTCGATCAACCAGTTGACGGATCCGATCACCGATGTGACGAAGCAGTTCGTCGACATCGCCGAGCAGGGTGCGTTGCGTGCGCCGGCGCTCGCGACGCTGTTCCCCGCGATCCGCGATGCCAGTGTCAAGAGCCTCACCATGTTCCACGACGGTGCGTTGTGGATCTTCGGGTCGGTGTACCCGCGTCCGAGCTGCAACTACCCGGTGACGCCGCGGCGGCCGACGCAGATCCTCGAGCTGACCATCCCGACCAATCTGTACTGTGTGACCGAGGATCCGCGTCAGCAGATCCGTGGCTCGGCCAATGCGCCACGGCCACCGGGCGACGACACCGCGGGACCGCCGCCGGGTTACGACCCGAACGCCCGTACCGTTCCGCTCGACAAGTGATGGGCCGCTCGACGACTGACGGCCACTCGACGACGACAGACAAGTTGTGTGACCTGTAGATGACTGACCGGAATGACCCAGATCGTACTGATCCCGACATGAATCCAACGGACGAGAAGGCCGACAGCACGCCGCCCGAGAGCGGGGCTGTCGCAGCCGATCACACCGATGGGGCGACGAGCGCGGAGGACACGAACGACGCCGGGACCGCGGCGACGCCGCGGGGGAAGTCGGCTCGACGGAGCGGAACCGGCACGGTGGCGAGCACGTCCGAGACCGACGGTGCCGACGCCTCCGGTGCCGCGGGTGACCCGTCGCCGGCAGCATCATCGAAGGCGGGTTCGGATCGCCGCGAGATCTTGTTCACGGTCACCGGCGGCGGGATCAAGAAGGTTCTCGTCGCCATCGTCGCGGTCGCGCTCATCGCGCTGGTGGCGTTCTTCGGCTGGCGCGCCTACGACCTGCAGCGGGAGGCCGACGCGTTCGCCGATTCCAAGGCGGCTTCGGCCGACTTCGTCACGAAGCTCGTGACGACGCTCAATGCCGACAACGCGGGCAACTCGAAGGAACTGCTGGGTCCGCTGTCGACGGGGGAGTTGCGCAACCGCCTCGAGCAGGAACGGGCCGACACCGAGGCCAATGTGGAGTCCCTGAACATCGAGGTGTCCTCGACGATCAGCGTGGTCGCTGTCGAGACCGTCGATGCCGACACCGCCAAGACCGTGGTGATGGCGGAGGTGACCGGCCGCAGCGTCAAGTTGCCCAGCGGCGGTACCAGCCTGATGGTCTTCCGCTTGGACCTCAGCAAGGAAGACGGCAAGTGGCTGGTGTCCGAGGTCGACGGTCCGCCGGGGAGCCCCAGCGGTCAGATCGATCCGTCGCAGTCGCTGCCCGGCGCCGCAGGTGCACCGGCACCCCAGCCGTCGCCGGCACCGCAGCCCGCGCCCGCGCCGGGCGGCTGATCCGGGCGGACACACTCACCGGCAATGGACGAGCGCGCCACCGATTCGGGGGCGCGCTCGTCTATCAGTGGTGGGTGGACGTCACGTTCGGACGAGTATCGCCACGGGGTGTTGGCCGCGGGCCGAGGCGAGGTCGACCGATCCCTCGTACACCGACCCTGTTCGGTCGTCGCGCCACCGGAACCCCGGGGGCAGGGTGACCGACGTCGCGGCCGCGGCATCGTGGTCGAGGCTGTGGGTGAACCGGGCGGTCACCACGACGACCGAGGGGGCCTCGCCGGTGCCGCGCACGAACGCGATGGTGTGGTCGGCGGCGGGCCCGTCGGCGGTCAGCCGTTCATAGGTGGCCGCAACGCCGAACGCATCGGGATGCGCGGCCCGGGCACGGAGAGCTTCCTGGACGAGTCGGGTCTTCGGGTGCTCGGTCGACCGGCCGAAGTCGACCGGTCGTCGATTGTCGGGATCGACGAGGGAGTCCTCCCACCACTCGGTGCCCTGGTAGATGTCGGGGACCCCGGGCCCGAGGATCGCGATCGCCTTGCGCGCCAGCGCTTCCTGCTCCCAGGCCGGTCCGATGCGGTCGACGAGTTCGGCGACCGAGGATGCGACGTCCCCGCTGGTGACCTGGCCGATCCAGGTCTCGACTGCGGTCTCGAACTCCTCGTTCACCTCGGTCCACGTGGTGCGCAGACCGGCCTCGCGAGTCGCCTTACGGGCGTACTCGATCAACCGGCCCCGCAACTCGTCGGTGACCGGGGCGCCGGTGGGCCAGACCCCGACGATGTTCTGCAGGAGGAAATAGCCGGTCAGGTCATCCGGCACGTCGGTCTCGCGCCAGACCTTGTCGACGAGCTGGGACCAGCGGTCGGGGATCTGGGCGAGCACCGCGATCCGCGCGCGCACGTCCTCACCGCGTTTGGTGTCGTGCGTCGACGTGGCCGTCATGGCCAGCGGCCACCGCGCGGCGCGCTCGGCGTTGTGCTCGTGGAAATCGGCCAGCGACATGACGGGATTCGCGGGATCGCCACCGACCTCCTGGGCGGAGACGAGCCGGGCCGTCCGGTAGAACAAACTGTCCTCGACGCTCTTCGCGGTCACCGCCCCGCAGGTCTGCGCCAGCCTCGATGTCGCCTCGCCGGGCACCGCCGTCTCCCGCACGATGAGGTCGATCGCGGCACGCAGTTCGGGCTTCGCCTCGGCGATCCCGGTGGCGACGGCGAGCAGACGTGGACGCAACGACGGGTAGTCCGCCCGGTAGACCCCGAGCGCGGCGATCAGTTCGGCGCAGGCGGTGGCGATCACGTCCGGATCCGAGGCCGGTGATCCCTCGACGCGCGCGGTGACGGCGCGTACGAGACGTCTGAGCTCCGCAGGGAACGACTCCCGCACGGTGCGGAGTTTGCGATCGTGCTCGGCGGCCTCCACCCACCGCGCGTCACCGCTCTCGCCGGTGATCCGTTCGTGTAGCTCGGTGAGCTGGGCGACGCCGGCCGGCGCCACGAACACGGCATCGATCACGCGCATGTGGTCGTACCCGGTGGTGCCCTCGACCGGCAGGGTCGGTTCGAGGGGCTCGTCCGGCGCCAGGATCTTCTCGATGTACAGGAGACGATCGTCCCCGACGTCCGCGCGCAGCCGGCGCAGATAATCCTGGGGGTCCCACAGACCGTCCGGATGATCCACGCGCACACCATCGATGAGGTCGGCGTCGAGTAGCTCACGCAGCCACTGGTGCGTCGCGTCGTAGACCTCCGGGTCCTCCTGGCGCAGACCGGCGAGTTCGTTGACCGTGAAGAAGCGCCGGTAGCCGATGAGGCCGCTGTCCCACGGCACGAGCCGATAGTGCTGGCGGGAGTGGACCTCTTGCGGTGTGCCGCCGGCGCCGGGAGCGGAGCGAGCGGGCCGAATGTCTCCCGCGGTGCCGGGGGCGATCGGGAACGCGTGATCGTAGTACCGCAGATTCCCGTGCTCGTCGATCTCGAGTGGGCTCAGGTCCCCATCGGCGGCGACGATCGGCAGGGCCAGCTTCCCGTCGGCACCGTTGTCGTCGCTGAAGTCGGCGTCGAAATAGTGTGCGTAGTCCGATGCGGGCCCGTGACGGAGCAGGTCGGCGAACCACGGGTTGGCGAGTGCATCGGCTACCCCGGTGTGGTTCGGGACGATGTCGATGATCAGACCCAGACCGCGTTCGGCGGCGGCGGAACGCAGTTCCCGCAGCCCGTCGATCCCGCCCAGCACGGCGGAGACCGCCGGCGGCGGCAACCAGTCGTAGCCGTGCGTCGACCCGGCCGACGCCGTGCCGATCGGGGAGAGGTAGACGTGGCTGATCCCCAACTCGGCGAGGTGGTCGAGATGTGCTGCGGCATCGGCGAATCCGAAGTCGCCATATAGTTGGAGCCGGTACGTTGCGCGCGGGGTCGGACGATTGCCCATAGGAGTCACGAGGTCTTTCGCAGGACCAGGACGGAGCGGGCGCCTACGGTCACCGACTCGCCGGCGGAGGCCGTCAGCTCGCTGTCCCCCACGGGATGCGTCGTGTCCAGTTCGCCGACCCACTCGTTGCCGTACCACGTCGGCGGGAGCGTGAAGTCCAGGTCCTCGTAGTGGGCGTTGAAGCAGATGAAGAAGGAGTCGTCGACGACCAGTTCGCCACGTTCGTCCTTCTCGCCCAGTCCGTTTCCGTTGAGGAACACGGCGAGGCTCTTGCCGAACCCGCTGTCCCAGTCCTCGGCGGTCATCTCCTGGCCGGCCGGGGTGAGCCAGGCGATGTCGAGTGCCTGGTCGCCCCATCGGATCGGCTTCCCGCCGAAGAACTTTCGTCGCCGGAAGACCGGATGCCGGGTGCGCAGTGCGATGGCCTTGCGGGTGAACTCCAGCAGGTCGGCGTTCTCCTCGGCGAGAGTCCAGTCCATCCAAGACAATTCGGAGTCCTGGCAGTAGACGTTGTTGTTGCCCTGTTGGGTACGCCCGATCTCGTCGCCGTGCGCCAGCATCGGCGTGCCCTGCGACAGGAACAGCGTCGCTAGGATGTTCCGCTGCTGCCGCGCGCGCAGGGCGTTGATCTCGGGATCGTCGGTGGGTCCCTCGACTCCGCAGTTCCACGACCGGTTGTGGCTCTCGCCGTCCCGGTTGTCCTCACCGTTGGCCATGTTGTGCTTCTCGTTGTAGGACACCAGGTCCCGCAGCGTGAAACCGTCGTGCGCGATGACGAAGTTGATGCTCGCGAGCGGCCGTCGGCCGGTCGCCTCGTACAGATCCGACGATCCGGTGAGCCGGGAGGCGAACTCGCCCAGGGTGGACGGCTCGCCGCGCCAGTAGTCGCGGACGGTGTCGCGGTACTTGCCGTTCCATTCGGTCCAGAGCGGCGGGAAGTTGCCCACTTGGTAACCACCCTCGCCGATGTCCCAGGGCTCGGCGATCAGCTTCACCTGACTGACCACCGGGTCCTGCTGCACCAGATCGAAGAACGCGGACAGCCGATCGACGTCGTGCAGTTCGCGGGCCAGCGTGGACGCGAGGTCGAAACGGAAGCCGTCCACGTGCATCTCGAGGATCCAGTACCGCAGCGAATCCATGATGAGCTGCAGCGTGTGCGGATGACGACCGTTGAGGCTGTTGCCGGTTCCGGTGTAGTCCATGTACATCTCGGGATCGCCGTCGACGAGCCGGTAGTAGGCGGCGTTGTCGATGCCCCGGAACGACACGGTGGGTCCGAGGTGGTTGCCCTCGGCGGTGTGGTTGTAGACGACGTCGAGGATGACCTCGATGCCGGCGTTGTGGAACTCACGCACCATCGCCTTGAACTCGGTCACCGCGCTGGCCGGCTGGTCGGGGTTCGACGAGTACTCGATGTGCGGTGCCAGGAATCCGAAGGTGTTGTATCCCCAGTAGTTTCGGAGACCCTGATCGCGCAGGACGAAGTCCTGCATGAACTGGTGCACGGGCATCAGTTCGATGGCGGTGATGCCCAACTCCTTGAGGTGGTCGATGATCACCGGATGGCACAGCCCCGCGTACGTGCCGCGCAGGTACTCGGGGATGTCGGGATGGGTCGCGGTCATGCCCTTGACGTGCGCCTCGTAGATGACCGTCTGGTGGTACGGACGATTGGGCGACCGGTCGTTCTGCCAGTCGAAGTAGGGGTTGATCACCACCGAGACCATGGTGTGCCCGAGTGAGTCCAACTGCGGCATCGGATTGACCGGCTCGGGATCGGGGATGTCCCCGTGCTCCGCGGGCGCGGCATCGCCGTCGGACTCGCCTGCCTCATCGGCGGGATCGGCCGCATCGCCCGCCTCGGCGGTCGGCTCGTCGGCATCGTCGACCGCGCCCTCGTCGGTCCCGCCACCGCCGGTCCCGGTGTCGGCGGCCCCGGTCTCGGGGGTTGCGGATGCGTCGTCGTCGACCGCCGATTCGTCGGTGTCCTCGGGCGGTGTCGGGAGCGGGTAGGAGAACAGCGATGCGTCGCCGTCGAAGTCGCCGTGGAAGGCCTTGCCGTACGGATCGAGCAGGAGTTTGCTCGGGTCGCAACGCAATCCCTGCGACGGGTCGTACGGCCCGTAGATGCGGAAGCCGTAGAACTGGCCGGGCCCGACGTTGGGCAGGTAGCAGTGCCAGCAGTAACCGTCGACCTCTTCGAGCCGGATCCGACGCTCGTGGCCCTCGCGGTCGATCAGGCACAGCTCGACGGCTTCGGCCACCTCGGAGAACAGCGAGAAATTCGTTCCCACACCGTCATAGGTGGCGCCGAGGGGGTATGGAGTACCCGGCCACACCGGGATCGGGGCCGGTTCCGGTTGGACCAGCGCCTCGGCCTGGATCGGGTCGGACGGCATCGGTACGGGGTCGGCGATGGTCTTGCCACCACTCGGAGGTGCTGCCGTCGTCGAGGTGGTGTCGTACTCCGGTGCGTGGGGCTCCGAGGGGGAGCCGGGATCGGCGGTGGAATCTGAATCGGGAGTGGAGTCGGGATCACCCGGCTGTTCACCGGGGGCCGGCGGTCCGGTCTTACCCGCCTTCGACGACGTCATGGGTCGACCCTAGTCGCGTTGCCGCGGACGGTCATCTCAGGACGCGGCCGGTCGGGTCAGATGTGGGCTGCCCCACCCGCCGCTTCCGGAGGAAGCCCGCGACTTCCGCCGACCGTCACGGCACCGCGGGACCAGCCCACGGCAGTTGCGCCTCCATCTGGCGCCCCAGCTCGTCGGTGAGGCTGCGGACATAGGTCGCACTCAGGTGGTGTGGGTCTTTGTAGACGGTGATGTTGCCGACGATCGCCGGGCACCGCTCGGCGTCGCAGATCCCGTCGGACATGTCGAGGGGGTGGAAGTCGGGTCGCGTGGCGGCCAGCTCCGCCGCCGGGTCCTCGGGTGAGAGGACAGCACTGCGGCGCGACCCGCAGCTCTCGGCGTCGCCGCCGTCGGCGAGGCAGATCGGGGTGTCGATGGTGCCCTTCGCGTTCTTCGGCCACGGGGTGTCCCGCATGCCCAACACCGGCACCCCGGCGTCGAGGAAACGGTCGAAGATCGGCACGTAGTCCGGTGGCACCCAGTCGCCGGGTTCGTAGTCCCGCGGTCGCGTCGAATTCGTCAGCACCGCGTCCGGCTTGTCCGCGATGACGCGATCGATGACGCGCTGTCCCCAGTCGTAGCACTCCGGGTAGGGCACGCCGCGCTGTTTGGGTACCCGGTTCGTCGACAGCGGGCACCCCATCTTGAGGTAGGTCTTCACCTTGAAACCGTTGCGCTTGCCGAGAATGTCGAGCGCCGAGATCCACATCTCGGCATGCGAGCCGCCGGCGAGCGCGATGGTGCGCGTCGCGGTCGGATCGCCGTAGGTGCCGACGTGGATCTCGTTGTCGGTGAAGTCGCTCATGTAGCCGTCGGTGGAGGTCTCGGGGAAGTCCTTGATGACCTCCAGCGCCGACGGTTGTGGATCGAGGGCGGGCACCGGCCAGCCGTCGAGCAGTGCTCGGGCCCCCGGGTACGACCTCGGGTCGAGGTTCTTGGTGTCGACGACGATGTTCGCGACGTGCCGCTCCCACACGGTGATGCCGACGCCGGTGACGAGCGTCGCCACCACGAGGATCGAGGTGACGACCGACGTGTACGACAGCCACCGCGACCGCCCGTCGCGGCGGCCGCGGCTGAGCGCCGAACGATCGCCGCCGCGCAGCGGGTCTTCGATGTAGCGCTTGGTGAGCCACGCGAGCCCGACTGACGCCGCGAGGATGAGCACGCCCTCGACGAAGTTGGCATGGTTCTTGTCGCGCCAGGTCAGATAGAAGATCAGCAGCGGCCAGTGCCACAGGTACAGCGAATACGCGATGGTCCCGAGCCAGACCGGCCACCTGCTCGCGAGCCAGCGGTTCGTGACGGGCATCTCGGTGGCCGCGGCATGGGACCCCCGAGGTGGCTTCTGCAACGCCGTCGCGCCCGCCCAGATGATCAGCAGCGTCGCGCCGACCGGCACCAGTGCCATCGGACCGGGGTAGGCGTTGACACCGTCGATCCAGAACCCGCAGCTGACGATCAGCGCGAGCGCGAAGACGGTCGCGATGTTGCGCAGCCAGTTGGGGATTCGCAGGGACGGCAACCAGATCGCGAGCAGGCCGCCGGCCAGCGGTTCCCACAGACGGGAGATCGTGTCGTAGTAGTTGTACGGCTGGTTGATCGCCAGGCCGCGGTGCGCCCAGTAGAACGAGGCGAGCGCGACGACCAACACCGCGCCGCCGACGAGGAACCTGATGACCCGCGGGTCGGCGAACGGCCGGGCGACGCGGGCACCGACCTTGAGCAACGCCGCGAACGCGAGGGCGACGAGCAGGGTCAGGACGAAGAACTGGCCCTGCACCGACATCGACCAGATGTGCTGCAGGGGGCTGTTCGCCGAACTCGCGGCGAGGTAGTCCTGGGAGTTCTGCGCGAGATACCAGTTCTGGTAGTACAGCGCGCTCGCGATGACCTCGCGGCCGACATTGGCCCACCGGGTCTGCGGGAGGATCAGCAGGGTCAGCACCGTGACCGCGATCAGGACGGTGAGCAGCGCCGGCAGCAGCCGTTTGAGGAGACGTTTGAGCCGTGGCCACGGGTTGAGGGTGTCGCGGAAGGAGACGTGCGGAGCCTGGCTCGTGATCGCGTGCCGCAGCAGCGACCCGACGAAGAAGTATCCCGAGAGGGTGAGGAAGACGTCGACGCCGCCGGAGACCTTGCCGAACCACACGTGAAAGCAGGCGACGAGGGCGATGGCGATACCGCGCAGGCCGTCGAGGTCGGTGCGGTATGCGGGCGTTGTCGGCGTCGAGGGGGACGACTCCGGCGCCACTACTCGCGTCGTCGATGCCACAGGGCGTGTTCTTTCCGGTGGGGGACAGATCGGTCTCGGGGCCGGGATGACCGGCTAGCAATGTACTCGTCGAAGCTGTGAAACACCGATTCGGACGACCGCGACACTCGCGCACCGGTCTGCGGGGCCGCGCGGGGTTCACCGCGAGCGGCGCGTCCGGGCTCCGTCGAGGATGATGCCCAGCCCGTCGCGGAACTCGCCCGCGAAGTCGCGACCCGACGGCCCGGTGACACCCAGACGCTCCATCTGCGCGCGCGTCTGTTCCTCGATGGTGAGCCCGATGACCAGCTGACACAGTGCGGTGCTGACCGCCTCGGCGTCGCGGACGGACAAACCACCGGCCGTGCCGGCGGCGATGATGTCGGCGGTGATGGCCTTCGACGACAGACCGCTCGCCCAGCTCGACGACACGACCTCGGCACTGTCGGGAACTCCGAGGAGCGCACTGCGCATGTCGGTCGCGAGCAGATCGAGGCGCTCGTCCCAGGCCAGCGAGGTGTCGGGGATGGCGACCGCACCCAGGATGTCGTCGGCGAGCGCGGCCAGCAAGGTCTGCTTGTTGGGAAAGTGCCAGTACAGCGCGTTGGGACGGACGCCGAGTTCGGTGGCGAGGCGTCGCATCGACAGGTCGGCCAGGCTGTGCTCGCCCAGGATGTCGCGGGCGGCGCGCAGAACGTCGGTGCGACTGTTGCTCACCCGCGTCAGCGTAATGACCCGGCAGTGGGGCATCGAACCCCGGGCCTGTACACCGTTCAGGACGCCCTGTACGGTGTTCAGGGTCCTGGACGGTGTCCAGGACTGCCTAACGACAGGCCGGGAGGTGCCTCATGGATCACGACGCGATCAGTCGCATCGATGCCGACCACATCTGGCACCCCTACGGTGCGCTGCCGGCGGCCACCCGGCCGTTGGTCGTGGCCTCGGCCTCGGGTGTCCGCCTCGAACTCGCGGACGGCCGATCGGTGGTCGACGGGATGAGCTCCTGGTGGGCGGCGATCCACGGTTATGGACACCCTCGACTCGACGCCGCCGCGGCGGCTCAGCTCGGTCGGATGTCGCACGTCATGTTCGGCGGTCTGACCCACGAACCGGCTGCCCGGCTGGCGCAGCTCCTCGTCGAGATCACCCCGGCCGGCCTGGAGAAGGTGTTCTTCTGCGACTCGGGATCGGTGTCGGTCGAGGTGGCGGTCAAGATGGCGCTGCAGTACTGGCGCAGCCGCGGTCGGTCCGGCCGCACGCGTCTGCTCACCTGGCGTGGCGGCTACCACGGCGACACCTTCACCCCGATGAGCGTCTGCGATCCCGACGGCGGCATGCACGCGATGTGGAAGGGTGTTCTCGCACAACAGATCTTCGTCGACGCCCCGCCGGCCGAGTTCCGGCCCGACTACGTCGCCGAGTTCGAGCGCACCGTGCGCGCGCACCGCGACGAGCTCGCCGCGGTCATCGTCGAACCCGTGGTCCAGGGTGCGGGCGGCATGCGATTCCACGACGCGGCATATCTGCGTGCGCTCCGGGAGATCTGTGACCGCCACGACGTCCTGCTGATCTTCGACGAGATCGCGACCGGATTCGGCCGTACCGGAACGTTGTTCGCGGCCGACGCCGCCCCGGGGGCCGACGCCGCCCCGGGGGCCGACGCGGCGCCGGGCGCCGGCGTCGCGCCCGACATCATGTGTGTCGGCAAGGCGCTCACCGGTGGCTACCTCACGCTCGCCGCGACCCTGTGCACGTCCGAGATCGCTCAGGTGATCAGTGCGGGGGAGGCGGGCGGACTCGCGCACGGCCCGACCTTCATGGCCAACCCGATGGCCTGCGCGGTGGCCGTCGCAGCGATCGAACTGCTGCTGGAAACGCCGTGGGCCGAGCGGGTCTCGGCGATCGAGCGGGGGCTCCGCGACGGACTCGAACCGCTGCGTGATCGCCACGGCGTCGTCGATGTGCGGGTCCTCGGCGCGATCGGCGTCGTCGAACTCGATCGCCCGGTCGACATGGTGGCGGCCACCGACGCGGCCGTCGAGGCCGGGGCATGGCTGCGGCCGTTCCGCAATCTCGTCTATACGATGCCGCCGTTCATCTGCACACCCGAGGACATCGGGGTGATCGTGCGCGGAGTGTCCGCTGCCGTGCATGCCACGGTCGGCGATCGCGAGCCGGCAGTGGTGCGGTCATGACTTCGATTCAGGTGCAGCCGGATTCGAGGGTCAACGGCGATGCGCGGGTCAGCGGCGGGGGAGAGATCGGTCTGGCGTGGCTGGCCGGCGCCGCCCGTGCGCGCGCCGAGGCCGGCCTGCATCGCAGCCCACACGTCCGCAGGGCGGCCGGCGACGAGATCAACCTCGGTTCCAACGACTACCTCGGGTTGTCGACCCACCCCGCGGTGATCGCCGGTGCGCGGGCCGCCGCGGAACGGTGGGGAGGTGGCTCGACGGCGTCGCGCCTCGTCGTCGGCACCACCCAGGCACACATCGATCTCGAGCACGATCTCGCCGACTTCCTCGGATTCGATGCGGCACTCGTCTTCTCGTCCGGCTACTTGGCGAATGTCGGTGCGATCACCGCGCTGGCGACGCGCGGCGACCTGATCGTCAGCGACACCGGCACCCATGCGTCGCTGATCGACGGTTGCCGGTTGTCGCGTGCCCGGGTGGTGGTCGTCGACCGCGGTGATCACGGGGCGGTCCGGCGGGCCCTCGCCGAACGTACCGAGGCCCGGGCGCTCGTCGTCACCGATTCGGTGTACAGCATCGACGGTGAACCGGCGCCGGTCGCGGATCTGTATGCCGCGGCACGCGCGCACGGGGCCGTCCTGCTCGTGGACGAGGCCCACGCTCTCGGGGTACGTGGTCCGGGTGGTCGCGGACTCGTCGCCGAACAGGGACTTTCGGGCGCTCCCGATCTCGTCGTCACGACCGTGCTGTCGAAATCGCTCGGCGCGCAGGGCGGTGTGGTCCTCGGGTCGGAGCTGCTGCGCTCGCACCTCGTCGACTGCGCCCGCACCTTCATCTTCGACACCGGCCTGAACCCGGCCGCGGTGGGCGCCGCGCATGCCGCCCTGACGATCCTGCGGGCGCAACCCGGGTTGCCGGACCGACTGCGCGACAACGCCCGTCGCCTGGCGCTCGCGTGTGGCGTAGAAGAGCCCGCCGCGGCGGTCATCGCGATCGTCGTCGGGGATCCGCAACGCGCGGTGGCAGCTGCTGCCGCGTGCCGGGACCGTGGCGTCCTCGTCGGGTGTTTCCGTCCGCCCTCGGTCCCGGTCGGGACGTCGAGGCTGCGGATCACGGTGCGCGCCGACCTCGATGCCGCTGCCCTCGACCACGTGGCCGCCGTCGTCGACGCCGCGCTCCGCGAAGTCGGTGCGCGGTGACCGCCGCACGCCGCGGCAGGGTCCTCGCCGTCACCGGGACCTCGACCGACGTCGGGAAGACCGTCGTGACCGCCGCACTCGCCGCTGCCTGCCTGCCCCACGAGGTGGCCGACCCTCTGCTCCCTGAGGTGGCCGACCCCCTGCTCCCTGAGGTGCGAGGAGCGTTAGCGTCTGCCCACCCTCTGCTCCCTGAGGTGCGAGGAGCGCAAGCGTCTGCCCACCCTCTGCTCCCTGAGGTGCGAGGAGCGCAAGCGTCTGCCCATCCTCTGCTCCCTGAGGTGCGAGGAGCGTTAGCGTCTGCCCATCCTCTGCTCCCTGAGGTGCGAGGAGCGATAGCGACGAGCCACGAAGGGCGCGTCGCCGTCTGCAAACCCGTCCAGACCGGCGTCGGTCCCGACGAACCCGGCGACCTCGCCGAGGTGCAACGCCTGGCGGGCGACGTCACCGCGGTCGAGCTCTTCCGCTACCCGGAACCCCTCGCGCCCGACACCGCCGCGCGCCGCGCCGGGATGCCACCGGCCGATCCGGCGGTGATCGTCCGCGCCGTGGACGATCTGGCCGCGTCACACGACCTGACCCTCGCCGAGGGCGCCGGCGGAGTGCTGGTGCGGCTGGGGGAGTCGGCCACGATCCTCGACATCGCCGCGGCCACTCTCGTCCCCGACACCGTCGACGGTGTGGTGGTCGTGGTGGCGCCGGGGCTGGGCGCGCTCAATCACGCCGAGCTCACCGTGAACGCGGTGCGGGCGCGCGGTCTGCGTCCCGCCGGACTCGTGATCGGTTGGTGGCCGGACGATCCCGACCTCGCGATGCGGTGCAACCGCACCGACCTCCCGCGGGTGACCGGGGTGCCGGTCGTCGGGGTCCTGCCCGCCGGCGCCGCGAACCTCGAACCCGCCGAGTTCCGCCGCCACGCAGCGTCGTGGTTCGACGATGAGTGGCTCGCGACCCTTTCTCCCCGCCATCCGGAACAGCTCGTCCGGACGCCGTAACACGTTCCCGCAGCAGAACAATCATCCAAGGAGTATCACCAGTGACCCAGGCAACAGTCGACGCCACCACCTCGGCACCGGCGTCGGACGACATCCTCGCCATCGCCCGTGACCAGGTGCTCGACCGCGGCGAGCCGCTCGATCAGGAGCAGGTTCTCCGGGTTCTGCGGTTGCCCGACGACCGGCTGACCGAACTGCTCCAGCTCGCCCACGATGTGCGGATGCGCTGGTGCGGGCCCGAGGTCGAGGTCGAGGGCATCATCTCGCTGAAAACCGGCGGGTGCCCAGAAGACTGCCATTTCTGTTCCCAGTCCGGACTTTTCGCCTCGCCGGTACGAAGTGCGTGGATCGACATCCCCTCCCTCGTCGAGGCGGCCAAGCAGACCGCGAAGACCGGTGCGACCGAGTTCTGCATCGTCGCGGCGGTCCGCGGTCCCGACAAGCGGCTGCTCAGTCAGGTCGCGGCGGGAATCGAGGCCATCCGCAACGAGGTCGACATCCAGATCGCGTGCAGCCTGGGCATGCTCACCCAGGAGCAGGTCGACCAGCTCCGCGACATGGGCGTGCACCGTTACAACCACAATCTCGAGACCGCGCGCAGCCACTTCCCGAACGTGGTGACGACCCACACCTGGGAGGAGCGCTGGGACACCCTGCGCATGGTCCGGGAGGCGGGCATGGAGGTCTGCTGCGGCGGCATCCTCGGTATGGGTGAGTCCCTGGAGCAACGGGCCGAGTTCGCCGCCGAACTGGCGACGCTCGAGCCCGACGAGGTGCCGCTGAACTTCTTGAACCCGCGGCCCGGCACCCCGTTCGGCGATCTCGACGTGCTCCCCGCCGCGGAGGCCCTCAAGTCGGTGGCCGCCTTCCGTCTGGCGCTGCCGCGCACCATCCTGCGCTTCGCCGGCGGGCGTGAGATCACGCTCGGCGACCTGGGGGCCAAACAGGGCATCCTCGGCGGCATCAACGCCGTCATCGTCGGCAACTACCTGACGACCCTCGGCCGGCCCGCCGAGGACGATCTCGATCTCCTCAGTGATCTGTCCATGCCGATCAAGTCGTTGAACGACACGATCTGACGGGCTCGTCGCCGCGATGGGTAGCGTGTTCTCATGATCGACACCGTCCCGGGTCCTCTCGCCGAGCCGTGCCGGTTCGGTGTGTTCACCGGACTCGAACTGGAACTGCAGGCTCCCGACGCCGTGCCGCCGGCTGCCCGGTTGGGTCTCGAACCCCCTCGCTTCTGTGGCCAGTGCGGGCGCCGGATGGTGGTCCAGGTGCGGCCCGACGGATGGGATGCCCGCTGCTCGAGGCACGGGACGGTCGACTCGTCGGAGCTGGGTCGCCGGTGAAACCGCCGGTCCGCACGGTCTCGGGACTGGCCGCGGTCACCGTCGGCGTGGCCCTCATCGGCGTCGTCGCCGGGGCGGTCTGGGCGCTCCTCACCCCGCCGACCACCGGCGTCGTGTTCGAGGGTCTCCGTCGCGAGGACATCCCCGCCGACTTCGCCGGCGTGGGCGCCTTCGCCCTGACGATGTTCGCCTACGGCGCGGTCACGGCCATCGTCGTGTGGTTTGCGGCCCGGACGTGGCGCGGGGTCGCCGGATTCGTGTGGCCCGCCCTCGCGACGGTGGCAGGTTCGGCGCTTGCGGCGTCGGTCGGGATGTGGGTCGCGGGCCTGCGGTTCGACGACGATCCGACCGCACTGCCGGTCGACGCCGTCTACCGGGTCGCGCCGGAGCTGTGGCTCGACGGCGCGACGCGGTCCGGCTCGAGCGAGCCGTGGACGCTGCTCATCTGTGCCCCGTTCGCGTTCGCCGTGGTGTACCTCGTCTGCGTGTTGTCCTCGCGGACAGCCGATCTGGGCGTCGGAGATCTCGAGTCCGACGAGCCGCCGGCGGACGTGTTCACATCGGTGGGCGCAGCGTCGCGAACTCATCCGTGACGCGTAGCTCCTTCTCCGCGAAGGCGTAGAGCGCCGGCGGGCGACCCCCGTTACGGCCGGTCTTGCCGACGGTCCCGGTGGCGACCACCACCGCGCGCCGGCTCAGGATGCGGAGCAGGTTGGTCGTGTCCACGGGATAACCCAGTGCGGCGCAGTAGATCTCCGACAATGCCGACATCGGGAACCGGGCGGGGGCCAGCGCGAACGCGATGTTGGTGTAGGAGAGTTTGGCCGCAAGTCGATGCCGGGCGGCCTCGACGATCCCGGCGTGATCGAAGGCCAGGGGCGGTAATCCGTCGACGGCGAACCAGCCCGCGGCGTCGGGGGGTGTCGCGTCGGCGTCGGAGGGCACGAGGCCCATGTAGGTCGACGCGATGGTGCGGACCGTGGGCACCCGGTGCGGGTCGGAGAAGACCGACAGTTGTTCCAGGTGCGCGATCTCACGGACGTCGAGCGCGTCCGCGACGAGCCGGCGTGCGCTCGCCGACAACGTCTCCTCGGCGCCGACCCCGCCGCCGGGAAGTGTCCACACGCCGTCGGCGGACCGCGACAGCAGGACGCACAACGACGGGTCGTCGGTGTCCGACGTGTTCCGGGTCTGGGGTACGCGGATCTGGAAGACGACGCTCAGGACTTCCACCCGGAGGGTCGCACCGTCGGCGATGGGTGGCTCGGACCCGGCGGATGGCATGCGCCCGATTGTAGGGTGCGCCCTGCTGCTGACCCCCGCTGGTTGAGTTGGAGCCCCCGGCTGGCGCCCCTGCTGGTTGAGTCGACGCCTCCCTGCTAATTGAGCCAGTGCCCCACCTGCTAATTGAGCCGGTGCCCCCCGCTGGTTGTGCTGGTGACCCCCGGCTGGTTGTGCTGGTGACCCCCGGCTGGTTGTGCTGGTGACCCCCGGCTGGTTGTGCTGGTGACCCCCGGCTGGTTGTGCTGGTGACCCCCGGCTGGTTGTGCTGGTGCCTCCGCTGGAGGAGTCGGCGACCCCCTGCTGGTTGAGCCGGCTCCGAGCGAAGCGAGGCGCCGTGTCGAAGCCACCTGGTGACCTCGACTACCCGCCCCCGTGCGAGGTGAGGACCAGCGCCTCGCCATCGGTGACGGCGATCGTGTGTTCGCTGTGCGCGCCGCGGGAGCCGTCGAACGACCGGATGGTCCACCCGTCGGCGTCGAACTTGATGCGCTCGGAACCGAGCGTGAACCACGGTTCGAGCGCGAGGGTCAGGCCGGGGCGTAGTTTCATGCCGCGTCCGGCCCGGCCCACGTTGGCGACGTGGGGATCCTCGTGCATGGTGCGGCCGAGTCCGTGTCCGCCGAACTCGGTGTTGACCCGATACCCGTGTGCGGCGGCGACCGCTCCGATCGCGGCCGAGATGTCGCCGAGCCGACCGCCCGGACGAGCGGCGTCGATGGCTGCGGCCAGTGCTTCTTCCGTGGCCGCGACGAGGCGCTGATCGTCGGGCTGTGGGGTGCCGACGATGACGCTGCGCGCGGAGTCGGCCACCCAGCCGTCGATGGCGACGGCGATGTCCATCGAGAGCAGGTCTCCGTCGGCGAGGACGTAATCGTGCGGGAGTCCGTGCAGGACAGCGTCGTTCACCGACAGGCAGATCACATTGCGGAACGGGCCGCGGCCAAAGGACGGCGAGTAGTCCCAGTAGCAGGACTGAGCACCGCGGTCGTTGACGAGCTTCCGCGCGCGTTCCTCGAGCTCGAGGAGGTTGACCCCGACGTCGGCGCGTCCGGCGAGGTCGTCGAGGAGATCTGCGATGAACGCCCCCGTCACTCCCATGGCGGCCACCTCGGCAGGCGACTTCAGTTCGACCATTCCCGTCCTCTCGTGGTCATTGCGTTCTTTCGGATCGCTGGTCGGTATACAAATACCACCGCGTCTCGGTATTTGTATACCGGACCCGCTAGGATCGCCACATGGTGCGTAACCCCCTGACCCCGGAACAGATCGCGGCCGGCCGCCGGCTCGGCGCCCGTCTCCGCGAGTTGCGCGGCGACCGTCCGCTGGGCGATGTGGCGTCGGGCGCGGGTATCTCGCCGGAGACCCTGCGCAAGATCGAGACCGGACGCATGCCGACGCCCGCTTTCGCCACGATCGCGGCGCTTGCTCGCGCGCTGGGTACCTCACTCGACGATCTGGCGCTCGTGCTCGACGCCGAGGTGGCACGAGTCGGGTGACCGCGAACCGATCGGATCTCACCTATCCCGAGGTCGGCGCGACGGCCGGGACGCTCCCGCCCGGTTACCACCATCTGCGCCGGTCACGGGTCATCGGCTCGGGATCTGCCTGCTTCGCCACGGCCGGCCGGCGAATCATGAACTGGGACATGCATCGTCATGCCGGCTTCGGTGTCGACGAATCGACCCCCGCGGCCACTGTCGGCACCGACGTCGACCTGCGCGCCGGTCTCGGCCCCCTCGCGATCACCGCACGGTGCCGGGTCGTCGAGGTGATCGACGCCCCGCGCGAGCGCGGCTTCGCGTACGGCACGCTGCCCGGCCATCCCGAGATCGGCGAAGAGCGCTTCTGGGTGGAATGGCTCGACGACGGCACCGTGATCGGGCATGTCGTCGCGTTCTCGCGTCCGGGGCGTTGGTTCACGCGTCTGGGCGGGCCGATCGGGCGGGTTGCGCAGTCGCGATTCACCGAGCGCTACCTCGACGCTCTGATGTGTGGCTGAACTCGTCGTCCGCCTGGATCGCGGGCCGAGAACGCCGGCGACGAGGTCATGGGAATGCCGTGAGTGTGGCGAATGTTACGATGCATAGCGTTTTCGACCATGAGTCGAAAACCTGCCTCGGACACACGGCCCGTGATCTGGGGAACCAGCGTCCCGGGGACGGAACTCGTCGCCGGGTAGCCAGAGGAGTGGCACATGAGCATCACCAGTGATCGCCTCACGTCGATGACCGCGCCCGCAGTCGAGGACTCGGCGCTCGTCGATGCGACGTGGTACGACGCGCCGGGCGGTTACACCGGCGTGGAGCCGACGCAGGAGTGGGCGGACGAGGTCCGCCGCCTCGCCAAGGCGCGCAACGCGACGCTGCTCGCGCACAACTACCAGCTCCCAGCCATCCAGGATGTTGCCGACCATGTCGGCGACTCTCTTGCCCTCTCGCGGATCGCCGCCGAGGTCGACTCCGACGAGATCATCTTCTGCGGCGTCCACTTCATGGCCGAGACCGCCAAGATCCTAAGCCCCGAGAAGCGGGTCCTGATCCCCGACGAGCGCGCCGGATGCTCGCTCGCCGACTCGATCACCGCGGACGAACTCCGGGCCTGGAAGGCCGAGTTCCCCGATGCGCTGGTGGTGTCCTACGTGAACACCACCGCCGAGGTGAAGGGCCTCACCGACATCTGCTGCACGTCGTCGAACGCGGTCGACGTGGTCGCGTCGATCGATCCCGACCGCGACGTCCTGTTCCTGCCGGACCAGTTCCTCGGCGCGCACGTCAAGCGCGAGACCGGCCGCGACAACATCCACATCTGGGCGGGCGAATGCCACGTGCACGCCGGCATCAACGGTGACGAGTTGACCGCGCAGGCGAACTCGCACCCGGACGCCGACCTGTTCATCCACCCCGAATGCGGTTGCGCGACCTCGGCGCTGTATCTGGCCGGCGAGGGTTTCGTTCCCGAGGAGAAGGTGAAGATCCTGTCGACGGGCGGCATGCTCGACGCCGCGCGCGAGACCGGCGCGAAGCAGGTGCTCGTCGCCACCGAGGTCGGGATGCTGCACCAGTTGCGCAAGGCCGCACCGGGCGTCGACTTCCAGGCGGTCAACGACCGGGCATCGTGCCCCTACATGAAGATGATCACCCCGGCGGCCATGCTCCGGTGCCTGCGGGAGGGTCGCGACGAGGTGTTCGTCGACGCCGACGTCGCCGAGAAGGCGCGCAAGAGCGTCGAGCGCATGATCGCGATCGGCAACCCCGGATCGGGCGAGTGAGCAACCCGGCCACCTCGACGACCTCACCGGGCGACGGCTTCGTCGGTCAGGCCGTGGGCGGCGAACTCGGCGCCGCGGTCACCGACGAGGTCCGCGCGCTGATCCGCACTGCGCTCGACGAGGATCTGCGATACGGACCCGACGTCACGACCACGTCCACGGTCCCCGCCGACGCGGTCGTCGACGCGGCGATCATCAGCCGCGCGCATGGTGTGATCGCCGGCGTGCCGGTGGTCGAGGCGGTCTTCGACGAGGTGATCGGGGCGGGCGAGTACACGATCACGTCGCGCGTCGACGACGGAACCCGCGTCGAACCCGGCACCGTCGTACTCGCCGTCCACGCTCCGACGCGAGCGCTGCTGACCGCGGAACGCACGGCGCTCAACCTGATCTCGCACCTGTCGGGGATCGCCACGACCACCGCGGCCTGGGTGGCGGCGGTGGAGGGTACGGACGCCCGAATCCGCGACTCGCGCAAGACACTTCCGGGTCTTCGGCATCTGCAGAAGTACGCGGTTCGTGCCGGCGGGGGAGTCAACCACCGGATGGGGCTCGGCGACGCCGCCCTCATCAAGGACAACCACGTCGTCGCCGCGGGTTCGGTCGCCGCGGCGCTGGAGGCGGTCCGGGCGGCGGCGCCGGGCCTACCGGTCGAGGTCGAGGTCGACTCGCTGACCCAGCTCGACGAGGTCCTCGGACTCGAACCGCAGTTGGTCCTGCTGGACAACTTCGAGCCGTGGGAGACCCAGATGGCCGTCCAGCGCCGCAACACCCGGTCGCCGGGCACCAAGCTGGAGAGCTCGGGAGGCCTGTCGCTCGACGTCGCGGCCGACTATGCCCGCACCGGCGTCGACTACCTGGCCGTGGGCGCGCTGACGCACTCCGTCACCGTCCTGGACCTCGGTCTGGACATCCCGGCACCGTAGGTTCAGCCCCGCGTCGCCGGTTCGGACCTCGACGTCGGACAACTCGGTCCTGGCGAACGGCCGGTGGAAGGACGGGGGCAGCTTCGTCCGCATACCGGATCGAACTGCCCCGACGTTCTCGGTGACAACCCGCACCAGAAACCCGCTGGCAGCCGACACGTATCCTTGTCGGGTACATCAGCAGCCACCAGGAGAGATCATGCTCGCCCGAATTGACCTGCGCGGTAGCACGCCGACACTCGCCGAGTTGCGTCGCGCGCTGCCCCGCGGGGGTACCGATGTCAATGCCGTCCTCGACACGGTGACACCGGTCGTGCATTCGGTGGCGGAGAACGGGAGCAGCTCTGCGCTCGACTATGGCGAGAAGTTCGACGGTGTCCGCCCCGCGTCGGTGCGGGTGCCCGCCCAGGTCATCGCCGATGCTCTGGCCGGGCTCGACCCGCAGGTTGCCGAGGCGCTGCGCGAGTCGATCACACGCGCGCGCAAGGTTCACGCCGACCAGCGACGGGAGACCACCCGCACCCAGGTCGTCGACGGCGGCGTCGTCAGCGAGAAGTGGATTCCGGTGCGCCGCGTCGGCCTGTACGTCCCGGGCGGAAACGCCGTCTATCCGTCGTCGGTCATCATGAACGTCGTCCCCGCCCAGGAGGCCGGCGTCGGCTCGCTGGTCGTCGCCTCGCCTCCGCAGAAGGACTTCGGCGGGTGGCCGCACCCGACCATCCTCGCCGCCTGTGCGCTCCTCGGAGTCGACGAGGTGTGGGCGGTCGGCGGTGCCCAGGGCGTGGCACTGCTCGCCTACGGTGGCGCCGACACGGAATCCGCGGACGAGCCGAATGCCGTTCTCGACCCCGTCGACCTCATCACCGGCCCGGGCAACATCTACGTCACCGCGGCCAAGCGTCTGTGCCGCAGCGTGGTCGGCATCGACTCCGAGGCCGGACCCACCGAGATCGCGATCCTCGCCGACGACTCGGCGGACGCGGGCATCCTCGCCTCCGACCTCATCAGCCAGGCCGAGCACGACGTCCTCGCGGCGTCGGTGCTCGTGACCGACAGCGCCGAACTCGCAGACGCCGTCGACGAGGCTCTCGAGCAGCAGGTCGCGGCCACCAAGCACCGCGAACGCGTGACCACCGCGCTGTCGGGGGAGCAGTCGGGCGTCGTCCTCGTCGACGATCTCGACGCGGGGCTCGCCGTCGTCGATGCCTATGCGGCCGAACACCTCGAGATCCAGACCCGGGACGCGGCCGCGGTCGCCGACCGGGTGCACAACGCGGGCGCGATCTTCGTCGGGCCCTATGCGCCGGTCAGCCTCGGTGACTACTGTGCGGGCTCCAATCACGTTCTGCCCACCTCGGGTTCGGCGCGCTTCGCCTCCGGGTTGTCGGTGCAGACCTTCCTCAAGGGCGTCCACGTCATCGACTACGACGAGGCCGCGCTGCGCGAGGTCGCCGACAAGGTGGTGACCCTCGCCGACGCCGAGGACCTGCCCGGTCACGGTGATGCGGTGAAGCAGCGCTTCGTCGGGAGCGCGGGCCGGTGACGGCCGCCGATCCGGTGACGGCAACCCCGGGCAGCTCGATCACCGTCGACGACCTGCCGCTACGTGAGAACCTCCGTGGCAAGAGCGCTTATGGCGCACCGCAACTCAGGGTTCCGGTGATCCTCAACACCAACGAGAACCCGCACGCGCCGTCGCCGGCCCTGATCGACGATGTCGCCGCGTCGGTGCGCGAGGCCGCCGCCGTGCTGCACCGCTATCCCGACCGCGATGCCGTCGCTCTCCGTGCCGACCTCGCCGCCTACCTGACACGGGCCACCGGTGTGCAGCTCGGCGTCGAAAACCTCTGGGCGGCAAACGGTTCCAACGAGGTCCTGCAGCAGTTGCTGCAGGCGTTCGGCGGTCCCGGTCGCAGCGCGCTCGGCTTCGTCCCGTCCTACTCGATGCACCCGATCATCTCCGACGGCACCGACACCACCTGGCTGGTCGCGGCGCGGGCGGGCGACTTCTCGCTCGACACCGACTACGCGGTCGCCGAAGTCGCGAACCGCGAACCGGACGTCGTTTTCGTGACGTCGCCGAACAACCCGACCGGCGGTTCGATCCCGCTCGCGGACCTGCGTCGCATCGTCGAGGCGGCTCCGGGCATCGTGATCGTCGACGAGGCCTACGCCGAGTTCTCGGCGGCTCCGAGCGCCGTCGAGCTCATCGACGAGTTCCCGGCCAAGGTCGTCGTCAGCCGGACGATGAGCAAGGCCTTCGCCTTCGCCGGCGGCCGGCTCGGCTACCTCGCCGCAGCGCCCGCCGTCGTCGACGCGATCCAGCTGGTGCGGCTCCCGTACCACCTGTCCGTGCTGACCCAGGCCGCCGCGCGAGCCGCATTGCGCCACAGCGACGACACCCTCGCCGGCGTCACCGCGATCCGGTCCGAACGCGAGCGCGTGGTCGCGGCGCTGACCGCCTTCGGGTACCGCGTCATCGACTCCGACGCCAACTTCGTGCTGTTCGGACGGTTCCGGGATGCTGCGGCGTCGTGGCAGCGTTACCTCGACCAGGGCGTCCTCATCCGGGACGTCGGCATCGCCGGTCACCTCCGGGTGACCATCGGTCTCGCGCATGAGAACGACGCCTTCCTCGACGTCAGCCGCACGCTCGCCACCACAGATCTGGAGAACCCTCAGTGAGCACCCCCTCTGCGACCAACCCCGCGCCCCGTGTCGCGAAGGTCGAACGGAGCACCAGGGAGTCGTCGATCTCCGTCGAATTGAATCTCGACGGCACCGGCGTGACGAACATCTCGACCGGCATCGCGTTCTTCGATCACATGCTCACCGCCTTCGGTCAGCACGGCAGCTTCGATCTCACCGTCGAGGCGAAGGGCGACATCGAGGTCGAGGGCCACCACACCATCGAGGACACCGCGATCGTGCTCGGCCAGGCTCTCGGCCAGGCGCTCGGCGACAAGAAGGGCATCCGTCGCTTCGGCGATTCCTGGATCCCGATGGACGAGACCCTCGCCCAGGCCGTCGTCGACGTGTCGGGCCGCCCCTACTGCGTCCACACCGGCGAGCCCGAGCACATGCTCACCGCCGTGATCGGTGGCTACCCGGGTGTCCCGTACTCGACCGTCATCAACCGGCACGTGTTCGAGTCGATCGCGCTCAACGCTCGCATCGCGCTGCACGTGCGGGTCCTCTACGGCCGCGACCAGCACCACATCACCGAGGCGGAGTTCAAGGCCGTGGCCCGCGCGTTGCGCGCGGCGACCGAATACGACGCCCGCGTGACCGGTGTGCCGTCGACGAAGGGCGCGCTGTGAGCGTCGCCGACGTCACGATCCTCGACTACGGCTCGGGCAACCTGCGGTCCGCGCAGCGTGCGCTCGAGCGGACCGGGGCACAGGTGACGGTCACCTCCGACTTCGACACGGCCCTGAACGCCACCGGCCTCGTCGTGCCCGGCGTCGGCGCGTTCGCCGCCTGCATGGAAGGCCTGCGCGCGGTCAAGGGCGACCGGATCGTCGGGCGACGATTGGCGGGCGGCCGCCCGGTCCTGGGCATCTGCGTGGGCATGCAGATCCTGTTCGAGCGCGGCGTCGAGTTCGGCGTCGAGGCGGAGGGTTGCGGGGAGTGGCCGGGCAGTGTGACCCAGTTGCCCGCTCCCGTTCTGCCGCACATGGGCTGGAACACGGTCGACGCACCCGAGGGCACCGTGCTCTTCGACGGGCTCGACGCCGACACCCGCTTCTACTTCGTGCATTCCTACGCCGCGCAGACCTGGGAGATGGACAACGAGGGTTCGCCGTTGACCGCGCCCAAGCTGACCTGGGCCGAACATGGTGGACCGTTCCTCGCCGCGGTGGAGAACGGGCCGCTGTCGGCGACCCAGTTCCATCCGGAGAAGTCCGGCGACGCCGGTGCGCACCTGCTGGAGAACTGGGTTCGGGGACTCTCGTGACCGACGGCACGCCGCGCCCGGACGACGCCGGGTACGGCGACGGACCCGTCGGGCGACCGTCCGGGTCCGACGCGGCGGGCGCGTCCTCGGCGTCCTCCGGTTTCTCGATCGCCAAGCTCGCCTTCTACGCTCTCGGTGCGGGAGTGCTGGTCCTGATCGTGTCCGTCCCGATCATCGCGCTGTGTGCGCACTGGTCGCCGATCGCCGGACTGGTCGCCGCGCTGGTGGCGGTGGCGGCGATGATCGCCGCGATCGGTACCGTTGCCAACCGCATGGTCGACCGCGCCCGGACAGACCTGATCGCGGCGCGCGACGGTCGCCACACCGCCTGACCCGACCCCGATCACGTCCACCGCCGACTCGCCCGATCAAGAACCGCGCTCGATCCAGAACAGACAGGACAGATTCACCCATGGGTAGCACCCTCGAACTCCTTCCCGCCGTCGACGTCGCCGACGGGCAGGCGGTCCGCCTGGTCCAGGGCGCGGCCGGCACCGAGACGTCGTATGGTTCGCCGCGCGACGCGGCGCTGGCGTGGCAGCGGGACGGTGCGGAGTGGATCCATCTCGTCGACCTCGACGCCGCGTTCGGCCGCGGCGACAATCGCGAGCTGCTGGCCGGCGTGGTCGGTGAACTCGACGTGAAGGTCGAACTGTCCGGCGGTATCCGCGACGACGATTCGTTGGCCGCCGCCCTCGCCACCGGGTGCACGCGCGTGAACCTCGGTACCGCCGCCCTGGAGAACCCGGAGTGGTGTGCCCGCGCGATCGCCGAGCACGGGGACCGCATCGCGGTCGGTCTGGACGTGATCCGCGACGGCAGTTCCTACCGGTTGCGCGGGCGGGGCTGGGTCACCGACGGAGGCGATCTCTGGGAGGTCCTCGAGCGGTTGAATCGCGACGGATGCGCCCGCTATGTGGTCACCGACGTCTCCAAGGACGGCACGCTGCAGGGCCCGAACCTCGATCTCCTCGCCGAGGTCGCCGCGGCCACCGACGCCCCCCTCGTGGCCTCGGGCGGCGTCTCGGCCATCGACGATCTGGTCGCGATCGCCGGCCTCACCGGCCAGGGTGTGGAGGGCGCCATCGTCGGCAAGGCACTCTATGCGGGTCGATTCACGCTGCCGGAGGCGTTGACCGCGGTCGCCGGGGTCTGATGAGCGCGGCGGACTCCACCCTCGACCTGCCCCGGCTGCTCGACACCGCCGGGTCGATCCTCGACGCCGCCGTCGATCGCTTCGTCGACGGTCAGGGTGCGCCGAGTGCGATCAACAAGGGCGGCACCGACTTCGCCACGCAGGTGGACCTCGACCTCGAGCGCCACATCGGGGCCGAGCTCGCCGACCGGACCCAGATCCCGGTCCACGGCGAGGAATTCGGCGGCGCCGACGTCGTCGACGGTCCGGTGTGGGTGCTCGACCCGATCGACGGCACCTTCAACTACTCCGCGGGGATGCCGCTCACCGGGATCCTCCTCGGTCTGGTGGTCGACGGCGAGGCCACGCTCGGGATGACCTGGCTGCCGCTCGTGGGACGCCGGTACGCCGCACACGCCGACGGTCCGCTGCTGCTGAACGGTGTAGCCGTCCCGCCGGCCCCCGACATGGAACTCGCCGAGGCAGCCATCGCCTTCGGCCCGTTCGATGCCCGCGGCGGTGGCCGCTACCCGGGCGCGCGCCGGGCCGACCTCCTGCGCGAACTCAGCACGCGTGCCGCCCGGATCCGGATGACCGGGTCGACGGGTGTGGACATGGCGTTCACCGCGGCCGGCGTGTTCGGCGGGGCGATCGCCTTCGGCCGGCACCCCTGGGACAACGCGGCGGGAGCGGCGCTGGTCCGGGCCGCCGGCGGTGTGGCGACCGACATCGCCGGCCGTCCGTGGACCGTGGCGTCGCCGTCGCTGGTCGCCGGTACCCCGACCGTGCACGCCGGTCTGATGCGTGTCATCGGCGAGACGATCCCGGAATGGACGGCAGACGTCATCACCCCAGAATCCACCACCCCGAAGGAGACCCGACGATGACGCTGGCGACCCGGGTCATCCCGTGCCTCGACGTCGACGACGGCCGCGTGGTCAAGGGCGTCAACTTCGCCAACCTGCGCGACGCCGGCGACCCGGTCGAGCTGGCTGAGCGCTACGACCGCGAAGGCGCGGACGAACTGACCTTCCTCGACGTGACCGCGTCGAGTTCGGGGCGCTCGACGATGATCGACGTGGTGAAGCGCACCGCCGATCAGGTGTTCATCCCGCTCACCGTCGGCGGCGGCATCCGGACCGTCGACGACGTCGACACCATGCTGCGCGCCGGGGCCGACAAGGTCAGCGTCAACACCGCGGCCATCGCCCGGCCGGAGGTGCTCGCCGAGATGAGTCGGCGCTTCGGTTCGCAGTGCATCGTGCTGTCCGTCGACGCCCGGACCGTTCCCGAAGGTGCGGAACCCACGCCGTCGGGCTGGGAGGTCACCACCCACGGCGGCCGCACGGGCACCGGGATCGACGCGGTCGAGTGGGCGGTCCGCGGCCAGGACCTCGGTGTCGGCGAGATCCTGCTCAACTCGATGGACGCCGACGGCACCAAACAGGGCTTCGACCTGCGCATGCTGACGGCCGTACGCGCCGCGGTGTCGGTGCCGGTCATCGCCAGCGGCGGCGCCGGCCGCATCGACGATTTCGCGCCGGCGGTGCAGGCGGGCGCCGACGCCGTTCTCGCGGCCTCGGTCTTCCACTTCGGCGAACTCACCGTGGCCCAGGTGAAGACGGCCATGCGCGACGCCGGGATCACCGTCCGATGACACGCCGCGTCCCCTCCCGCACCGATCCGGAAGGTCGCTGATGGCACTCGATCCCGATCTCGCCGCACGCCTCAAACGCAACGCCGACGGCCTGTTCACCGCGGTGGCGCAGGAACGCAGCACCGGGACGGTGCTGATGGTCGCCTGGATGGACGACGTCGCGCTCGAGCGCACGCTCGCCACCCGGAAGGGGACCTACTACTCGCGGTCACGCCAGGAGTACTGGGTGAAGGGGGAGACGAGCGGGCACACGCAGTATGTGCACGACGCCCGCATCGACTGCGACGGCGACACTGTGCTGCTGATCGTCGACCAGGTGGGCGCGGCCTGCCACACCGGCAACCACAGCTGTTTCGACACCGAGTCGCTGACGTTCGGGATCGACGCGGCGCCGGGTTCCGGGGCCGAATCCGGGTCGGGCTCGACGGACCCAGCAGAATAGACCCCCGAGACACGAGTCCCGGGTGCGAACTCCGGGACACGCCACAGCTCGAGACCTTCGAAAGGCGGTGCGTCCATGCCCCTCATCCAGATCTCGCAGACGCCGGGACTGTCGGATCGCGTCAAGCGCGAGACGATTGCCGCGGTCACCGAGGCCTATGCCAAGGCAACCGGCAAGAACCCCGACTCGGTCTGGGTGACGATCACGGAGGTTCCGCGTAATCAGTGGGGCGTCGGCGGCGAGCCGCTCGGATGACCGCCACCACCGGCGGGGCCGCCGACACCACGACTCTCGCCGAGTTCCTCGACCTCGCGCGCGATCACCGCGTCGTACCGGTGACGCGCAAGGTCCTCGCCGACTCCGAGACGCCGCTGTCGGCCTATCGCAAACTCGCGGGCGACCGTCCGGGGACCTTCCTGCTGGAGTCAGCCGAGAACGGGCGGTCCTGGTCCCGATGGTCGTTCATCGGCGCGGGCGCACCATCGGCCCTGACCGTCGTCGACGGACAGGCGCACTGGTGGGGGTCGGTGCCCGTCGGCGCACCCGAGGGCGGCGACGCGCTTGAGGTCCTCGCGGAGTCATTGCGCCTCCTGCAGACCGACCCGCTCCCCGGGATGCCGCCGCTGACCGGCGGATTCGTCGGCTTCATGGCCTACGACATGGTCCGCCGGCTCGAGCGTCTGCCCGAGACCACGGTCGACGATCTGGGCCTCCCGGACATGATGATGGTGCTGGCCACCGACCTCGCCGCGGTCGACCATCATGAGGGCACGATCACGCTCATCGCCAACGCGGTCAACTGGGACGGCTCCGACGAGCGGGTCGAGGACGCCTACGCCGACGCACTCGACCGGCTGGACCGGATGACCGAAGCGCTCGCCGCACCCGCGCCGTCGACGGTGTCGACCTTCGACCGCCCGCGGCCGGAGTTCGCCGCGCAGCGATCGCTCGCGGAGTACAGCGAGATCGTCACCGATCTCGTCGGCGAGATCGAGGCCGGCGAGGCCTTCCAGGTCGTGCCGTCGATGCGCTTCGAGATGGACTCCGACGCCGACCCGCTCGACGTCTATCGCGTGCTGCGCGCGTCCAATCCGAGTCCGTACATGTATCTGCTGCGGATGCCCGGCACCGAGGAGCACAGCGACACCGGCTCGCCCGACGCAATCGCGCGCAAGCCGTTCACCATCGTCGGCAGCAGCCCCGAGGCACTGGTCACCGTGGCCGACGGGGTGGCGACCACGCACCCGATCGCCGGCACCCGCTGGCGCGGCGCGACCGAGGAGGAAGACCAACTGCTCGGCAAGGGCCTGATCGAGGACGAGAAGGAGAACGCCGAGCACCTGATGCTGGTGGACCTCGGGCGCAACGACCTCGGACGTGTCTGCGTACCCGGCACGGTCAAGGTCAGCGACTATCGGCACATCGAGCGCTACAGCCACGTCATGCATCTCGTCTCGACCGTGTCGGGGACCCTCCGCGACGACAAGCATGCCCTCGACGCCGTGACGGCGTGCTTCCCGGCCGGAACCCTGACCGGCGCACCGAAGGTGCGGGCGATGGAACTCATCGACGAACACGAGATGACCCGCCGCGGGCTCTACGGCGGGATCGTCGGCTATCTCGACTTCGCCGGCAACGCCGACACCGCCATCGCCATCCGCACCGCGCTGCTCGCGCGCGGTAAGGCGTTCGTCCAGGCCGGCGGTGGTGTGGTGGCCGACAGCGAGCCCGAGTACGAGTACAACGAGGCGCGTAACAAGGCCACCGCGGTGCTCAACGCGGTCGCGGCCGCCTCGACGATGCGACGGGTGGGTGAGAACTCATGACCTCTGACGAATCCGGAGCCGCGGCAGGTCCTGACGTAGAGGCCATCCGCCGCAAGTCCGTCCGGCGCCGACAGGTCGTCGCGGCACTGCTGATGGCGGCGGCCGCAGCGGCCTTCTGGGGTGCGAGCCGGCTGACCTGGGCCACCGTCTCCGCCGAGGACGGGTTGTCCCCGCAGCGCGCGTTCGAGGTCAACGGCGGGGACTGGAGTCCCTGGCTCACGCCGCTGGCGCTGGTCTACTTGGCGGGCATACTCGCGGCGCTGTCAGTGCGTGGCTGGGCCCTCCGAGTCGTCGCGATCCTGGTCGCCGTCGGCGGGCTCCTGGCCGCTTTCCCGGCGATCTCGCTGATCACCGGGGGCACCGACTCTGCGTACGCCGCCGAGGCGGGCAGCATCCCCGATCGCTACATCGTGCTCTTCGTCGACACCAACCCCCTCGCCGCGGTGGTCGTGCTCGCCGGCACCGTGTGTGCGGTGGGTGCAGCGGTCATGCTGCTGCGCGTCGCGAAGGGGGCCACCCGATCGTCGAAATACACCACTCCGGCCGCTCGCCGCGAGGAGATCGAGACCGAGATCTTCGCCGACTACGAGCGTCGTAAGGCCGCCGAGCAGAACGAGGACTCCGCGGCCGCGGAGCCCGATGCGACCCGATCCGGCTCTGCGAAGCCCGGAACGAGCGGTCGGGCGGACGACCCCGGCCCGGCGGCGGAGCCGACGCCGCCCGGAGCGAACGAGCGGATGATGTGGGACGCGCTCGACACCGGCATCGACCCGACCGACCCGAACGACCCCGACCGTCGCTGAACCGCAAGCCGATGACGGGACGGCGACGGCGACGCCCGGTCGCAGACTCCGACGATGGACGCATCAGCGCGATGAGGTCACTGATCGGCCAACCCGGACGCAACCGGCCCGAACGGCCCGTCTACCCTGAGAACACACGTCGAGGGAGAAGGGAGCAAGTCGCTGTGAGCGTGCCCAACGTTCTCGAATCGATCATCGAGGGAGTGAAAGCCGACGTCGCGGCACGTGAGGCCGTCGTCGACTTCGCCTCGGTCAAAGCGGCCTCCGCCAAGGCTCCCGCCCCCAAGGATGCGCTGGCCGCCCTGCGTCAGCCCGGAATCGGTGTCATCGCCGAGGTGAAGCGCGCCAGTCCGTCGAAAGGCGAACTCGCCAGCATCGGGGACCCCGCCGAACTCGCCCGCGCGTACGAAGACGGCGGCGCGCGCATCATCAGCGTGCTCACCGAGGAACGCCGGTTCCGCGGCTCGCTCGCCGACCTCGACGCCGTCCGCGCCGCGGTCGACATCCCGGTGCTGCGCAAGGACTTCATCGTCGGCACGTACCAGATCCATGAGGCCCGCGCCCATGGCGCCGACGTCATCCTGTTGATCGTCGCCGCCCTCGAGCAGAACGTGCTCGCCTCACTTCTCGACCGCACCGAGAGCCTGGGCATGACCGCGCTCGTCGAGGTACACACCGAGGAGGAGGCCAGCCGCGCCCTCGAAGCCGGCGCCTCGGTCGTCGGCGTGAACGCACGCAACCTCAAGACCCTGCAGGTCGAGCGGGACACCTTCTCGCGCATCGCACCCGGTCTGCCCACGGAGACCATCCGGATCGCCGAGTCGGGTGTGCGCGGCACCGCCGATCTGCTGGCCTACGCCGGTGCCGGCGCCGATGCGGTACTCGTCGGCGAAGGTCTCGTCACCAGTGGCGACCCGCGTGCCGCGGTCCGTGAGCTCGTCACCGCGGGCACACACCCGTCGTGCCCGAAACCTGTTCGCTGACAAAGTGTCCGGGCCGGCATCGGTCCGTGTGAGCCTGTCGGCCCGATCGTCTGTGAGTTGAAGTGACCGCTCATCCTGATTCCGTCCGCACCGACGCCGCCGAGGCGACTCCGCTGCCCACCGCGAGCGTCGGGCTCACCACTCGTACCTCGATCGAACCCGACGAGCACGGCCACTTCGGTGTCTACGGCGGGCGCCATGTACCCGAGGCCCTGATGGCCGTCATCGACGAGGTGACCACGACCTTCCAGAAGGTCCGCGCCGACGACGATTTCCTCGCCGAACTGGACCGCCTGCAGCGCGACTACGCCGGCCGCCCGTCTCCGCTGTACGAGGCGAAGCGCCTGTCCGAGCACGCCGGCGGGGCGCGGATCTTCCTCAAGCGCGAGGACCTCAACCACACGGGCTCGCACAAGATCAACAACGTTCTCGGACAGGCGCTCCTGGCCCAGCGGATGGGCAAGCACCGCGTCATCGCCGAGACCGGCGCCGGACAGCACGGGGTCGCCACCGCGACCGCGTGCGCGCTCCTCGGTCTCGAGTGCGTGATCTACATGGGCCGGGTCGACACGGATCGCCAGGCGCTCAACGTCGCCCGCATGCGACTCCTCGGTGCGGAGGTGATCGCGGTCGACAACGGTTCGGCGACACTGAAGGACGCGATCAACGAGGCCATGCGCGACTGGGTCACCAACGCGCACAACACCTATTACTGCTTCGGCACGGCTGCCGGGCCGCACCCGTTCCCGGTCATGGTCCGCGATCTGCAGCGCATCGTCGGGCTCGAGGCGCGCGTGCAGATCCTGGAGAAGGCCGGACGCCTGCCCGACGCGGTGACCGCCTGCGTCGGCGGTGGTTCCAACGCGATCGGCATCTTCCACCCGTTCATCGACGACGAGGGCGTCCGGCTCGTCGGCTTCGAGGCCGCCGGCGACGGCGTCGAGACCGGCCGCCACGCAGCGACTTTCACCGGTGGGACACCCGGAGCATTCCAGGGCGCGTACTCCTATCTCCTGCAGGACGACGACGGTCAGACCATCGAATCCCATTCGATCTCGGCGGGCCTGGATTATCCGGGGGTCGGACCCGAGCACGCCTATCTCAAGGACACCGGCCGAGCTGAGTACCGGCCGATCACCGACACCGAAGCCATGGATGCACTCGCGCTGCTCAGTCGCCGCGAGGGCATCATCCCCGCCGTCGAGTCGGCCCATGCGGTCGCCGGCGCCCTGAAACTCGGGCAGGAACTGGGGGAGGGTTCGATCATCGTCGTCAGTCTCTCCGGTCGCGGCGACAAGGACGTGGACACCGCCGCACGCTGGTTCGGGCTGTTCGACGCCCCGCCGTCCCAGGACGAGGCCACCCTGTCGGAATCGTCGGACGTCCAGAAGCCCGGAGAGCAGGCATGAGCACACAGTCGATCCCGTCGAAGCTCGGCCCCGTGTTCGCCCGCTGCCGGGACGAGGGTCGCAGTGCGCTGATCGGTTACCTCCCGGTCGGTTTCCCGACCGTCGACGAGTCGCTGACCTCGTTCCGGACGATGGTCGACGCCGGTTGCGACATCATCGAGGTCGGCGTGCCCTACTCCGACCCGGTGATGGACGGCCCGACCATCCAGGACGCCGCCGACCAGGCACTGACCAACGGTGTGCGTGTCCGTGACGTGTTCACCGCCGTCGAGGCCATCACCTCCGCCGGCGGCAACGCGGTGGTCATGAGCTACTGGAACCCGGTCCTCAAGTACGGCGTCGAGAATTTCGCGCGTGATCTTTCGGCGGCCGGCGGTGCCGGACTCATCACCCCGAACCTGATCCCCGAAGAGGGTGCGGAGTGGCACGAGGCGGCCGACCGGCACGGGCTCGACCGCATCTACCTCGTCGCTCCGTCATCGACGACCGAGCGGATCGCCCTCACTGTCGATGCGTCCCGGGGTTTCGTCTACGCGGCCTCCACGATGGGTGTCACCGGTGCGCGAGATGCCGTGTCGGACATGGCTCCTGAGCTGTGCGCGCGGGTTCGCGAGTACTCCGACATCCCGATCGGCGTCGGTCTCGGCGTTCGCAACCGCGAGCAGGCGGCCCAGATCGCCTCGTACGCAGATGGAGTCATCGTGGGTTCGGCGCTGGTGACCGCGGCGAACGCGGGCCAGGACCGGTTGGCCTCGCTCGTCTCCGAACTGGCCGAAGGGGTCCGCTCGCGTCGGGCGTCTGTCTGAACCGGACGCTCTCGTGATCGACGCGGCGGGTCCCGGTCGACAGGTCGAACGTCCCATCCGGTCGGCTAGGGTGACAGCGTGATCGCGCCGACCTCGACGATGCTCGCCTACCTCCCGAGTCCGCCTCAGGGCGTGTGGGAGATCGGACCCTTCCCGCTACGCGCGTATGCGTTGTGCATCATCGTCGGCATCATCGTCGCCGTCTGGTGGGGCAACCGCCGATGGATGGCCCGCGGCGGCCAGGACGGCGAAGTTCTCGACGTCGCGATCTGGGCGGTCCCGTTCGGCCTCATCGGTGGCCGGCTCTACCATCTCATCACCGATTGGAAGACGTACTTCGGTGCCGATGCGCTGAAGGAACCGATCGACGCACTGAAGATCTGGGACGGCGGACTCGGTATCTGGGGCGCGGTCGCGCTCGGTGCGGTGGGCGCGTGGATCGGCGCTCGTCGGCGCGGCATCCGCCTGCCCGCCTTCGGCGACGCCATCGCGCCGCCGATCCTGTTGGCACAGGCGATCGGTCGCCTCGGCAACTACTTCAACCAGGAGCTCTACGGACGCGAGACCACACTCCCGTGGGGCCTGGAGATCTACGAACGCGAGAACGCCGCCGGGTACTCCGACCCCGGACTGATCGACGGCGTGTCCAACGGCGTCGTGGTCGCGGTGGTCCATCCGACCTTCCTCTACGAGCTGCTGTGGAACGTGCTCATCGTCGTGCTCCTGGTGGTCGTCGACCGGTTCTTCCGCATCGGGCACGGCCGGTTGTTCGCGCTCTACGTCGCGGGCTACTGCCTGGGCCGGTTCTTCATCGAATTGCTGCGCGACGACCGCGCGGCCGTCGCCAACGACATCGCGGGCATCCGACCGAACCTCTTCACCGCGGCGCTGGTGTTCCTCGCCGCCGTCGTCTATTTCGTGGTCGCGCCCAAGGGACGCGAACAGGGACTGGAGATGTATCACGACGACCGTGCCGCGGAGCTCGCGGAGCAGGGTGTCGCCGGGTACGTCGACGACTGGTACGACGAGGACATCGAACCGGAGCCGAGTCCGGCGGCCGCCGCCGGGGTGGCGACGGGTGCGGCGGGATCATCCCTGTTCGATTCCGACGACCAGGGTCGGAAGGCGGGCGCGGTGGGGGAGCCGTCCACCGACGACACCGCCGGCACGGATGACCCGGTTGCGGCCGCACACCCCGTGGCCGCGGGCAGCGATGCGGAGCCGGGCGTCGAACCGGACACGGACTCGACGACCGAAGCGGAGCCGGGCGCCGAACCGGAGCCGGTTGCCGACGGTCCGGTCGAGCCGGGCGAGGACACCGTCGAGGCCGGTGGCGAGGAGCCGGTCGACGAAGCGCTCGACGAGGAAGCGCTCGACGGGGCCGAGTCGGACACCACCTCGCACCCCGAAACTCCGACAGACGAAGCGGTCGACCTCGGGGCCGACGAGGAGACGACCTCAGCGACCGAGGCCGGTACCGAGGCCGGAACGCCCGCTCAGCCGGAGACGGCGACGTCGCCGGGGGACGAACCGGCTGCCGACGAGACCGTGGACTCCGCAGACTCCGAGGCCGACGACGACATGGACGCGGCCGACAAGGACGACTCGACCACCGGCTCGGTCCCCGACGCAGCCCCGGTTGCCGACGCCGATCCGGTTGCCGACGCCGATCCGGTCGCCGACGCCGATCCGGACATCGACGCCGACGCGGTCACCGACACCGCCGATCCCGCCGAGGAGTCGGATACCGACATCCCGACGGACACCCCCACCGACACCACACCGGGTGCCGGTGCCGGTTCCTCCGACGGAGACAAGTCCTGACGTTCGGTCCTGCCACGAGCTGATCCGTCGGCAGGGTCACAGGTCGCGGGTGACGACGCCTCCCCGGGTGTTCGGATAGGATCGGATCTCACGGTGCGCGATCCTCCGCCCGGTACCGACCGTTCCAGAGCACGCAAGCGCTCAACGGTTCTGACTCAACCCGGTACCGATCTCGGCACGGTCATTCGTACGCCGCGCAATGCTCCACGGGCCAGTGCTGTCCCATTGGACACTCAGCAGCGAGCCGGTTCTCGGTTCGAGTGGAGGTAGTGATGCTGTTTTCTGCGCTGCCGGCCAAGCAGGGTCTGTACGACCCGGAGGCCGAGGTCGATTCGTGTGGTGTGGCCATGGTCACCGACATCCACGGTCGCCGTTCGCATTCGATCGTCGCCGACGGGTTGCTGGCGCTGGAGAACCTCGAACATCGAGGTGCGGCCGGGGCGGAGACCAACAGCGGTGACGGCGCGGGAATCCTGATCCAACTCCCCGACGAGTTGCTGCGCGACACCGTCGACTTCGACCTACCCGAGCCCGCCGCGGACGGGTCGAACAGCTACGCCGCGGGAACGTGCTTCCTGCCCATGGACCCCGACCTGCGCCGCGCGGCGATCGAGCGGGTCGAGGCCCTCGCCGCCGACGAGGGCATCACCGTGCTCGGCTGGCGGGACCTCCCCGTCGACCACGAACACGCCGACGTCGGCGGGACGGCCGTCGCATGCATGCCGTACATGATGCAGCTGTTCGTCACCGTCGACCCGGCGCCCGGCGCCGACCGCATCGCCGGGCTCGCGCTCGACCGCTTCATCTACCCGTTCCGCAAGCAGGCCGAACGGGTGACACCGGAGATCGACGAAGCCGGCACCGGGCTGTACTTCCCATCGCTGTCGAGTCGAACGATGGTCTACAAGGGCATGCTCACCACGATGCAGCTCCCGCTGTACTACGAGGATCTGCGAGATGACCGCTGCCTCAGCGCGATCGCCATCGTCCACTCCCGGTTCTCCACCAACACCTTCCCGTCGTGGCCGCTCGCGCACCCCTTCCGGTTCGTGGCGCACAACGGCGAGATCAACACCGTGCGCGGCAACCGGAACCGGATGCGTGCCCGCGAGGCGCTCCTCGAGACCGACCTCATCCCCGGCGATCTCAAGCGCGCATTCCCGATCTGCACGCCCGAGGCCTCCGACTCGGCGTCGCTCGACGAGGTCCTCGAACTCCTGCACCTCGGCGGTCGGGACGTCCACCACGCGGTGATGATGATGGTGCCCGAGGCGTGGGAGAACGTGCCCGACATGGATCCCCGTCGTCGGGCGTTCCTGCAGTTCAACTCCTCGCTCATGGAGGCCTGGGACGGTCCCGCGTGCGTCACGTTCACCGACGGCACGGTCGTCGGCGCGGTCCTCGACCGCAACGGACTGCGCCCGGGCCGGTGGTGGCAGACCCGCGACGGCCGGGTCATCCTCGCCTCCGAGTCCGGTGTGCTCGACGTCCCGGTCGACGACGTGATCAGCAAGGGCCGGCTCGAACCCGGCCGCATGTTCCTCGTCGACACCGAGCAGGGCCGGATCATCCCGGACGAGGAACTCAAGGGCGAGCTCATGAACGCCGAGGCGTACGACGAGTGGCTCCACGCCGGGTTGCTCGACATCGCCACGCTCCCGGACCGGCCGGTCTTCCAGCCCAACCACGACACCGTCGTCCGCCGGCAGATCTCCTTCGGTTACACCGAGGAGGATCTGCGCGTACTCCTGACCCCGATGGCGGCGTCGGGCTACGAACCCCTCGGATCGATGGGCACCGACACCCCGGTCGCCGTGCTGTCGCAGCGTTCGCGGCTGCTCTACGACTACTTCGTCGAGCTGTTCGCCCAGGTCACGAATCCGCCGCTGGATGCGATCCGCGAGGAGATCGTCACGTCGATGAGTCGCGTGATGGGTCCGGAGCAGAACCTGCTGCGGCCGACCGCGGCGTCGTGCCGCCAGATCATGGTGCACTGGCCGGTGCTGGACAATGCCGAGCTGGCCAAGCTCGTCCACATCAACGACGACGGTGACAATCCTGGTCTGTCGGCGAAGGTGCTGCGGGCGCTCTACGAGGTGTCCGAGGGCGGTGCGGGTCTCGCCGCGGCGCTCGAGGACCTCCGGCTGCGGGCCAGTCAGGCGATCGCCGAGGGGCACACGACGCTGGTGATCTCCGACCGGCTCACCGACGCCGAGCACGCGCCCATCCCGTCGCTGCTGGCCACCTCGGCGGTGCACCACCACCTGGTCCGCACCAAGGAGCGGACGCGGGTCGCCCTCGTCGTGGAGTCCGGCGATGCCCGCGAGGTCCACCACATCGCGACCCTGATCGGATTCGGCGCGGCCGCGGTCAATCCCTACCTGGCGCTCGAGACCATCGAGGATCTGATCGCCGAGGGTGAGCTGACCGGGGTGACCCGGGCCAAGGCGATCGGCAACTATCTGGAGGCGCTGGGCAAGGGTGTGCTGAAGGTGATGAGCAAGATGGGTATCTCGACCATCAGCTCCTACACCGCCGCACAGGCTTTCGAGGCCGTGGGATTGTCGTCGGAGGTGGTGCGCGAGTACTTCACCCGGACGGTGTCGCGGATCGAGGGCGTCGGACTCGACGAACTGGCCGAGGAGGTGCGCATCCGCCACCACCGGGCCTTCCCGGAGAACCCCACCGAACAGGTCTACCGTCGACTCGAGGTCGGCGGCGAGTACCAGTACCGCCGCGAGGGCGAATTGCACCTGTTCTCGCCCGAGACCATCTTCCTGCTGCAGCACGCCACCAAGACCGGCCGGGCCGAGATCTTCCAGAAGTACTCCGACGAGGTCGACCGGCTCTCGCGTGAGGGTGGCACCCTGCGCGGACTGTTCGACTTCGATCTCGATGCGCGCGAACCGATCCCGCTCGACGAGGTGGAGCCGGTCGAGGACATCATGAAGCGCTTCAACACCGGCGCGATGAGTTACGGATCGATCTCCGCGGAGGCCCACGAGACCATCGCGATGGCCATGAACCGGATCGGCGGCCGGTCGAACTCGGGGGAGGGCGGCGAGGACGTCGAGCGTCTCTACGATCCGGAACGCCGCAGCGCGGTCAAGCAGGTCGCGTCGGGCCGGTTCGGCGTGACCAGCGACTACCTCATCAACGCCACCGACATCCAGATCAAGATGGCGCAGGGTGCCAAACCCGGTGAGGGCGGCCAGCTCCCGGCCTACAAGGTGTATCCGTGGATCGCGAAGACCCGGCATTCGACGCCGGGTGTCGCGCTGATCTCGCCGCCGCCGCACCACGACATCTACTCGATCGAGGATCTCGCCCAGTTGATCCACGACCTGAAGAACGCGAATTCGCAGGCACGCATCCATGTGAAGCTGGTCAGTGCGGTCGGCGTGGGGACGGTCGCGACCGGGGTGTCGAAGGCGCACGCCGACGTCGTCCTCATCTCCGGGCACGACGGCGGCACCGGCGCGTCGCCGCTGACCTCGCTCAAACACGCCGGCACGCCGTGGGAGATCGGCCTCGCCGACGCCCAGCAGACGCTGATGTTGAACGGCCTGCGCGACCGCATCACGGTGCAGTGCGACGGGGCGCTGCGCACCGGGCGCGATGTCATCACCGCGGCCTTGCTCGGCGCCGAGGAATACGGGTTCTCCACCGCGCCGCTGATCGTCGCCGGGTGCATCATGATGCGCGTTTGTCACCTCGACACGTGCCCGGTCGGCGTCGCCACCCAGAATCCGCTGTTGCGGTCCCGCTTCACCGGTCAGGTCGACCACCTGGTCAACTTCTTCCGCTTCATCGCCGAGGACGTCCGGAAGTATCTGGCGCAGTTGGGTTATCGCACGCTCGACGACGCCATCGGGCAGTCGCAGCGTCTGCACACCGACGCGGCGGTCGCGCACTGGAAGTCCAAGGGGCTCGACCTCAGCCCGATCTTCCGCAAGGTCGAGGACAAGGGACCGAGTCGTCGGGTGCGGGGCCAGGAACACGGCCTCGAGCGCGCGCTGGACCAGACGCTGATCCAGCTCGCCGAGGGTGCACTCGAGGACGCACACCCGGTGACCCTGGAGTTGCCGGTGCGCAACGTGAACCGGACGGTCGGCACCCTGCTCGGCTCGGAGGTGACCCGGCGGTACGGGGCCGACGGCCTCGCCGACGACACGATCACGGTCAGGCTCGAGGGCTCGGCCGGGCAATCGCTCGGGGCCTTCCTGCCGCCGGGAGTGACGATCCGGTTGACCGGTGACACCAACGACTACGTCGGAAAGGGATTGTGCGGCGGCAAGATCGTCGTCACGCCGAATCCCGACTCGCTGTTCGTCGCCGAGGACCAGGTGATCGCCGGCAACACGATCCTCTACGGGGCGACCTCCGGCGAGGTGTACCTCAGAGGCCGAGTGGGCGAACGCTTCTCGGTACGCAACTCGGGTGCGACGGCGGTCGTCGAAGGAGTGGGCGACCACGCCTGCGAGTACATGACCGGTGGCCGGGTGGTCGTCCTCGGACCAACGGGACGCAATCTCGCGGCCGGCATGTCGGGTGGTATCGCGTTCGTCCACGACCTCGATCCCGCGAAGGTCAACATGGCCATGGTCGAACTCCTGCGTCCCGACCCGGAAGACCTCGCCTGGCTCAAGCACACCATCGCCACGCACACGGAACTGACCGGTTCCGCGATCGGCGCATCGATACTGGCCGACTGGCCTCGACGCTGCCTGGCGTTCACCAAGGTGATGCCCACCGATTACAAGCGTGTCCTCGACGCGGCCCGGATGGCCGAAGCCGAAGGGCGCGACGTCGATTCAGCGATCATGGAGGCGGCACGTGGCTGACCCGCGCGGGTTCCTGGAGGTCCCGAAGAAAGAGGCGAAGTACCGTCCGGTCGCCGAACGCGTCCAGGACTGGGACGACGTCTACGAACACGCCGACAATCCGATCAAGGTCCTCGACGAGGTCAGCGGACAGGCCCGCCGGTGTATGGACTGCGGTATCCCGTTCTGTCACTCCGGAACCGCGGGTTGCCCACTGGGCAATCTCATCCCGGAGTGGAACGACCTCGTCCGGCGCGGCCGGTGGGATGCCGCGAGCAGCAGGCTGCACGCGACCAACAACTTCCCGGAGTTCACCGGGATGGTGTGCCCGGCGCCGTGCGAGTCCGCCTGCGTGCTGTCGATCTCCGAACCGGCGACCGGCGGCAGCGTGACGATCAAGCGCATCGAGAAGACCATCGCCTACGAGTCGTGGGCCGAAGGCATCATCGGGCCCGAGCCGCCCGAGTCCACGACCGGCAAGTCGGTCGGGGTCGTCGGCTCCGGACCCGCGGGACTGGCTGCGGCACAACAGCTCACCCGGGCTGGTCACGACGTCACCGTCTACGAGCGCGACGACCGTCTCGGCGGTTTGCTCCGCTACGGCATCCCGGAGTACAAGCTGCAGAAGTCCGACATCGACCGACGTATCGCGCAGATGCGGGCGGAGGGAACGACCTTCGTCACCAACTGCGACGTGGGGGCCGACCTGTCCGTGGCTGATCTACGCGCGAACCACGACGCGGTGGTCCTGGCCATCGGTGCGATGGAGGCACGCGACAACCCGGTGCCGGGGCGGGAGCTGAACGGCATCCACCTCGCCATGGAGCATCTCGTGCCCGCCAACAAGGAGTGCGAGGGCGACGGGCCGTCACCCATCACCGCCGCGGGCAAGCACGTCGTGATCATCGGCGGTGGTGACACGGGAGCCGACTGCCTGGGTACGGCGCACCGTCAGGGCGCGGCCTCGGTCGTGCAACTCGACTACAACCCGGAACTGCCCGGGCAGCGCGACGACGAACGGTCGCCGTGGCCGACATGGCCGTTGATCATGCGGACCTCGAGCGCACACGACGAGGGCGGCGAACGGCTGCACCAGGTTGCGGTTCAGCGATTCGAGGGTGACGAGGACGGCAACGTCACGACGATGGTGCTCGCCGAGGTGGAGGTGACGCGCGATGCCGACGGGCGCCGCGAGATCACGCCGGTGAGTGAGGAATTCGAGATCCCCTGCGAGCTGGCCCTGTTCGCGATCGGGTTCGCCGGGGTACGGGGTGGGGCGCTGCTCGCCGATCTCGAGATCGAGCCGAACCGGCGCGGCGTCATCTCCTGCGGGAGCGACTGGCAGACCGACGCCCCGGGCGTGTTCGTCTGCGGTGACGCCCACCGCGGCGCGTCGCTCGTGGTGTCGGCGATCGCGGAAGGTCGCTCGACCGCGCGTGCGGTCGACGAGTTCCTGGTCGGCGAGTCCGACCTCCCGTCTCCGGTCCGTCCGGCGTCCCTGCCCCTGTCGGTGCGCTGAGCAGGCCCTCGCCGCCACCCAACGGGCTCGGTCGAACACACGCGGCCGCAACAAGTTAAGTAAATTTCATACTCGGCGGTAGCGGCTCGCCACCAGCGGTAACAGCCGGTGGCGGGCCGGTGACATGTCGTCGGCGACATGGAGATGGACCATGGACGGGACTAAGGTGTTCTTGTGACACGCCGAACCAAAATCGTCTGCACCCTGGGCCCCGCCACCGCGAGCGACGAGCGACTGAAAGAGCTCGTCGAAAGCGGCATGGACGTGGCCCGGATGAACTTCAGCCACGGCACGCATGAGGACCATGCGGCCGTCTATGCGCGCGTCCGCAAGGCCTCGGACACCACGGAGAAAGCCGTCGGCGTCCTCGCCGACCTACAGGGCCCCAAGATCCGGCTCGGCCGTTTCGACGGTTGTGACGGCTCGACCGTCTGGGCGACCGGCGAGCAGGTGCGCATCACCGTCGACGACGTCGTGGGCGACCACGACCGCGTCTCGACCACCTACAAGCAGCTCGCCGAGGACGCCAGCCCCGGCGACCGCCTGCTCGTCGACGACGGCAAGGTCGGCCTCGCCGTGTCCGCGGTCGAGGGCAACGACGTCCTCTGCACCGTGACCGAGGGCGGCCCGGTCAGCAACAACAAAGGGCTGTCGCTGCCCGGGATGAGTGTCTCGGTGCCGGCGATGTCGGAGAAAGACATCGCCGACCTGGAATTCGCCCTCGAACTGGGCGTGGACATGGTGGCGCTCTCCTTCGTGCGCAGCCCCTCCGACATCGAACTGGTCCACGAGGTGATGGACCGCGTCGGCCGCCGGGTGCCGGTCATCGCGAAGCTCGAGAAGCCCGAGGCGATCGAGAACCTCGAGGCCATCGTGCTGGCCTTCGACGCGATCATGGTCGCCCGTGGCGACCTGGGCGTCGAACTGCCGCTCGAGGAAGTGCCGCTGGTGCAGAAGCGGGCCATCCAGATGGCCCGTGAGAACGCGAAGCCGGTGATCGTGGCGACGCAGATGCTCGACTCGATGATCGAGAACTCGCGCCCGACCCGGGCCGAGGCCTCCGACGTGGCCAACGCGGTCCTCGACGGTGCCGACGCGGTCATGCTGTCCGGCGAGACGTCGGTGGGCAAGTACCCGCTCGAGACGGTGCGGACCATGGACCGGATCTGTCGGGCGGTCGAGACCGGCCCCCGTGACGTGCCGCCGCTGTCCCACGTGCCGCGTACCAAGCGCGGTGTCATCTCCTACGCGGCGCGCGACATCGGCGAGCGCCTCGAGGTGAAGGCGCTGGTCGCGTTCACCCAGTCCGGGGACACCGTGCGTCGACTGGCCCGTCTGCACTCGCGCCTCCCGTTGCTGGCGTTCACGCCGACCCAGGCTGTCCGCAGCCAGCTCGCGCTGAGCTGGGGAACCGAGACGTTCATCGTCGACCACGTCGACACGACCGACCACATGATCGACCAGGTCGACCATCAGCTGCTGCGTATCGGCCGACTCAGCGAGGGTGACGTCGTGGTGATCGTGGCCGGGGCCCCGCCCGGGACGGTGGGTTCGACCAACCTGATCCACGTGCACCGGATCGGCGAGCAGGACCACTGACCGCGTCCGCTCCTGCTCGGACCGGTGCACCACGCGGCCGCGTCCGAGTTCTAGGGTGTGAGGCATGACCGTGGACCAGGCCGGGGATCTCGGCAAGCTGCTCGCATTGCTCGACGTCGAACGTCAGGGCGATGACCTGTTCATCGGGCACCATCCCGAGCAGGTCACCGCCCGGACGTTCGGCGGTCAGCTGCTCGGCCAGGGGGTCGTCGCGGCGGCCCGGAGTCTGAGTCGGGGAAATCCGCCCATCCACGCCCTGCACGCGCACTTCATCCGTGGTGGTGATGTCACCAAACCGTTGGAGTACCACGTCGACCGGTTCCGCGACGGCAGGTCGTTCGCCAATCGTCAGGTGACGGCCAAGCAGGACGGCGAAGAGATCTTCACGATGCTGGTCGCGTTCCAGGACAACACTTCTGGGCTCGAGCACGCGGTGGAGATCCCCCAGGTGCCCTATCCGGAGGAATTGCCCACTCTCGGTGAGCATTTCAAGGGCTACGAGGACCGTATCGCGGCCTTCGTGAATGCGTTGCACCCCATCGACATCCGTTTCGCGAACGATCCGAGCTGGAAGGCGAAGGAGGCGGGGGCGAAGCTGACCGACAACCGGGTGTGGATGAAGGCCGACGGCACGATGCCCGACGACCCCGTGATGCACGTCGCCGCAATGTGTTACGCCTCCGACACCACGGTGCTGGACTCGATCATCACCACCCACGGCCTCTCCTGGGGCATGGACCGGTTGTTCGCCGCGACCGTCAATCACTCGATGTGGTTCCACCGCGAGTTCCGGTTCGACGACTGGCTGCTGTACGCCACGCGGTCCCCGGTCGCGACGGGGTCACGCGGGATGGGGTCGGGCCGGTTCTGGATGCGCGACGGCACTCTCGCGACGTCGGTCGTGCAAGAAGCGCTCATCAAGTACTTCCCGCCCAAGAAGTGACCGCACGGGTCTGCAGGGGGAGCTGATGGATCGCGGCACGGGCGGGTCGATGACCCCGGGGTACGGCCCCGCACCCGAGATGTGGTTGGACCCCGGCCCACCGCTGCCGCGCCGGACATGGCAGCGGCGTACGCGTGTCCCGGTCATCGTCGCGACCGCGGTCGCGTTGATCGTCTTCGCGGTCGTCGTGGGTGTCGCGGTCGTCGCCGGCCTGCTGACCACGCCCACGTTCACCGCCAAGGGCGGGGTCGTTGCGGATTGTCTGACCGAGAACGCCGCGCTCCCAGACGGCGGCACGTTGGCCCGCGGCGCACCGGTCGTCCTCTTCGACGCGGCCGGCGGGGAGGTCGCCCGCACCACGCTGTCGGTGTTCCTCCGCGGCGACGACGGGTGCCAACTCACCTTCGAGGTGAACGGCGTGGACTACACCGACGCGGGCTATCTCGTCAGCGTCGGCGATGCCGACCGTCGCTTCTCGGAGTCGGTCTCGACCGCGGCGCTCCAGCAGGGCGCGGTGCTGCGCCCGCTGGGCTGACGTCACCAGAACCGCTCGGCAAAACCGACATTCCGCGCTCCCGGCGGCCGGTCGGCGCTCCGTCGACGCGGTTGCCCGGACACCGGGTGAACGCCGGGTTAAACTGCGCCGGATCATCGTTGAGGCCCGGACCCGTTGTGGCGACGGGGTCCTCGCTGCGATCGACCGGGGTTTGTCGACCGTGATGCCCGCCGCCGGGCCATCCGACGCGAGGAGTGTGCGTGGAGTACAGCATCGACTGGGGCAACGAGGTGTGGGCCAGTCTGAAGTGGTTGGCGATCGCGTTTGCGATCTCGGCCGTGGCCATCCTGGTGATCGGATATCTGCTGTCGCGGTTCAGCCGGTGGGGCGGCCCGCTGTGGCGGGTGATCGGCGGGTTCTTCACCGACCCGAGAACCCGGGTCTGGGCGTGGGCGCTGGTCGTCGTCCTCACCCTGCTGTCGTTGCTCGGTGTGCGGCTGAGCGTCCTGTTCAGCTACTGGAGCAACGACCTGTACACGTCCCTGCAAACCGCGGCCGAGGGCATCGCGACGGGCGGGCCCCAGGGAGCGGAGATGCTCCAGATCGGCAAAGACGCGTTCTGGCATTCGATCACGATCTTCGGCATCCTCGCCGCCACTCACGTCGTCCGCACCATGGTGGAGATCTATGTCGGTGCGGCTTTCGAGATCCGGCTCCGCTACTGGCTGACCGAAGGGGCGACGGCCGACTGGATGTCCGGCCGTGCCTTCTACCGCAACCGATTCGTCGACCTCAGCGCTGGACTGTTGCGGCGCAGACGATTCGGGCGCGGTAAGTCGGATCCGCAGCGACGGGCCGTCGACATCCACCCCGGCGTCGACAACCCGGACCAGCGTATCGAGGCCGACATCACCAACATCGCCACCGTCGGCTCGTCGTTGTTCTGGGGCGGCGGTGGGGTCTCGACGAACGGTGTGCTCCCGGCGTGTGCGTCGATCGTGTCGTTCTCGGTCGTGCTCTGGGACCTGTCCGGGCCGGTCACGCTGTTCGGCGTCGAGATCCCGCGCATGATGATGTGGCTGGTCCTGGTCTACGTTCTCGTCGCCAGCGTGGTCGCGTTCGCCATCGGACGCCCGCTGATTCGACTGAACTTCTGGCGCGAACGCCTCACCGCGAACTTCCGCTACGCACTCGTCCGCGTCCGTGACAGCGCGGAGAACGTCGCCTTCTACAGCGGCGAGCGCGTCGAACACAACAACCTCATGACCAGATTCCGTGCGGTCGTCAAGAACTTCTGGCAGATCATCCATGTGCAGCTGGCGTTCGTCGGCTGGAACTTCAGCGCGTCGCAGCTCGCGGTGGTGTTCCCACTTCTCGTGCAGGCACCGCGGTTCTTCGACGGTCAGATCAAGCTCGGTGACATGACGCAGACCGCCAGCGCCTTCGGCGAGATGCACGACGCACTCTCGTTCTTCCGGAACGCCTACGACGATTTCACCGCTCTGCGCGCGTCGATCATCCGTCTCGACGGTCTCGCCGACGCCGATGCACGGTCGCGCACCATGGCCCAGGTCACGACCGTGGATCGCGAACGCGCAGTCGCTCTGTCGGACGTCGACGTGAAGACCCCGAGCGGCGACGAACTCATCAGCGCGCTCAACCTGTCCCTGGCACCCGGGGCCGCTCTCGTCGTCAAAGGGCGGTCGGGCTCGGGCAAGACGACACTGCTCCGCGGCCTCGCCGGACTGTGGCCCTTCATCGACGGCGAGTTCACCCGGCCGCCGGGGGAGCACACGCTGTTCCTGTCGCAGATGCCCTACATCCCGCTGGGGATCTGCGCACGGCGGTCGCCTACCCGGCACTGCCCGACGACGTCGGTGACGAGGCCATCAAGGCGGCGCTCGAGAAGGTCTTCCTCCCGCATCTGGCAGACCGGCTCCACGACGAGGAGGACTGGGTCAAGGTGCTCTCCCCGGGCGAGCAGCAGCGCATCGCCTTCGCGCGCATCCTGTTGACCCGGCCGCAGGCCGTGTTCATGGACGAGGCGACCTCGGCTGTGGACGAGGGGCTGGAGTACTCGCTGTACTCGCTCGTCCGCACGGAGCTGCCGGAGACGATCCTGGTGTCGGTGAGTCACCGCAGCACCACCGACCAGCATCACACCGACCTGCTTGAACTGACCGGTGGCGGCGCCTGGAATCTCGAGTCGCTGACCGAGCGTCCTTCGCTCGACAAACGGTCCTGATCTGGGGTTTTTGTCAACAGTTCACCATTCACCGGAACCGGCCGTGACGCGCGTCCGAACTGGCTAATGTGACGTGCAACACATCACTTCGGCCAGTCGAGGACTGTCATGACCGCTGCAGAGACCATCACCTTCCCCCATCAGACCGGTGTCGCGGTGGCGACGCTGCCCGCCGCGTTCCAGCAGACGGTCACCGTACGGCCCGACGCCGTCGCCATCCGTACGGTCGGTGGGCTGCAGGAGATCACGTGGACGGAGTACGCCGCGCGCGTCGAAGCCATCGCCGGCGGGCTCGCGGCCCTGGGGGTCAAGCGCGGCGACACCGTCGGGATCATGCTGACGAACCGCCCCGAGTTCCACCTCGTCGACGCCGCGGCGCTGCACCTCGGCGCGGTTCCGTTCTCGATCTACAACACGAGTTCGCCCCAACAGATCGAGTACCTCTTCGGCAACGCGGAGAACTCCGTCGTCGTCACCGAGCAGGTGTTCCTGCCCGCGATCACCGCCGCGGCGACCGGGGTGTCCACCACGATCGTCGTCGACGGCGTCGCGACGGGCGCGTTGTCGCTGGCCGATCTCGAACAGTCTCCGCCGCCGGCCGGATTCGACTTCACCGCGACGTGGCAGGCGGTGGAACCCGAGGACCTCGCGACCCTGATCTACACCTCGGGCACCACCGGTCCGCCGAAGGGCGTCGAGATCACCCATCGCAACATCGTCGCCGAGATGACGGCGCTCGCCGAGATCGTTCAGGCGGGCTTCGACGACCGGGCCATCTCGTATCTGCCCGCAGCGCACATCGCCGACCGGGTCTCCTCCCACGCCGCGAACATGATGCGCGGCATCCAGATCACCACGGTGCCCGATCCCCGGGAGATCGCCGCGGCCCTTCCCGACGTGCACCCGACGTTCTTCTTCGGGGTGCCGCGGGTGTGGCAGAAGATCCGAGCGGGGATCGAGGCGAAGTTGGCCGAGGAGTCCAGCCCGGTCAAGAAGGCGCTCGCCGACTGGGCGTTCCGCGCCGGGGCCTCGGCGGCGCAGGCCCAGATCGACGGCAAGGGCTCCGGTGGTCTCACACACGGTCTCGCCGACCGCCTGGTGCTGCACAAGGTCCGTACCGCGCTGGGCCTCGACCAGGTCTCCTTCGCCGGATCGGGTGCGGCCGCGATCCCACCGGAGGTGCTGAAATTCTTCCTGGGACTCGGTATCCCGGTTCTCGAGGTCTGGGGGATGTCGGAGACCACCGGCGTCTCGACGATGACGACCAGCGACAACCTCCGGATCGGAACCGTCGGCAAACCGGTCCGCGGCATGGAGGTGAGACTGGCCGACGACGGAGAGCTCCTCGTCCGCGGACCGGTCGTGATGCGCGGCTACCGCAAACAGCCCGACAAGACGGCCGAGACGATCGATGCCGACGGCTGGCTGTCGACCGGTGATATCGCGACGATCGACGGTGACGGCAACGTGACCATCGTCGACCGCAAGAAGGAACTGATGATCAACGAGTCCGGGAAGAACATGTCGCCCACCAACATCGAGAACGCGATGAAGGCGGCGTCGTCGCTGATCGGTCAGGTCGCGGCGATCGGCGACGGCCGGCCCTATGTGTCCGCGCTCGTGGTTCTCGACCCGGATGCGGCGGCCGCGCGGGCCAAGCGACTCGACCTGTCCGGTGCCGACCTGACCGAGTTGTCCTCGCACCCCGACGTGGTGGACGAGGTGGCGGTGGCAATCCGTGCCGGAAATCGGTCACTGTCCCGCGTGGAGCAGGTCAAACGATTTACCATCGTGCCGACCGCCTGGGATCCCGGCGGCGACGAGCTCACCCCCACGATGAAGTTGCGCCGCAAGCCGATTGCGACCAAGTACGCCAGGGAGATCGGCGAACTGTACGAGGCGCAACCGGGACGTTCGGTGGTGGATCTGAGGTCGTGACCGGGGCCCGCTGCCAGACGGTCACATCGACGGCACGAGACAGGGAGAAGGAATTGGACGACCAAGCAGGTGTCGACCAGACGGCTGACCGCGAACTCGGACCCATCGACTACATCGTGGTCGAGTGGACGGGCAAGCAGCCGACCGGTGAGGCACTTCCACATCTCATCGATCTGATCGACCGCGGGATCGTGCGACTGATCGACATCGTCTTCATCACCAAGGACGCCGACGGTACGGTCGCCCGGCTCGAGATCAACTCGCTCGGCGCTGATTTCGCGATCTTCGACGGCGCGGCGACCTCCCTGCTCGACGACTCCGACCTCGCGGAGGCGGCCACGGTGATCGATCCGGGGTCGAGCGCGGCCGTCCTCGTCTGGGAGAACGCATGGGCTGCTCCGTTCGCCACGGCCGTCCGAAAGGGCGGCGGACAGCTCGTCGCTTCGGGCCGGATACCGGTGAACGCACTGCTCGCCCAACTCGATGCGGCCGACGAGGCGGCGCCGGCCGCTCCGACCGCGTAGCGCACTGCGACCACCGACCTGAAACCTCGAAAGGACAGACCATGCCAGGACTTCTCCGCGGCGTCGCCCGCACCGCCGTCATCTCCGGCACCGCGACGGCGGTGAGCAACCGGGTGTCCCGACGCCAGGCGAGCCGATGGGCTCAGCAGGGTGCCGCTGCCCAGGACCCACGGGCACAACAACAGTACGCACAACCCCAGTACGCCCCGCCGCCTCAGCAGCAGGCGCCCGCATCGACCCCGACGGACACCATCTCGGCGCTGAAGGAGCTCGGAGCCCTGTACCAGCAGGGCATCCTCACCGAGGCCGAGTTCGCCGCACAGAAGGCGAAGATCCTCGGGACCTGACCCCTCCGCTCCCTGATCCGAAAGAAGCACAGACCCAACTGGTCCCTGAGGTGCGAGGAGCGTTAGCGACGAGCCACGAAGGGCCGGGTGAGACACGTATGGAGTCCTTCGAGGCTCGCTTCGCTCGCACCTCAGTAGCTGCACCTGGCGGCCGTCGTGGACTGGAACGAACTCGTTGTGCTCGGAGCGGGCCCAATTACTGCTCCCTGAGGAGGCCGGAGCTTGCGGAGGCCGTCACGAAGGGTCTTGGTGAGATGCGTCGTCAAACCCTTCGTGGCTCGTCGCTTGCGCTCCTCGCACCTCAGGGAGCAATGGTTGTGTCGTCCTTTCGGATCAGCGAGCAGAAGGAGGCTCGCTTCGCTCGCACCTCAGGGAGTGAAACGCACTCACGACTCGTGCGGGAGTGCCTCCGCGTCGTCGATCTGCGCGAGGGCGTCCGTGCGCGACATGTCCTTCAGTGCGACACCGGATCGTCCGAGTTTCCGGGCGCCGTCGATGAGCGCGGCAGTCGTCCGTGCGGCGACGTCGTAGTGCAGACCGTCGGGCGGGTGGATGTTCGAGATGCAGTTCCGGTCGGAGTCGGCGCGTCCCGGCCGGGGGAGGTGGGTGAGATAGACGCCCAGGCTGTCGGCGACCGAGAGGCCGGGACGCTCGCCGATGATCACGATGAGCGTGCTGACGCCGAGCGCCTCGCCGATGTGATCACCGAGTGCGACGCGGGCCTCGGTCGCGATGACCGGCGGCGCGATCGAGTACCGGCCGTCGAATTGACGTAGCAGTGCCGCGACCAAGCCGCCGCCGTGATCGGTGAGGGCGCGAGGTGACAGTCCGTCGGCCAGCACGATCCCGATCTCGGCGTCGGCGTGCGGGAGCTGCGAGAGATCTTCGGGTAGCCGGCCGAGGTCGGGTCGGCGCAGGTACTCGCTGCGCGTTGCCGCGCGACTCCGGACCACGATCGGGGGATCGAGGTCGAGTTCGCCGATCGCGCGCGTGAGATCCTCGACGTCGAGCGGCTCGTGGACGGCGTCGCGGGCGACTGCGTGAGCGGACTGGAACTCGAGAACTCGTTGCGACGGAAGTGAATTGCCCGCGCGTCCGAGTCCGATCCGGGCCTGTGTGCTCCGGCGCAGCTCGGTCCAGGGGTCCGGGGTCGGCTGATCGTCCGCGGGTGCGGGCTGGGTCGGCGTCATCGCCCGGACGCCAGTGGCAGGAGTGGGGATTCGCCCGGATCGACCGGCAGGATGCGGCCGGCGCCGTCGGTCATGCCGAGTCGCGCCAGCCAGGATTCGAACTCCGGCGCCGGCCGCAGTCCGAGTGCCTCACGGACATAGAGGGCGTCGTGGAACGACAGGCTCTGATAACCGAGCATCACGTCGTCCGCCCCGGGCACGGCGATGACGAACGCGGCACCGGCGACGCCGAGCAGGGTGAGCAGCGTGTCCATGTCGTCCTGGTCGGCCTCGGCGTGATTGGTGTAGCAGACGTCGACTCCCATCGGGAGCCCGAGCAGTTTGCCGCAGAAGTGATCTTCGAGTCCCGCGCGGATGATCTGTTTGCCGTCGTAGAGATACTCGGGTCCTATGAAGCCGACGACGGTGTTGATCAACAACGGTTTCAGCATCCGCGCCACCGCGTAGGCCCGCGTCTCCAGGGTCTGCTGGTCGACCGGCTTGCCGCCGGTGCCGAGATGCGCACCGGCCGAGAGCGCCGACCCCTGACCTGTCTCCAGGTACATCACGTTGTCGCCGACGGTTCCGCGGCGCAGCGACCGGCCCGCCTCGTCGGCCTCGCGCAAGATGTCCAAGGTGACGCCGAACCCCTTGTTGGCGCCCTCGGTGCCCGCGATGGACTGGAACACGAGATCGACCGGCACCCCCTGCTCGATGAGGTCAACCGTGGTCGTCACGTGCGACAGCACGCACGACTGCATCGGGATCTCGAAACGCTGCCGGATGTCATCGAGCATGTGGAGCAGGTCGGCGGTCGCCCGCGGCGAGTCCGACGCCGGGTTGATCCCGATGACCGCGTCGCCGCAGCCCATGAGCAGGCCGTCGAGGGTCGCCGCGGCGATGCCGCGTGGGTCGTCGGTGGGGTGGTTGGGCTGTAGGCGCGTCGCGATCCGGCCGGGCAGTCCGATGGTCGAGCGAAAGGCGGACGTCACCCTGGTCGCCGCCGCCACCAGGATCAGGTCCTGGTTCCTCATGATCTTCGACGCGGCGGCCACCATCTCGGGGGTCAGTCCGGGGCCGACGCGGGCGAGCCGTTCACCGGCATCGGATCGGGTGGCGATCTCCAGCAGCCAGTCCCGGAACCCGCCGACGGTCAGGTCGGCGATCTCGGCGAACGCGGTCCGGTCATGGGTGTCGATGATCAGTCGGGTCACCTCGTCGGACTCGTACGGCACCAGTGGCTCGTCGAGAAATCGGCTTAGTGGCACGTCGGCGAGTTGCCATGCGGCCGCGGCACGTTCGGCGTCGGAGTCGGCGGCGCAACCGGCCAGTTCATCGCCGGATCGGCGTGGGGTGGCCTTCGCCATGAGTTCGACGAGGCCGTCGAACTCATAGGTGGTGCCGGCGATCGTCTGTGTGTACTTCATCGGATCGACCGGCCGGGGAGGAGCTGAGTGCGCGTCATGATCCCCCGAAGTCTAGGTTCGGACCCGACCGGGCGCATGCCGAACGCGGGCGTCTCCTCGCACCGTCGGGGCCGAGATCGGTGCGTTCCTCACCGCCGCGAACTCACGGCGGTGAGGTCGCGGGTCACTGGGCCGCGTCGGCAGAGGACTCGAGCGTGAAACCGATCTTCAGCGTGACCTGGAAGTGCGCGATCTGACCTTCCTCGATGTGGCCGCGGGTCTCGGTGACCTCGAACCAATCGAGATGCTTGACGGTCTGCGAGGCACGAGCGATCGCGTTACGAATGGCGTCGTCGGTGCCGGTCGATGACGATCCGACCACTTCGATGACTCGATACACATTGTCCGACAAGGTAATCGCTCCAATCGTGAGAACATCTGGGCATAGTCCGCGGTGGGTCCGCCGCCCGGGCGGGCCGCCACTCCTGTCTACCCTACGATCGAGGGGTGAAACGCGGTTCGGAAATGCGGGACGTCCCCGAGAGATGCCCGTGCACGTCCGGCTTGTCGCTCGGCGACTGCTGCGGTCCCGTTCTCGCCGGTGAGCGGGCCGCGCCGACCGCAGAGACGTTGATGCGTTCGCGTTTCACCGCTTTCGCGCTCGGCGATCGGAATCATCTGCTCGCGAGCTGGCATCCCGACACCCGCCCCGCCGCACTCGATCTGGACGAGTCGATGCGTTGGTACCGCCTCGACATCGAGTCGAGTAGTGGGGGTTCACTGTTCGAGGTCGAGGGAGAGGTCACGTTCACGGCCCACTATCGGCGAGGTGCGGAGCGTGGATCGCTGCACGAGCGCAGTCGCTTCCTCCGAGCGAACGGCCGCTGGCTGTACGTCGACGGGATCGTGGGGTGAGCCGAGATCAGGCGTCGGCGTAGTCCCAGAACTGGAGCCACGTCACGTTGGCGAACACCGTCAGACACAGGAGGTAGAGGAGCAGGACCGTACCCGCCCCCGCGACGTTGCTGCGCCAGTTGCTTCCGTCTACCGGATCGAGCCACCGCCGGAACGGGCGCGAGGCCCATGGCATCAGCCACCACTGCATGAGCGAGACGCTGACCACCTGGCTCAGCCACAATGCCAGCCACGGCTCCGCACCGAGACGATCGAGTGTCGGGCCGAGGAACCTGGAGAGGGTCATCACGGTCGGGTACAGGACCAGCAGCACCATCATCGCCGACTTCCAATTCGGTGTCTGCAGAATCCGGCCGCGATCGGTGCGCACCGTGGTGCCGAAGGCCGTCGTGCTGGCCATCGTCTCGAAATCATGGGTCAGGCTCGAACGCAGCCCGGCGAGCGCTTCGCTGCGTCGGCTCGACGAGACCCAGGCCGCCAGCTGGCGGTCCGTGCGGAACCGCAACACCGACAGCGATGTCTCCTGTTGCGCATCGACGAACAGCGCGGTGCCCTCGTAACCGCCGAACTCGCTTGCTGCGTCGGTCAGCACGTGTTGTGCCGCAATGAATTCGGGTACCGCTCCGGCGACGATGTCGTGCCGGAACGCGCCGACACCGGGCGGCGGCGACCGCCCGTCGACGAGTTCGAGCACGGGCGTCGCCGGTAGCCAACCGTGCGCTCGTCCGGCATCGAGCGCCGCGCGGTGACCCGAGCTGTCGAGCCAACGGTCCAGGGCGTCCTCGTCGACGAAGGTGGTGGCGACCGCCGGGTCGAAATGTCCGTCGGTCACCGCCGAGATCGCGACACCCAGACAGCCGTCGGAGTCGGTGGCCGACGCGGCGAGTGTCGCGGCCCACTCCGCGAAATCGCCGGTGTCGCCGGCGTGGAAGACCGACACCGCGATGATCGCGGTGCCTGTGGCGTCGTGGGTGGTGACGATCGTCGTGTCCTCGGGTCGCCGATTCATGGGCTGCCGGTCAGACGGTGACCCGACGCCCCTGGACGTAGACCTCGGCGATGGACGACTCGCGCAGGCCCATCAGCAGGCCGAACAGGGTCTGGTCGCGGGCGAGATCGGCATCGTCGGACCGGACGGCGTTCTCCAGCGTGGACTTCAGGGCGTCCACGGGTTCGATGACCAGGAAGTCGGCTTCCTTGCCCTCATCGAAGTTGCCGAAACGGTTCTCCATGTCGAGTGCCCGGGCCCCGCCGACGGTCCCGATGAACAGCATCTCGGCAGGGTGCATCGACACCCCGGCGTCTCCGGGCTCGGTGATGTGCTGTTTGAAGGCATCTCCGAGTACGCGCGGGACGAGCCATTCGTCGCCGCCGCCGAAATCGGTTCCGGCGGAGATGTTCACACCCGCCGCCACGGTGCGCTTCCACGGCATCGTGCCGGATCCGAGGAACAACTGAGACACCGGACAATGCGAGATCGAGGTACCGGTTTCGGCCATGCGCGCGAGTTCGGCGTCCTGGCAGTGCACGCAGTGCGCGAGGATTGTCCGCGGACCGAGCAGGCTCTTGCCGCCGACCTGCGATCCGGGCAGGAACTTCCCGTCATAGGTGTCGAGGTAGGAGTCGACCTGGTAGACCTCCTTGGTGGTGTCCACCTCTCCGGTGCCGGGACGGTTGTTCTCGTTGAGGTGGCTGTGGACGTAGACGCCCTGCTCGCGGTATTCGTCGTACAGGTCGCCGAGGTTCTTCAGCGTCTCGGTGGTCACCGACAGCGAGAACCGCGGCACGATCGCGACGTGCAGCAACGCGGTCCGGTAGTCGCCGGTGTCGGCGGCATGCCACTTGTCGATCTCGGCCCGGGTGAGGCGGATCGCCTCCTCCTCCGAGGTCAGCAGCGGCTTGGCGGTGTCACCGCCGACGGTCTGGATGCCGCGGCCGGCCACGGTACGCAGCCCGGCCTTCTGGGTCTCGGTGAACAGGGAATCCTGGGCGTGGGGGAAGGCGGAACCGAACACCATCATCGCCGTCGTACCCGCGGCGACCCGTCGCCTGGTGAACTCGACCGCGGCGGCCTGGGCGAATTCGTGGTCGGCGAACTTGGATTCGGACGGGAAGATGCACAGATTGAGCCATTCGAGCAGTTGCCCGCCGCCGTAGGAGTCGCCGGCGTAGGTCTGCGGGAAGTGGATGTGGGTGTCGACGAAGCCCGGGATGAGATACCCGCTCGGGTGCTCGTGCGCCTCCGCGCTCGCGAATTCGGAAGGGAGCTCGGATCTCTCGCCGGCGAACTTGATCGTGCCGTCGTCGCCGACCACCAGAGCTCCGTCGGGTATCGATACCAGCGCGTCCACCGCCTCGGTGATCGCGGGACTGCCGGCGAGATGGAAGATGTGCCCGTAGTGGACGGTGTCGGTCATCGGTGCTCCTCGGGCATCGGGGTCACAAACTCGGATCGTCATCGGAGGTCCACCCGGGTGCCTGTGATCGTCCTCGGATCTCGGACGCGGTCGGCGACCAGTATCACCCGCCTCCCGTTGCACGCGCGCGCCAACCGTCGAAGTCGCCGTCTGATCGTTTCCATGTGGCGCGCGAACCGGTCGGTGCGGGCTCTCAGCTACCGGTGCGGGCCGCGATCCACTCGACGAACGGGACCGTCGCCCGCCAGTCCCGCCGCACCCGATCGACGAGTTCCGCGGAATGGATGATCTCGTCGAATCCGTAGTCCCGACCCACCGACAGCGATCGGTGGCGGAGCAGTTCGATTCGCGGGTGGGCGACGTCGTACCCGCGAGGTGCGGTCTTCAGCCGGTCCCCGGCGATCTCCCAGCCGTCCCCCGTGAGCCGCCGGAGCAGGCTCTCGAGCTTGGGTCCGCTGCGGTCGTGGTCGATGGACTTCCGAATCTCGGCGAGCCGGGCCGGGGTGGCCTCGTAGAAGCCCGCGCCGACGCGAACACCCGGTGCGCCGATCTGCACGTAGTACCCGGTGGCCGGGGCCACGGCGACGAACGCGCCCTGATGGGTCTTGTACGGCGCTTTGTCCTTCGAGAACCGGACATCGCGGTGCGGTCGGAAGATCTTGGCCGGGCCGAACTCGTCGGCCAGCGCGTCGGTCAGGGCGCGGATGGGTTCGGCAACCGCGGCACGGTAGGTGGCCTTGTGGGCCTCCCAGAACACCTTGGAGTTGTCGATCTCCAGATCGTCGTAGAAGTCGAGGGCGGCCTCCGGGAACCCGGTGAAGTCTGTCATCGTCACCCCGGCAATCCGCGGCCGAATCCGACGACACCGCCGTCGGAGCGCCAGTCCAGCGAATGCACCCGGATGCGGCCCATCTCGTTGCCCCCCACGGTGACGGCGGACTCACCATCGACTGCGACGACGATGTTGGTGTGCTGTCCGAATCCCGACGACCGGTCGTAGAGCACGACGTCGCCCACTCGGGGCGGTTGCGCGCCGACCGCGTCGAACCGACCGGCGGCCTCGTAGTATTCCTGCAGCGTGTACACCCCGGGGATGCGCCAGTGACCGGAGTGGGGGTTGACCAGCGGATTGCCGGCCGTCCGCATGATCCAGCTCACGAAGTTCGCGCACCACGGTTCGTCGACGCCCTCGGAGTAGAACGTCCCGGGACGCTGAGCGGTGTGTTCGTGGCGCACCGCCTCGACGACGCGTCGCTGGGCCGGCGTGAGTTCCGCGGCGTCGATCTGCGGGAACTCGGCGGTGTCCCAGGGCAACCACCGTTCGGGTACGGCCCGCCATGCGACGAGACCGACGCCCGCGACGACGATCACGACCAGCGCCGCGGCGATCACCGTCCGCCGACCGCGTCGACGCACCGGGCGCATGCCCGCACCGTCTGCGGGTCGGTCGGCAGTCGTGTCGGCGCTCACCTCGACGAGTGTAGGCATCGTCCGTGGCCGCGCCTCGTTCCTCGTCCCCGCCGACGTTCGCCCGGCGCCTCGCCCGCGCGGGCGACATGCGCGCTTGGCACAATGGGCGCCGGTCGGGGGGCCAAGGCGATTCAAGGAGCGAACGCGGTGGACGAGTCAGATCACGAGCCGATCCTGCGTGCCGGGGACACGTGCCGGGAGATCGCGACCGCCGACCGCGTCGCATGCATCGTCGACGCGGCGGACTACTTCCTGCACGCGAAGTCGGCGTTGCTGCAGGCCCGGCGCCGCATCGTCCTCATCGGTTGGGACGTGGACACCCGGATCCGGCTCGATCCGCGGACCGCCGACGACGAGGTCCCCGACGTGCTCGGTGACTTCCTGAGGTGGCTCATCGACAACCGTCCGGAACTGGAGATCCACGTCCTGCGCTGGAGCACCGGCGCGTTCACCGGAATCCTGCGCGGAGTCGCGCCGCCCTTCGTCCAGGATCTGCTCACCGGCCGTCGTCTGCACTACCGGATCGACGCCGCCCACCCCGTCTCCGCCGCGCATCATCAGAAGATCGCGGTGATCGACGACCAGTTCGCGTTCTGTGGCGGCATCGACATGACGGTGAACCGGTGGGACACTTCGGAACATCTGTCGCACAACGAGTTTCGCCGGGATCCCGATGACCGGCCGCATGGGCCCTGGCATGACGTCACGGTCGCCCTCGACGGCGACGCCGCGCGCGTGGTCGCGTCTGTCGCGCTCGACCGGTGGGAGGCCGCCACCGGCGAGAGCCTCAAACCCCTCGTCGACACCGACGGCCCCGACATCTGGCCGACGGATCTCGACGTCACGTTCACCGACTGCGACGTCGCGGTGGCCCGGACGATTCCGCAGTACGACGACCGGCCCCAGGTCGAGGAGATCCGGCGCCTGTACCGTGCGGCCTTCGCCGCGGCCCGCCGCACGATCTACATCGAGAGCCAGTACCTGGCGGCGCGCGAGGTCGCGGACGCGCTGGCGGAACGACTCGCCGAGCCCGACGGGCCCGAGATCGTCCTGGTGCTGCCGAGGCATGCGGACAGTCCGGTGGAACGGCTCGCCATGGACGGTGCGCGGCACAAATTGCTGCAACTCCTGTGGCGCGCCGACAAGTACGACAGATTCCGCGCCTTCTACCCCGTGACGGCCGAGGGGGACCCGATCTACGTGCACGCCAAGGTGCTCATCGTCGACGACGTCCTCCTGCGCATCGGATCCTCGAACCTCAACAACCGGTCGCTCGGATTCGACAGCGAGTGTGACGTCGCCATCGAGGCCGATCCGAACGACCCTGCCGACGGCGACCTGAGCGAGACGATCCTGTCCATGCGCACGCGGTTGTTGTCCGAGCATCTGGGCGTCGACCACGAGGTGTTCGACGATGCTCTGGCACAGGAGAACTCACTCGTCGGGGCGGTCGATCGGCTGACCGGCCCGGGCCGGACACTCGAGGCTTTCAATCACGAGACGATCGACGGCGAGGAGTCCCTCATCGCGGAGAACGAACTCGTGGACCCGGAGGACGCGCGGATCGGCACGATCGACCGCATCTACCGCGCGGTGATCCGTCGGGGCACGCGGAACCTGCTGCGGCGCTGACGTCACACCCGCGTGCGGGCCGCCTCGATGGCGGGGGCGATGACCTCGGCGAGGTCGGATGCGACGTCGCGATCGCCCTCCGGGGGCATCGCGATGTAACTCAGCGCCATCCTGGTGATCGCGCGCGAGATCCGCACGACGTCGGACTCCGGCATCGACAGCCACTCGGACTCGCGGAAGGCCTCGGCCAGCCGGTCGGCGGCCGTGGTGATGATCGGTGCCGCATCGGTGGTGATCAGCTTCATCAGATCGGGTTTGGCCTCGCCGGACAGCAGCGAGGCGATCAGCGGGTCGGTGGCGACTCCGGCGAAGAATTCACCGAACCCCTTGTGCAGGGCCTCGGTGACGTCGTCGACGGAACTCGCCAAGGAATCTGCGACATGGCCGGCGAAACGGCCCGCCAACCGCACCGCGTAGCCCTGCGCGAGGCCGTACCGGGAACCGAACTCGTTGTAGACGGTCTGGCGGCTGACCCCCGTCGCGGCGGCCACATCGGACATGCGCACCGCCGCCCAGTCCCGGTCCAGCAGCAGGTCGTGCAGTCCGTCGAGCAGCGAGTTGTGCAGCAGGGCTTTGCTGTCCTGCGCATAGTTGCGAGTCGTCATCCGTGCGCACCGACCGGCTGGAGAGATGACTCGATCTCGGCGCGCAGGGATCGTCCCGAGCCGCCCCTGCCCAGGCAGACCGCGCCGACAAGACGACTGCCGGCGAAAGCCCGCACGACAGAGCAGGAGTCGTCCAGGTCGACCTCCACACGATCTCCCGATGTCGGCCACCCGACGATCTGGATGTTGGTCGTGTACTGCATCGTCCAGGCCAGTGGCACACGCGGTACCGCAGTGCTGATGCCGGTGTCCAGCCCGAGGTCGGCGGCGATCGTCATGGCGACCAGTCTGCCGTGCTCGGTCGCGGTGAGCCACTGCTCGGCACGCATCGGTGCGCCCGTCAACGGATGGGGCCGCGCCGCGACGTCGCCGGCCGCGTAGACGCCGGGGACTCGGGTTCGCAGCGAATCGTCGACGACGATCCCGGCCGCATCGACGGGAATGCCGGCGCTGCGCGGCAATTCGAGATCGGGCTCCATTCCGATCGCGCTGATCACCGTTCCGGTCAAGGCCCGTCCGTCGGGCAACGTCACGGACTCGGCGGTGATCGTGGTGGGCACCACGCCGGTGAGGATCTGCACCCCGCGTTCCCGGTGCAGGGTCGCCACCGCCTCGGCCACCGTTGCCGGAACGACCCGTGACAACAGCGACGTCTCGCGCTCGATGACGGTGACGCGCGAACCGTCTCCGGTCGACGCCACGGCTGCGGCGATCTCCAGTCCGATCAGTCCGCCGCCGAGAACGATCACCGGCCCGTCCTGGATCGCGTGCCGGAGCTCCGCCGCGTCGTGCCGGGTGCGCAGGGCGAGCGGGGACGACGTCGTGCCGGGGAGTCGCCGGGCACGCCCTCCGGTGGCCAGGACCAGCGCGTCGTAATCCACCTGGGAGGAGTCGGCGAGGCAGACCCGCCGCGACGAGGTGTCGACGTCGGCGACGCGCGTCGAGGTCACGATCTCGATGCCCCGATCCGACCAGTACCCGGGCGGACGGAGCGTGATCTTGGCGTCCGTCAGGTCGCCGTCGACGAGGTTCTTGCTCAGCGCCGTTCGTCGGTAGGGGAGTTGTGGCTCGTCCCCGAACACGGTGATTGTTCCGTCGAAACCGTTGGAACGCAGCGACTCCGCAGCCGTGATGCCGGCTACGCCGGTGCCGACGATCACCACCGAACCGCCCCGGATGGTGCCGGCGCTCACGGACGGGCCACCTCGACCATCTCGAAATCGGCCTTGGCCGCACCGCAGTCCGGGCAGCTCCAGTCGTCGGGGATGTCGGCCCAGCGGGTGCCCGGCTCGATGCCTTCCTCCGGCCAGCCGAGCTCTTCGTCGTACTCGAAACCGCAAACCTCGCAACGGAAGAGCTTGAAATTCATCGCACAGAGTTCCCTTCGCTGATTTCATCCGGCCCGCTCGCTTCGCTCTCGGCGCCGCTGGGGTCATTCGGCCCGCTCGCTTCGCTCCCGGCGCCGCTGGGGTCATTCGGCCCGCTCGCTTCGCTCCCGGCGCCGAGATCATCCGGCCCGCTCGCTTCGCTCCCGGCGCCGAGGAAGTCGATCTTCTCCCGCACGCCGCAGTCGGGGCACGGCCAGTCGTCGGGAATCGTGGCCCAGGGCGTGCCGGGCGGGAATCCCTCCCGGGGAGCGCCGACGGTCTCGTCGTAGACGTAATCGCAGACCGGACAACGGAAGGTGCTCATCGCGGCGACACCCCGTGCTCGGCCAGGACGCGTTCGCGGCGGTGCGGTGCGATGTTGATCCGTTCGACGTCTCCGTCGTAGTGGTCGAGCACCCGCTTGTCCATCACCCGCCGCCAGATCGGCGGGAAGTAGGCGAGCGTGATCATGCTCGCGTATCCGCTCGGCAGGTTGGGCGCGCCGTCGAAGCTGCGCAGCGTCTGGTACCTCCGGGTGGGGTTCGCATGGTGATCGCTGTGGCGCTGGAGGTGGTACAGGAAGATGTTGGTGCAGATGTGGTCGGAGTTCCAGCTGTGCTCGGGCGTGCACCGCTCGTAGCGGCCGGTCCGCGTCTTCTGGCGGAGTAGACCGTAGTGCTCGAGGTAGTTCACGGTCTCCAGCAGTGAGAAACCGTAGACGGCCTGGATCACGAGGAAGGGGAGGATCTCCCAGCCGAAGATCGCGGTGAGCGCCCCCCACAGCACGATCGACATCGCCCATGCGTTGAGGACGTCGTTGCTCGGATGCCAGAAGGGCTTGCCCGCCCGCTCGAGGCGTTTGCGCTCGAGTTCGACGGAGGACGTGAGGCTTCCCCAGACGCTACGGGGGAGGAAGCGCCAGAACGACTCTCCGAAACGGGAGCTGGCCGGATCTTCGGGCGTCGCGACCCGCACGTGGTGCCCACGGTTGTGCTCGATGTAAAAGTGACCGTAAAACGTCTGGGCGAGAGTGATCTTCGACAACCAGCGTTCCAGATCGTCCTTCTTGTGCCCCAGTTCGTGAGCGGTGTTGATTCCGATCCCGCCCATCGCGCCGATCGACAGCGCCAGCCCGATCTTCGACGCGAGCCCGAGCCCGCCGTCGATGCCGAGCCAACTGAGGTCGTCGGCCGTCCACAGGTAGCAGGCCATCACGAGACTCGCGAGCTGGAACGGGATGTACACGTACGTGCAGTAGCGGTAGTACTTGTCGTTCTCCAGCTGCTCCATCAGCTCTTCGGGCGGATTCGATCCGTCGGGCCCGAAGAACACGTCGAGGATCGGGAGCAGGACGTAGACGAGTAGCGGCCCGATCCACCACCACACCGGCGACACGACGTCGAAACCATGGCCGATCGCATTGAAGCCGGCGACGAGACCCATTGCGAGAAAGATCGACGTCGGTGGGATCAGGCCGAGCAGCCAGAGATGGCGTTTGCGGTCCTTCCACTCGGCGGCGGAGTCATCCGCGGTGAACGGGGTCGGTGCGGTACTCATACGCGCTCCTGTCTGGGCGGGCTGTGTTCTACGCCACTAGACATTAACCGCGACAATGTCCGTTGTCTAGACATTCACGTCTATTTGTAAACAAGCAACGCCGCGGGGACGTACGACGAGGACCTGGGCGGCAGGAAGGTTGCTCGCCGACGCGTGCGGCAGTTCTTGTGTTCTGGAGTTCGGCGCGGGTTCGCGCATGCCTACGTGGTCACGAACCGCGCCGTGAGGCTGTTGCATGTGCGACTGCCGCCGTCGTGGTGCTCGATCGAGGTCTGTTCAGTGATCAACGTCGACGTCGGGTTCGGCTGCCCGGAACCCGCTCCCGCTCGAATGGCCGAGTGGGAGCGGGTCGGTCGTGTTCCGCTGTGGAGTTGTCAAAGTACGGATGCGGTCCCGGGTATGGCCCGGGTGCGGAGGGTGCTACGCGAAAGTGGTTGTCGGACGGCCGGTCAGGCGGCGTCGTCGAGGCGCATGGTGCGGCGGTTGTAGGCGGGTAGTGGTCGGCGGTGTGGGTCTATGGTGGCGGGTGGGACGAGCCAGGGGTGTCGGTCGAATCCCATGACGATGTCCCAGCCGTGGTGGTGGACCTGGTTGTGGCAGCGTTGGCAGAGCAGGCAACCGTTGTCGAGGTCGGTGGGTCCGCCGTCGGCCCAATGGGTGACGTGGTGGACCTGGGTATGTGACGGTGGCGCACCGCATTTGATGCAGCAGGCGTCGCGGACGATCATTGCTTTGCGCAGGTGCGCCGGGAACAAGCGGTGGGTGTGGCCCATCTGTAGCGGTACGCCCTCAGCGTCGAGTCGCCCCTGCTCCCCGAGGTGCGAGCGAAGCGAGCCTCGAGGGGTCAGCGAGCCGTCGCACGACGCCTGTTTCGCGGTCGCTTGGCTGACCGATCCGGTCCACGGCAGCGTTGCGAGGTCTCCGGTCGCGGGGATAGTCAGTATCAATTGAGTGCGCGAGGAACCAACGGTGTCGATGCTCGCGCCGATCGCGGCTTGGTCGAGGATCAATTCGAAGGCGTCGGCGCGGCGTTGCTCGGCGGTGCGACGATCCTTGGCGCCGTCGGGTTCGGGTCGTGGGCAGGATCGTTCGTCGATCATCGCCAGGAACTTCTCGCCCACGACCTGGGTGAGATCGGCGCGGACTTCGACGCGGCCGTCGTCGGTGGTGTGGGCGCTCACCGAGTTCAAACTTGCATCGTCCGACGCTGGGGTTCCTGCGTCACACGCATCGCCGAGAGCGTTGCCGATGGCCTGCGCATGCTTGAGCACTTCAGTCGGTGTTGCACCGGATAGTGCTTGGGCGATGAGTTCGATCTCAAACCGGGAGCGCTTGTCGACGGAAAGCGCTTCCCCGCAACGTCTATCGATCTCGTTCATGCCGCGGACGATGGCATCGACGATCTCGCTCGACAGTCGTCCGTCGGCAGCGTGACGCGCCACAGCGGGCAGGTTGGGCAGCGCGTCGACACTGCGCATGGTGCGGAGGGCGGCGGCCGGCGCATGTCCTGACTCGATCAGCAGCTTCTTGGTGGTGCTGCCGGTCTTCTGCGCGACGCCGAGTTCGTCGAGTTGTGCTGCGTGGGTGCCGATCTGGTGATCGGCAAGGTTGCGGATCAGGCGCCACGTGTGGAGGGAGTCGAATGTTGCTCTGCCGGTTGGGTCGTCGGCGGGCGGGGTGGTCTCGATGAGTTGATCGAGGAGAGTGGCGAGCTCTGGCATGACTCCAAGGTACCGGAACATGCGTTCGATTTCGAGGAAATTCCACAAGCCGAGAACCGTGAATCGATCGACTGTGCAGCATATTTCGTTGACTGTGCGTCGATTCGCGTTGACCGTGCGTGGATCGTGATCAGTGGCTGGTTCAAGTCGCTCCAGTTTTCGAATACGCGCGGATCGGGTGTGCATGTTCACTTATGGAGCAGTCTCGACGTCCCCGGCGGCGACCGGACTGGCGTTGCCGGCGTGCGGAAGGTAGCGGCGACATATGTTGGGGGCCGAAGGGTATCGTCCGGCTCAGCGATTTCAGATGCCGCTGAGTATGCGGGAATTGCTATCGCCGAGACACTGACTGGGTCGTCGAAACGGTCGCCTCGATGGTGCGGGCGATACGTGGGACCGGCGGAGCCGTCGTGCCGCTTATCCGGGGGGCAAGGTCAGCATTACTCGCTGGAGGTGAAACAGCTGTGTCGCGGTGGCGTCGCCTACCGCATCTTCAGCGATGGCTACACCCCTGTCCAGGTATCGATGTGGGCGCGTTGGCTGTTGAGGGCGTATCCCTCGGGTGTGGCCGGCCGGCGGTTCTCGGCCTGGTGCGATGACGCACTCTTGTGGCGCCCCGTGGGTGGGTGCGCGGCGGGGTTACGACCCGGTGTTCTCCGGTCGCGGTGACCCGCCGGGTCCTGGGTAGTGAGACATGTATCCGGCGGTCTCCATCCGATCCGATGCCGGAGGTCGGCGACGGTTCGGGTCGGTTGAAGTCGATAGACGTCGGGCCGATGTCCAGTCGTCCGGGCTACCCCGTCTCGAGGTGCGCCGAACTCGGTTCGCGGAGGGGTCTTTTCGGCGACGAGTCGTCGGCGGGAGCACGTGGGGTCGAGAGAGCCGCACCGACCTCCACCAGTGTGCGCGCGGCGAACTCGTTGATGGAACGAGCCGTGACGTACATCGATCAACCCATCATCGGGCCCCGGCCGGTCAGGTTCGGCGGGTCATCTGCTGCATCTGAGCGGCCGGTTACGACGTCGCCACCGGACTGAACACGCGCATCTGCATTGGGTGAGATGCGCGAGTGTGACCCGGGGTCGGACGTTCGGCGCCGATTGCCGACACGGTCACTGACGGCCTTCGACCTTCCACGGCGCGGTGCACGCGGCCTCCTGCGCCGAAAACGCGTCCACGAGGCCGGAAGAAGCAGAAAATCCCCAACCCCGCACGCGGAGTTGGGGATTCTGCAGCATCTGGGACCCGAGAAGCCAAGCCCTGCTCGCTGGACTTACGGAGTGTTGATCCAGTTCAGGATCGACTGCCCGGCGCGGGGGTCGCCGTTGTTGATACCGATGACCGCTCCGATGGCCGCGCCGACGCCCGCACCCCAGACACAGCCGACGATGATGATGCAGCCGATGATGAGGCCGGCGAGAGCGCCGATGGCGGTGGTGACGTTGCCGCCGCGGTTCCACCCGTTGGTGATGTGCCAGATCATCTGCTGGTAGGCGCGGTCCTTCTTCGCCGAGGCCGGGCGGACGCCGGCAGCGATCGCCGCGCGGGCTTCGGGGGTGAGGATCGGGGTGAACGTCGCCTGGGTGCGGTCGGCGGAGACCTTCGCGCGCATCGGGACAGCGGCGCCGTCGAACGGCAGCACCAGTCCGATTCGCTCGATGGTCCGTCCGTGTGAGTCGACGACCCGGAGTTCCTGCTCGCCTGCGACGAACGTCGCGTTGCGGAGCTGGGAGGTGATGGAGGTCCCGTCGGCGGATGCGCTGGAGAAGTGGGACGGCGCCGCGGGCGCGGGAGCGCCGTGTGCGGTGCCGTAGGAGACGGTGAGTGCCGTGATGGCCAGGGCCATGACGGCGAGGAGGCGAATGCGCTTCATCGGTTCTGGATTCCGCTTTCGTCGAATGGGTGGTGTGCCCGCTCCGACAGCCGCCGCTCGCCGTGGCTCGGCGATGTGCGGTATGTCGGATTCGGCGCAGTGATTGTCCCACTGTCGACTGCTGTTGGTCCGGTACGCGGCGCGGCGTGGGCCGGCCGGATGACGTATCGGCTGACAAGCGAGCGCGTCCCGACTGAACCGGACACCTGGGTCGATTCACTCTGAGCATTGAAGACGTCCATATTTGACTTGGACATGTATGGATCGTGGGTTCTACGGTCGGGGCAAGGCCGAGCTCACCGCACAGCCGCGCCGACGGCGACCCGCCATCGAGAGCAGATGACACCTCTCTCGTGGCGCCGCCGCGGCCGGGCTACCTCGGCGGAATGCCAACGCACAACGGATGGGACCACGATGACCATTGCGCAGCACCCCGCACCGCTGACGACGCAGGACCTCACCGGACAACTGATCATCGCGGGTGAGCGGGTGACCGGCGCGGGGAAGGCCGTCCACGGCGTGGACCCGACGACAGGCACTCGTCTCCTGCCCGCGTACACACACGGAACCCCAGCCGACGTCGTCCGTGCCACCGCTGCGGCCGCGGAAGCGTTCGGACCGTATCGCGCCACCTCGTCCGAAGAACGGGCGCGGTTCCTCTCGACGATCGCGGACAACCTCGATGCGGCGACCGAGGTCCTCGTCGAGCGTGCCGTGGCCGAGACCGGACTCCCGGCGGCGCGGATCACCGGTGAGGTGGGACGGACGTCGGGTCAGCTCCGGTTGTTCGCCTCGGTGCTGAGCGAGGGCAGCTGGCACGGCGCCCGTATCGATCCCGCACGGCCGGATCGGACGCCGCTGCCGCGCGCCGACATCCGGCAGCGCAAGGTGCCGCTCGGACCCGTCGCCGTGTTCGGCGCCAGTAACTTCCCGCTCGCGTTCTCGGTCGCCGGCGGCGACACCGCGTCGGCATTGGCCGCCGGATGTCCCGTGGTGGTGAAGGCCCACGACGCCCATCCCGGCACATCAGAACTGTTGGGACGTCTGATCACCGAGGCGGTGGCCGCCACCGGAATGCCTGCCGGCACCTTCTCCCTGCTCTACGGCAGCGGGCCCGACCTGGGTATCGCCCTCGTGACCGACCCGCGCATCAAGGCGGTGGGCTTCACCGGGTCGCGTTCGGGCGGAACGGCTCTCGTCGCCGCTGCGGCGTCGCGAGCCGAACCCATCCCGGTGTACGCAGAGATGAGCTCGATCAATCCGGTCTACCCGCTGGAGGGGGCGCTGCGTGCCGATGCCGCCGGCCTCGGCCGCGCATTCGTCGGCTCGCTGACGATGGGTTCGGGACAGTTCTGCACCAATCCCGGCCTGGTCATCGCGGTCGACGGTCCCGATCTCGATGCATTCATCGCCGCTGCCGCGGAGGCGATCGCCGCCTCGACGCCGACGCCGATGCTGACCCCGGGGATCGCCGCGAGCTACGCCTCCGGCGTGGAGGAGTTCGGTTCGGCCGCGGAGGTTCTCGCCCGATCGGCGGAAGCGACGGGTCCGAACACCTGCGCCGCCGCGCTCTTCGGCACGCGGGCCGAGACCTTTCTCGCTTCGGAGACGTTGCAGCAGGAGATCTTCGGGTCGTCGAGCCTCGTGGTGCGGTGTCGCGACCTCAAACAGGTGCGGGAGGTGACCGCCGAGCTCGAAGGTCAGCTCACCGCGACCGTTCATGCTGCGGACTCCGACCTCGACGACGCCCGGGTGCTTCTCGAGGCACTCGAACTCAAGGCCGGGCGAATCCTTTTCAACGGGTGGCCCACCGGCGTCGAGGTCGGACACGCGATGGTCCACGGCGGACCCTATCCGTCCACTTCCGACAGCCGTAGCACCAGCGTCGGGTCGCTCGCCATCGAGCGTTTCCTGCGGCCGGTGGCGTATCAGGACGTTCCGACGGCGCTGTTGCCCAACCCCATTGCCGACGGAAACCCCGAACAGATCTGGCGCCGTGTCGACGGCGAACTCATCCGCGACTGATCCTCACCCCATCCAAGGAGTCCCAATGCTCAACGGCGTCTTGTTCTTTCCTGTCACACCCTTCGACAGCACCGGAGAGGTGGACTACCGTCGCCTCGCCGAACACATCGACCGCGGGGTGGCCGCCGGTCCCGGCGGCGTGTTCGTCGCCTGCGGCACCGGCGAATTCCACGCCCTCGGACTCGAGGAGTTCGGGCGGATCGTCCGCTGCGCGGTCGAGACCGTCGCCGGCCGCGTCCCGGTGTTCGCCGGTGCCGGCGGCTCCCTCGTCCAGGCCCGCGAGTTCGCGGTGAGCGCGAAGGCCAATGGGGCCGACGGCATCCTGCTCCTGCCCCCGTACCTGGTGACGATGCCGCCTGCCGGCCTCGCCGAGTACACGCGGTCAGTCGCGGCCTCCACCGATCTGCCGCTCATCGTCTACAACCGCGGCAACGCCGTGTTCGACGAGGCGTCGGCCATCGAGGTCGCCAAGCTGCCGACGGTCATCGGGTTCAAGGACGGCACCGGTGACCTCGACAACGTGTCGCGCATCGTGATCGCGGTCAAGGAAGCACTCGGGGACAGCAAGGAGTTCCTGTTCTTCAACGGCCTGCCCACCGCCGAGATCACCCAGCAGGCCTACCGCGCCATCGGTGTCACGTTGTACTCGTCGGCGACGTTCGCGTTCGCCCCGGAACTGGCCTTGGCCTTCTACAACTCGTTGGAGAACGGCGACGTCGAGCTGACCGAGGCGCTGCTGCGAGAGTTCTTCCACCCCTTGGTCCGTCTGCGCAACAGGGTGCCGGGCTATGCGGTCGCACTCGTGAAGCACGGTGTGACGATGGAGGGCATCGAAGCGGGTCCGGTGCGCGCGCCGCTGGTCCAGCCGACACCGGAGCACCAGGCCGAGCTCGAGCGGATCACCGCCGCCGGGCGCGCCGTCCTCGCGACGACGCTCGCCGCGCAGGCCACGGTCTGAGAACTCATGTCGACGAATACCTTCCAGTCGGTGCCGGTCGGGACGCGAACCGTGGCGAGTCCGCACACCGACACCACGATCACCGAGGTCACGGTCACCCCGGTCGCCTTCGTCGACCCGCCGCTGCTCAACACGGTGGGTGTGCACCAGCCCTACGCACTGCGGGCGATCATCGTGATCGAGACGGCCGGCGGAATCCGCGGGCTCGGCGAGACCTATGCCGACACCGCTCATCTCGCGCGGATGGAGGCCGCCGCCGAGGCGATCATCGGACTCGATGCCTTCGCGCTCCACAACCTGCGCGATGCCATCGACCTGTGGGTCTCGACCCTGTCGGTGACCGGGGGCGACGGAGTGGCCGGCATGATCACCACGGCCAGCACCACCGATCGTGTCTTCTCGCCATTCGAAGTCGCCTGTCTCGACATCCAGGGTAAGGTCCTCGGTCGACCGGTGAGCGATCTGCTCGGCGGCCGCGTGCGGGACCGAGTTCCGTTCAGCGCCTACCTGTTCTACAAGTGGGCGGCCCACCCCGGGGCGGCCGGCACCAACGGACTGCCGGACGAGTGGGGCGAGGCCGTCGATCCGAGCGGACTGATCCGGCAGGCACACCGGATGATCGACCGCTACGGGTTCACCGCGATCAAACTGAAGGGCGGCGTGTTCGCCCCCGACGAAGAGATCGCGGCGATCAAGGCGCTGCACGCGGAGTTCCCCGGAATCCCGTTGCGCCTGGACCCCAATGCGGCGTGGACCGTGGAGACCTCGGTGCGCGTCGCGGGGGAACTCGAGGGCATCGTCGAGTACCTGGAGGACCCGACCCCCGGCCTCGACGGTATGGCGTGCGTCGCTGAGCAGGCGTCCATGCCGCTCGCGACGAACATGTGCGTGGTCGCCTTCGACCACCTCGAACCGGCGGTGCGCAAGCGGTCGGTCTCGGTCGTCCTGTCCGATCACCACTACTGGGGCGGCCTGCAGCGGTCGCGTCTCCTCGGCGGTATCTGTGAGACTTTCGGACTCGGCCTGTCGATGCATTCCAATTCGCACCTGGGCATCAGCCTCGCCGCGATGGTGCATCTCGCGGCTGCGACACCGAACCTCACCTACGCCTGTGACACCCACTGGCCGTGGAAGACCGAGGACGTGGTGAAGCCCGGCGTCCTGGGCATCGTCGACGGCGCGGTGCCGGTCCCGACCGGCCCGGGTCTGGGCGTCGAACTCGACGATGAGTCGCTGGAGGCCCTGCACCAGCAGTACCTCGACTGCGGCATCCGCGACCGGGACGACACCGGCTACATGCAGTCCATCGATCCCGGCTTCGTGAACTCCAGCCCGCGGTGGTGAGCGTATCCACGAGCACCGCCGCGGTGATGGGGTGAACTCCAGCCCGCGGTGGTGACGTGGGCGAACCCTCGACCGTCACCGTGGGAGTGGGTTAGCGTCATCCACACCGCTCCGCAGATCGCGGGGTGACGATGCCGAAAGTGGATCGATGTTCTCTCTCTCGCGCCTCTCCTGCTTCATCGCGGTCGCCGAGGAGCTGCACTTCGGCCGAGCGGCCGAGCGGCTCCACATGACGCAACCCCCGCTCAGCAGGCAGATCCAGCAGCTGGAGCACGAACTGGGCGTCCAGTTGATCGAACGCAGCAGCCGGGCAGTGTCGCTGACGGCGGCCGGCGCGGCCTTCCTACCCGACGCACGACGCATCGTCGCGCTCGCGGAGGGGGCGGCTCTGACGGTCCGCCGCGTGCCTGCGGGTGATCTGGGCACCGTGAACATCGGTTTCACGGGGGCGTCGGCGCGTGCGGTGTTGCCCCGGCTCATGCAGACGGCCCGCGAGAAGCTACCCGACGTTCGGCTCGTCTTGCGGGAGATGGTCACCATCGCGCAGGTCGAGGCGTTGGTCCGCGGTGATCTCGACCTCGGCATCGTCCGCCCGCCGATCTCTCGCCCAGGTGTGAACTCCCGTCCGCTGCACCATGAGCGCCTGGTCGCCGCCCTGCCCGCCGATCATGAGTTCGCCGACGCCGAGCACCTCGCGATCGAGGACTTCGACGGTCAGGCGGTCATCATGTATTCGCCCACGGATGCGCGGTATTTCAATGAATTGCTGATCAGCACCTTCACGGCGGTCGGGGCGTCGCCTCGCTATGTCCAATACGTCACGCAAGTGCACACCATGCTGGTCCTGGTGCACTCCGGGCTGGGCATGGCGCTGGTTCCGGAGTCGGCCATGACCATGCATCCCGACGGGGTGGTGTTCAAGGAGGTGACCGCGATCCGCGATCGTCCCGTGCAGATGAACATCGCCTGGCGCGCCGACAATACCAACCCGGCTCTTGCGCGATTGATGAGAGACGTTCTCCCCGAACGGGAGTGGATCTGACGACGACCTCGGAACGAGTTCGTCGACTATGCACCGGATCCCGTTGACGACCTCACCTCGGTGGCCTCGACGGGCGCGGCGGACTCGCTTCGCTCGTTCGACGCTGCTCGACCAGCAGGGGTTGCGGTGGAAAAGCCCGATCAGACCGCGGCGCGCACGGGTGGTTTCACCGCGACCACCGGGCACTGTGCGTCGAGCAGCACACGCTGGACGACGCTGCCGGTCAGTAGTTTCCCGACCGGTGAACGCCTGCGCTGGCCGATCACCAGGAGCTCGGCTGCGTCGTCGTACGATGCGTCGATGAGCTGGTCGGCGTGCGAGAGGCCCGGATCATTTTCGGCGACACGGTATTCGACGTCACCGGACTGAGCCACCTTGCGCGCGTTCTCAAGGTCGACCAGGAACTCCGGTGACGAGGCGTTGTCGCCATCGGCCACGATCACGACGTCGGTGCCGCGCATACGGGCCTCGGCGAAGCCGAACGGGAGCGCGCCGCGCCCCTCGGTTGTCGGTAGGTAGCTGAGGACGACAGACATCAGATGTCCTTTCGCAGAGCGTGATTCGGTGCTACGACCGGGGTCGACAGGTCACCGGTCTGCAGGAAGGTGTCGAGGTTGGCGAGCGTGAGTTCCTCCATGGCGGCACGTGTCTCGACCGTTCCGCTCGCGAGGTGGGGGAGAAGTACGACGTTGTCCATGGACAGCAGCGCCTCGGGCACCTCCGGCTCGTGCGCGAACACGTCGAGCCCGGCGCCGGCCAGTCGGCCGCGCCGCAGCAGGTCGACGAGGGCGTCCTCGTCGACGACGCTGCCGCGCGCCACATTGATGAGGAAGCCGTCGGCGCCCAGCGCCTCGAGGACGTCCCGGTCGACGAGATGGCGCGTGTCGGCACCGCCGGCGGCGGCCACGATCAGCACGTCGACCTGGGTGGCGAGCTCGGCCGGCGACGCCGCGTAGCGATACGGTGAGCCGTCGACCGGGCGGCGGTTGTGGTAGGTGATCCGGCACCCGAAGGCGGTCAGGCGGTGGGCGATCGCCGAGCCGATACGGCCCAGCCCGAGGATGCCGACGTCGGTGCCGGAGACCTTCCGGGTGAGCGGAACGTTCCCTTCCACGGGCCAGCGACCGGCTCGGACGAACCGATCGGCCGCGGCGAGACCGCGCATCGTGTCGAGGAGTAGTCCGACTGCGGTGTCGGCGACGCAGTCGGTGAGGACGTCCGGGGTGTTGCTGACGCCGATGCCGAGCTCGGCGGCACGGGCGACGTCGGTGGTGTCGTAACCGACGCCGAAGTGGACGATGGCGCCGAGGTTCGGGAGCTCGGCCATCAAGCCGGCGTCCACCCCAGTTCGTCCCGAGGTCACGACCGCGGTCACCGCGTCGGCGTTGCGCGCGAGGAAGGCCTTCCGCGCCTCCCGGTCATCGGGCAGTCGCTGGGCGCCGTAGGTACCTTCGAGACGCTCCTCGAGCGAGGGCTTCAGCGGGCCGACGCGGAGGACAGAGCCGTGGAACGACGAAAGGTCCTTCAGCCCAATGGTTTCCGTTGCCGTCGCGGTGCCGGCCGAACTGCTCGTCATGCTTGACCTCCAGGAGTGCAGGACACAGACCGGTCCTTCGGTGGATGTGGTCAACGCTAGAAGTGCCACGGATACCTGTCCAACACGCAAATAACATGGACCGATACTCAAACTGTATTGATACGGGGTTGTCGATTCGTCCAGCGCAAGAGAGCAGCGATGAACCGTCAGGTCAGCGGTGGTTTCGACTCGCGGAGTCGCCGGTTCAGAGGCCTTTCGAAAGCCCTCCAAACCCGCCGAAATGGCCGTTTGCTGGGCTTTTGCTCTGTTGACGCCGTCATCGCGACGCTCATAGCGTGTGTCTACCGTCACAAACGCGGTCGAGCCCACCGCGAGATCACTCGCAGTCTTTCTTTCATCGGAGGTCCCCATGCAGATCGCAGCTCTGCGATCCCGGAAGCGCCCCGCCGGGTGTCTGCTGGCACTGTCCGCGGTGGCCGTGCTCGCGGCCAGCGGCTGCAGCGTCGCCAACACGACCGCGAGCGAGAGCGCCTCACCGGACACCCTGCGCATCGTCCTGCCCCAGGAGCCGCCGACGCTGGAACCCTGCGACGCCTCCCTCACGGCCACCGGTGTCGTGGTCCGTTCCAACATCACCGAACCGCTCATCGAACGGGATCCGAACAGTGGCGAACTGCAGCCCAGTCTCGCGACGGCGTGGACCCAGGTGGAGCCGAACGTATGGCGTTTCACCACGGCCTCGGGCATTCGATTCAGCAACGGCCAGCCGTTCGACGCCGAGGACGCCGCGTTCTCCATCCGTCGCACGTTCAACGGGGCGATCGGCTGCGACGTCAACGGCTATGTCTTCGACGACAGCACCCGCGAGGTGACTGTGATCGACCCCAGCACCATCGAGGTCCGCACGGAGACCCCCGACCCGATCCTGCCGCTGCGCCTGTCGTTCATCGAGATCGTCCCGCGCACCACCGTCGCCGATGACAAGGTGCGCGTGCCGATCGGGACCGGCCCCTACATGGTCGACTTCTGGGACTCGGGCCAGCGCGTGGCGTTGACAGCCAATCCGAACTATCACGGCGACGCCCCTGCGTTCACCCGCGCCGTCTACCAGTGGCGCTCCGAGGGCAGTGTCCGTGCCGCGATGGTCTCCAACGACGAGGCGGACATCGCCACCTCGCTGGGTCCTGAAGACGGAGCCGGTGATCTCGGTATCGCCTACACCAACAACGAGACGACCGCTCTGCGCATGCAGGCCACCGATGCGCCCCTGACCGACTACCGGGTGCGTGAGGCCATCGATCTCTCCGTCAACCGTGTCGGCATCGTCGACGCGCTGTTCCAGGGTCTCGGTACACCCGCGGCCCAGCTGGTCGCGGAGGGCATCGTCGGCTACAACGACCAGCTGACCCCGACGCCCTACGACCTCGACCGCGCCAAGCGCCTGGTCGACGAAGCCCGTGCGGACGGGGTGCCGGTCGACCGGACCATCCGCCTCATCGGCCGTACAGGTCAGTTCCCGAAGATCAACGAGACCATCGAGAACCTGCAGTTCACGCTCAGTAAGATCGGGCTGGACGTCAAGATCGAGATGATGGACACCTCGGGTCAGATGCAGTATCAGACAAGGCCTTTCGTGCCCGGGTCGGGACCGGTGCTGCTGATGATCATGCACGGCAACCAGGCCGGTGACACCCAGTTCACCCTCGACCAGTACATGCTGTCCGACGGCTACCAGAGCACTTACGGCACAGCCGCCTACGACGAACAGATCCGTGCCGCCGAGGCTCTCACCGGCCCGGCCCGTCAGAACGCACTCGCCGCGGTCCTGGCCGCCGAGCCGCGCGAGATCCGCCAGTACGCGTATATCGCACACATGCAAGCAGTTCTCGCGAAAGCGAATCGTGTTGCCTACCGGCCCAACTCGGCCACCGGTGACGAGATGCGTCTCGCCGAGATGACCCACGCGCCAGCCCAGAACGACTGAAACAGAGGCGATGACCGATGCTCACCTTCCTCCGGCGCCGGATGTTCACCAGCCTGATCCCGCTGATCATCGTCTTGTTCGGCGTGTTCTTCATGGCCCGGCTCACCGGCGACCCCACCAATCTCTACCTCCCGGTCTCCGCGACCCCGGAGCAGCGCGCCGAGTTCGCCGCCGCGAACGGGCTCGACAAACCGATCTGGCAGCAGATGACCGACTACCTCGCCGGCGTCTTCCACCTCGACTTCGGTGAGTCGCTGAAGACCGGCCAGCAGGCCGCGAGCATGGCGCTCGCAGCGTTCCCGGCGACTCTGCAGCTCGCCTTCGTCACGCTCGTGCTGTCGGTCCTCGGGTCGATCATCATCGGTTGCTGGGCGGCCTACCGGCCGAACTCACTCGCCGACCGCTTTTCGAGCCTGCTGTCGATGACCGCGGCCAGCGTCCCCGACTTCTGGTTCGCGATCACCGGGATCTGGATCTTCGCGGTCGTCTTCGGCTGGCTGCCGACCTCCGGTACCGGTGGGGTGCTGGCCTGGGTCCTGCCGATCGCGACACTGATGATCCGACCGCTGGGCGTTCTCACCCAGGTGGTGCGCGGCGCCATGGTCTCCGCCCTGTCGGCCCCGTACGTCAAGGTGGCGAGGAGCAAGGGGGCCGGGGATTTCCGGATCGTCACCCACCACGCGCTCCGCAATGCGGCCGCCCCCGCCCTCACCGTCGCCGGCGACCTCGCGGTCGGCCTGATCAACGGTGCGGTCATCGTCGAGGCCATCTTCGGCTGGCCCGGCATCGGCAAGCTGATGATCGACTCGATCCTGCAGCGTGACTTCGCGGTCCTGCAGGCCGCGGTGCTCCTCACCGCTCTCAGCATCTTCATCCTGAACATCGTCATCGACGCGGGTCTCGCCCTCCTGGACCCACGCGTTCGTGACAAGGCCACGGTCTAGTCGCCGGACACATCGAGGAGTACTGACACATGTCCATCGTCACCGATCCCGTCGACACGACGAGTCCCGTCGCCTCGACCGACATCACCGGCGACTCCGTCGCCACCAAGAAGGTGCCCGGCGCGCAGCTGCCGCTGTGGCGGCTGCTGCTCCGCGACAAGTTCGCGACCGTCGCCGCCGGCATCCTGACCTTCATCCTGCTCACCGCGATCTTCGGTCCGTGGCTGGTCGGCGACGCCGCCACCGACCAGAACCTGGACGAGTCGAACCTCCCGCCGTTCAACCTCGACACGGGGTGGATGAACGTCCTGGGCACCGACCCGCTGGGTCGCAGCATGCTCGCCCGGCTCATCGTCGCCTGCCAGACCACGCTCATGGTCTCCCTGCCCGCGGTGATCATCTCGTGCGTCGTGGGCTCGGCGATCGGCATGTGGGCGGGATATCACCGCGGCTGGCGTGAGACCACCGCGATGCGTATCGCCGACGTCATCATGAGCTTTCCGTCGCTGCTGCTCGCCGTCGTGATCCTGTACGTGTTCTCGCCCAGCGCTGCCAACATCATCGCCGTGCTGGCGATCACCCGGATTCCGATCTACCTGCGGACCGCTCGGGCCGAATCCGCCGAGCTGCAGAGCCGCGTGTTCGTGGACGCGGCACGGACCTTCGGTGCGAGCAGCGGTGCGATCCTCCGCGGGCACGTCTTGCCGATCCTGCTCCCCACGCTGCTCACCGTGGCCACCCTCGACTTCTGCTACGTGATGCTCGCGGAGTCGTCGCTGTCGTTCCTCGGCATCGGTATCCAGCCGCCCGACGTCAGCTGGGGCCTGATGGTGTCGCAGGGCCGGACCTACCTGCAGACCGCCTGGTGGCTGTCGTTCTTCCCGGGTCTGGCGATCGTCATCACGACCGTGTCGGCCACGATGCTGGCCGCGTGGGCCCGCATCGCGACCGACCCCGGCCAGCGGTGGCGACTGACCACCCCGAACGCCCGGAAGCGGTTCTTCTCCTCACGAAAGGCGCTGCGATGAGTGCTCCTGCCCTCGACCGGCCCGACGCCGGCACCGACGACCGGGTCGCACTCGACGTCGTCGACCTGACCGTCGATCTGCGAACGCCCACCGGTACCGTCCGGGCCGTCGACCACGTCTCCTTCCGTGCCCGGCGCGGCGAAACCCTGGCCCTCCTGGGCGAATCCGGGTGTGGCAAGTCGATGACAGCACAGGCGCTCGTCGGTTTGCTCGACCCGATCGCCTCGGTCTCGGACGGATCGATCGTCCTCGACTCCGTCGACCTCGTCTCCGCCTCGGCGTCGAAGCGACGCGAGATGGCCGGCACCGAACTCGCGATCGTGTTCCAGGACGCACTGACCGCCCTCAACCCGGTGTACCCGGTCGGGACCCAGCTCGCCGAACCGTTCCGCATCCATCGCGGGATGTCGAAGAAGAAGGCCCGCCTCGAGGCGATCGAACTGATGCGGCACGTGGGCATCCCGGAACCGGAGTCGCGGGTCGACTCCTACCCCCACCAGTTCTCCGGCGGGATGCGGCAACGTCTGCTCATCGCGATGGCGGTGGCGTTGAGCCCCAAGGTGCTGCTCGCCGACGAACCCACCACCGCTCTCGACGTGACGGTGCAGGCCCAGATCATGGCGCTGCTGGGCCGCCTCCGGGCCGAACACGACATGGCGGTCGTCCTGATCACCCATGACCTCGCGCTCGTCGCCGAGCAAGCCGATCGCGTCGCGATCATGTACGCGGGCAACGTCGTCGAGACCGGACCGGTGGCCGAGGTGTTCGGCAGTCCAAAGCACCCGTACACCAAGGGCCTCCTGGATTCCGTACCCGTCAGCGCCGAACGGGGCGCCGACCTGAAATCGATCGGCGGTACGCCGCCGGATCTGCACTCGATCCCGACGGGCTGCGTCTACCAGGCGCGGTGTCCGCTGGCTCGGGCGCAGTGCGTGCAGCAACGGCCGACGCTGACGGCCACCGGCACCGACCGGGCCGCGGCCTGCCACTTCTCGGAGGAGATCGACAATGCCTGAGACGACCAGCCTCGACAAGACGCCCGGCCTCGACAAGGCGCGCCGCGGCGCCGCGGCCCCGCTCGACACGAGCCGGGTTCTCGAAGTACGTGACGTCGGTAAGACCTTCGCGGTGTCCGGGAAGGGCGGCCGCAAGCAGCTCCGCGCGCTCGACGGGATCGATCTCGATCTCCGCCGCGGCGAGACACTCGGTTTGGTCGGCGAATCCGGCTGCGGCAAGTCCACTCTCGCCCGAACGCTGATGATGCTCGAGCGGCCCGACACCGGCACCGTCCGATGGGACGGCACCGACCCCTACCGGCTCAAGGGCAAGGACCTGCTCGCGCTGCGCCGCAAGGTGCAGATGGTCTTCCAGGATCCGTATGCCTCGCTGAACAACCGGATGACCGCGGCCGAGATCATCGGCGAACCATGGCGCACCCATAAGGACCTGTACCCGCGTAAGCGTGACCGGGCCGCCCGTGTCCGTGAATTGCTCCATCTCGTCGGGTTGCGGCCGAGCGACGAACACCGCAGCCCGCAGGAATTCTCGGGCGGTCAGCGCCAGCGCCTGGGAATCGCCCGAGCGCTCGCGCTCGATCCCGAGGTGATCATCTGCGACGAGCCGGTGTCGGCGCTGGACCTCTCGGTACAGGCGCAGGTGCTGAACCTGCTGAACGAACTCCAGCAGGAACTCGACATCTCCTACATCTTCATCTCGCACGATCTTTCGGTGGTGCGTCATGTGGCCGACCGGGTCGCGGTGATGTACCTGGGCCGGATCGTCGAAACAGGCAGTACCGAAGCCGTCTTCGACCATCCTGCGCATCCGTACACCGAGGCGCTGATGTCCGCGGCACCCACGCTCGACGCCGACAACCGCCGTGAGCGAATCCTGCTGAGCGGTGAAGTGCCCTCGCCTCTCAATCCGCCGTCGGGCTGCCGGTTCCGGACGCGCTGCGCACACGCCACCGACATCTGCGCGACCGAGCTCCCGCCGGCCGTCACCGATCGGCAGGAGGCCGGGCACATCGCCGAGTGCTATCACCCCCGCGGGCGGGTCGGCCTGGGTATGCCCGCGCCGGCGGCGTGAGCACGCTGGGCAGCACGAAGGTCGTGCTGGTGTGAGCGTCGTGGCATGCGTGACCATCGCGGTGGCCGTGTTCCTCGCGTCCTGCATGCAGGCATCCATCGGTTTCGGGATGGGCATGCTCGCCGCGCCGGTGGTCGCCCTGGTGGCGCCGACTCTACTTCCCGGCATGCTGATCGCCTCTGCGACGACAGTCACGCTGCTGGTGGTGATCCGCGAGCGGGGAAGCCTGGACTTCCGCGGTACCGGGTGGGCCCTGGCCGGTCGGGTCCCCGGGACCATCGCCGGCGCCCTGCTGCTGGTGTGGTTGCCCACCCGCGGTCTGTCACTGCTGTTGGCGGCGGTCGTGCTCGGCGGTGTCGTCATCGCCTCCGTCGGCTGGCGGCCGGCACCGGTACGTCGCAACCTGGCTACCGCGGGCGCGGCCTCCGGATTGCTCGGCACGGCCACGTCCATCGGCGGGCCCCCGATGGCGCTGGTGTACTCCGGCGAGGAGAACGCGCATGTGCGTAGCAACATGAGTGCGTTCTTCCTCGTCGGCAGCGTGATGTCGATGGCCGCGCTTGCCGCGACCGGCAGCGTGAGCGCCGAGATCCTCTGGGCGTTCCTTGCCCTGACACCGGTCGTCGTACTCGGTTTCATCGCCTCCCGCGCCGTCAACCGGGTACTCGACCGGGATCGGCTCCGCACCGTGTCGATCACGGTGTCGGCCCTCGGCGCGGCACTGCTCATCGGCCAGCAGATCTTCTTCTGACACTTCTGAAAGGACCTCACCATGACGACAGCCACATCGACGTCCACGACGACCCCGGTGGTCACCGAAATGCGGGTGATCCCCGTTGCGGGGCGGGACAGCATGCTGCTCAATCTGTCCGGAGCACACGCCCCGTTCTTCACGCGGAACCTGGTCGTACTGACCGACTCCGAGGGCAACCAGGGGGTCGGCGAGGTCCCGGGCGGCGAGCCGATCCGTACGACGCTCGACGATGCGCGACCGATCGTCGAAGGACGCGGTATCGGCGAGTACAACGCGGTCCTGCAGGACATCCGGCGCACCTTCGCCGATCGTGACCGTGGTGGCCGAGGCGACCAGACCTTTGATCAGCGCATCACGATCCACGCGGTCACCGCCGTCGAATCGGCACTGTTGGATCTCCTCGGCCAGCACCTCCGTGTGCCGGTGGCGGCGCTGCTCGGCGAGGGACAGCAACGCGATCGGGTTGCCGCGCTCGGCTACCTCTTCTTCGTGGGGGATCGCACCAGGACAACGCTGGACTACGCCGACGGTGCCGGCGAGACCGACGACTGGATGCGCTTACGCCATCAGGAGGCCCTCGATGCCGACGGCGTGGTCGCGCTCGCCGAGGCGGCCCAGAAGCGGTACGGCTTCGCCGATTTCAAGCTGAAGGGCGGAGTGTTGGCGCCCGACGAGGAGGCCGACGTCGTCACCGCGCTGGCCGAACGCTTCCCGACGGCCCGGGTGACGCTCGATCCCAACGGCGGCTGGTTGCTCGAGGAGGCGATCCGGATCGGCGGACGCTTGCGCGATGTGGTCGCCTACGCCGAGGACCCGGTGGGACCGGAGGGTCGATTCTCCGGCCGTGAGGTGGTGGCCGAATTCAAGCGTGCGACCGGACTGCCGACCGCGACCAACATGATCGCGACCGACTGGCGCGAGTTGGGGCACACGATCCGCACGAATGCGGTCGACATCCCGCTGGCCGATCCGCACTTCTGGACCATGGCCGGCTCGGTGCGCGTCGCGCAGCTGTGTGATGCCTGGGGGCTCACCTGGGGATCGCACTCCAACAACCACTTCGACGTGTCACTCGCCATGTTCACGCACGTCGCGGCCGCCGCGCCGGGCGAGATCACCGCGATCGACACCCATTGGATCTGGCAGGACGGACAACGCCTCACCACCGAGCCGTACGAGATCGTCGACGGTCACCTCACGGTTCCCGACCGGCCGGGTCTCGGCGTCGAACTCGACATGGAGCAGGTGGAAGCCGCTCATCAGCTGTACCGCTCCGAAGGGCTCGGGGCGCGGGACGACGCGATCGGAATGCAGTTCCTCATCCCCGACTGGACCTTCGACAGCAAACGACCCGCGCTCGTGCGGAGCTGAGGTCGTGGCGGAAACGCGCGGCGGAGGCCTGAAAGTCGTGGTGGGTGAACGGAACTTCGTGCCGCACCGCGCGCTGTTCGAGAGCCTGTTGCCCGCCGGCGTGGACACGTCCTGGCACGCGGCCTTCGACGAGGCCGCGCTCGTGGCCGATCTGGCCGACGCCGACGTCTACGTCGGCGGTCGGGTGACCCCGGCGATGGCGCGCGCGGGTTCCGGTCTGCGGCTGGTGCTGACCGGTGGCGCCGGCACCGACAAGGTCAGTTTCGGTGACCTCGCGGCGAACACCGAGGTGGCCAACACCTTTCATCACGAGGATTCGATCGCCGAGTACATCGCCGCCGCGGTGGTGACCGTGCGGCGAGGTTTCCTCGTCCAGGACGCCGCGCTGCGTCACGGGTCGTGGGCCTCGGCGGTGTACCGCGACGGCGTGGCACAGCCGCGGACTCTGGGCGGCGCGATGATCGGTTATGTGGGCTTCGGCCACATCGGTCGACGAACCGCGGACCTGATGGGTGCGTTCGGCGCACGGGCCTGTGCAGTGACCGGTTCCGGCCGGGTAGCCGACGATTCCGGGCTCGAATGGTACGGCGACACCACCGATCTCGACCGCCTGATGGACGAGTCCGACGTCGTGGTCGTCTCCGCGCCACTGACTGCGCGCACGACGGGCATGATCGACGCCGGCCACCTGCGGCGCCTCGGGCCCTCGGGGGTGCTGGTCAATGTGGGCCGCGGCCCGCTCATCGTCGAGCAGGATCTGTACGAGGCTCTGCGGGACGGAACGATCGGCGGGGCCGCTCTCGACGTCTGGTACCACTATCCGACCGCCGGCGATCAGGCGGACCCGTCGGCCCAGCCGTTCGGTGAACTGCCCAACGTGCTGATGACCCCGCACATCTCGGGGGTCACCCGTGACACGTTCGTCGGGCGGGTGCGCGACATCACCGACAACATCTCCCGGCTGCATTCGGGGCGAGAGATCCTGCGGGTCGTCGCGCCGTCCTGATCGCGACGCGCGGCATGCTCCTACTCCGAAAGGAGCGCCGCTCAATGCTTTTCGAGGCGCGCCCGGAGCTTGCGGAGGGACCCCGGTCCCCGATCCGAAAGATCGACACACCATTTGCTCCCTAATCCGAAACAGCCTCAACACCGCTGGTCTGTGGGGTGCAAGCGATGCCCTCCCTCAGGGAGCAGAGATGGGGACGCTCAAGAGTGTTTTTTCGTAGTCCACGACGGCCGCCAGGCCGCAGGTACTGAGGTGCGTGGAGCGTTAGCCGCCGGGCCGAGCAAGCGACGAAGGAGCGCGTCGAGATCGACGAGCCTCGAAGGGTTGGCGACGCATCTCACCAGGACCCTTCGTGACGGCCTCCGCAAGCTCCGGCCTCCTCAGGGAGCAGAAATTGGGCTCGCTCCGAGCACAACGAGTTCTTTCGTGTTCCTCCGTCGGCCGCGAGACCGCGTCCTACTCTGACTGATGAACCCCAACTCGACTGATGGACTCGATCGAAGTCCATCAGTCGAGTTCGGGTTCATCAGTCGCACGGCAGGGCCGTCCTCGAACCGGCCCACCGCCACGCTCAGGCGTCGGCGGTCTCGGTCCGGGTCGGTTCGGGCGCCGCGCGCTTCCCGTTCTGGAACAGCAGTGGGTAGAGGAGACCGCCGATCAGTCCGCCGATCAGCGGGGCCAGCCAGAAGGCCCACAACTGACCGGGTGCGCCGTTGCCGTTGAAGAAGGCGACCGCCGTCGAACGCGCCGGGTTGACCGATGTGTTGCTGATCGGGATCGAGATCAGGTGGATGAGCGTGAGGCACAAGCCTATGGCGAGCGGACCGAAGCCCGCGGGAGCGCGTCCGTCGGTCGCGCCGAGGACCACGATGAGGAAAAACGCCGTCAGCAGGATCTCCGCGATGAGGACCGCGGTGAGCGAGTAGTTGCTGGGGGAGTGTTCTCCGAACCCGTTGGCGGCCATATTGCCCTCGGCCTCGAACCCGGGTTGGCCCTTGGCGATGAGGAAGAGCATGAGGCCGGCCAACAGGCCACCCACGACCTGCGCCACCCAAAAGGTGGGCAGCTCTTTCCAGGAGAGCCGGCCGCTGACGGCGGCGCCCAGCGTGATCGCGGGATTGAAGTGTGCGCCGGAGACGTGCCCCACCGCGTAGGCCATCGTCACGACGGTGAGACCGAAAGCCAGAGAGACACCGAGGAACCCGATTCCGACCTGGAAGGTGTCCTGGCCGTCCTCGGACTGGGCGATCTGCTTGGCGGCGTAGATCGCGCTGCCGCATCCGCCGAAGACCAACCAGAATGTTCCGAAGAACTCAGCCGCGAGTCGTGCTGCGGGCGACGGGGAAGGCATGAACGTCCTTTCGCTGGCGACCTGGCCGGCGAGGCGCGCCAAGTGCCTTGCCCTTCGAGTGGCTCACACAGTAGCCGTGCCGCCGGAAACTGGCAGCATTATGGCAAATCGTGTGCAGTTCAACGAAGAAATGGTCGTCGAAGCTCGTCACCGATCGCGGAATCGCGCGGCGATTGCCGCGCTCATCGTCTCGGGAGCGTCTTCGGACACGAAGTGCTTGGCGTCCGGGAGCTCGACGACCTCCAGGTCGGAGAAGGCCGCGCGAATCTTGGGGATGCAGCGTCGCGGCCGGAAAACGATGTCCCTCATCCCCCATACGGCGAGTGCCGGCCTATCGCCCAGACGGAGCGGGACATCCGCGGCCAACTGCTCGAGGAGTGGTCTCGCCGAGCGGATCTCGCCGGGCATGACCAAGAGTCCATATCGGGCGTCGGGACTCGGTTGCACCCGCCGATAGTGCTCGGCCTCCGCGTTGGTCAAGGTCGGCCCGAACCTGCCGAGCAGTACGCCTTCGACGAGCAGATTCTGTTCGAGGATGCACTGTCGCAACGGACGACTGCTCATGACCGCGCTGAACAATCGATTCGGTAGCAGATCGATCGGCCAGAACGCGGTGTTCGCGAGAACGATCCCGCCCACGCGTTCGGCGCGGGGGACTGCCGCACCGAGTCCGATGGGTCCACCCCAGTCGTGACCCACCAGGACGAAGTCGTCCAAGGAGAGGTGGTCGATCAGCTCGCCGAGGACAACCGTCAGCTCGGCGATGGTGTAGCCGAACCCGTCGGGGCGACTGGACAGCCCGAAGCCGGGGAGGTCCAGGGCGACGCAGCGAAAACGATCGCGCAGCCCGGTCACGATGTGCCGGTAGAGGAAGCTCCAGGTGGGGGAGCCGTGACACATCAGGACAGGTCGCCCGACGCCTTCGTCGATGTAATGAAGCCGTCCGACCGACGATTCGAACCATCGTGACTCGAAGGGATACAGTGTTGGGTCGGGTACGAAATCGATTTCCACTGGCGTCTCCGTCCACCGCGATGCATCGGGCTCTACACATGTAGAGACTACGGGACGATCCGCTACATCTGTAGTATCTCGCGCATGTCTGCGGATTCGACCAGTGGAGGCGGGCGTCGGGATGTCATCGCCGATGCCGGCATCCGAATCATCGCCCGCGACGGTGTCCGCGCACTCACCCATCGGGCTGTCGATCGGGAGGCGCGGTTGCCGCTGGGGTCGACCTCCTACCATGCGAGGACCCGGATCGCGCTGATCGAGCTCATCGTCGACGCACTGGCGGCCCGCACCCGGATCGACACCGAGGCATTGGTGATGACAGATGAAGGGGTCGACCACGACGGACGGGTTCCGGTCGACGAACTGGCCGGATCGCTGTCGGAATTGGTCGACACCCTCGCTGCCAGACACGACGACATGCGCGCCCGTTACGCGCTCATCCTCGAACTCGACGATCTGCCCGCCATTCGCCAAAGGTTGACGGGTCGGTCCGACGTCGAGGACGTGGCACGACTGGTGGCGACGCGTTCGCTCGCCGGTGCCGGCCTGCCGAATTCGGGCGTCGAGGTCGAAGATCTACTCGCGATCACGGATTCACTGGTGTTCTACCGCACCGCCATCAACCCGGCAGTCGACATCCGGCGCATTCTGGACCAGTACCTCCGGGGCGCCATCGTCGGGTGACCTCGCATTCGCAGTCGCCGTCATCGCCGGTTGACGAATGTTGGGCTTCCTTTCCGCGTCCAGTTCGGCCCGACGGGTGGTCAGAGGTCACGGTTGAACGTCGTGTGCATCTCCCAGAACAGGATCTCGGCCTCGGACGTCGCGGTGACACCGACCGCGCCCTCATCGATGGTGCGCAGCGCGTCGCCCTCGACGAGTCGGATGCCGTCGTCCAGCTCGACACCGCCTCGCGCAACGTAGAGATGTCCGTACGGTGCCGGGGGAAGGGCGACCGACTGTCCGGAACCGATCCGGGCCACGTGCAGTGCCGCGAACGGGTTGCCGATCGAGATCGCATCTGTGCCCGCGTGTTCGGGCCTGCCGGAGACCACCGTGACCAGCCCGCCGGTCGCGAGATCGGCGCTGAAGTCGCGTTCGGCGTAGCCGGGTTCACCTCCACCGTGCTCGGGCGCCACCCACATCTGCACGACGCGCAGGTCCCGGTTCTCGCTGCGCCGTGACGCATTCGCCTCGGTATGGGTGATCCCGCGGCCCGCGCTCATCCGCTGCGCGACGCCCGGCGTGATCGTGCCGGTGTTGCCGAACGAATCACGATGAGCGACAGCACCTTCGAGTACCCACGTGATGATTTCGGCATCCCGGTGGAAGTGGGCGTCGAAACCTTCACCGGCGTCGACGCGATCGTCGTTGTGCACCAGCAGGACTCCGTGGGCGTTCGCCGCGAGATCGAAGTTGCCCGTGACGGGGAAGGACTGGCGGGAATCGAGCCACCCGCTCCGGAAGATGTGCCGCTCGGTACCCGGAATGACCTGCCGCGACGGCACGGTCCTGATAGATGGCTCGCTCATCGTGACTCCGATCTGGTCCTCCGGACCCCGCCGGCACAACCGTCACGTCGCCGACCCTATTCCGGTGTGCGATCGTGCCGCGGTCGTCAATCGAGAAGGTTGACCGCGTTGGCCACCACCAGGCTGAGGATGACGATCGACAACAGCGACTGCGACGCCATCGCCAGCTTCGCACGACGCGACAGCGGCATCACGTCGGTGGGGCTGAAGGCAGTCGCGTTGGTCAGGGCCAGATAGAGGTAGTCGAAGAACACGGGACGCCATCCCGGCGGTGCCAGTCGGGGCTCGAGGTGTTGCGGAAAGGCGAGGTCCGGGTATGCGGCCGGACGCAGGTGCCGGTTCACCGGACCGCCGCCGTCGAGCTCCCAGTAGAGGAATGCGAACGCGATGACGGTCTGCAGCCAGACGAGAGCCCCGGCGACCAGCAACTGGTTCGCCGCCGCGGTCTGCGGATCTCCGTGCAGCAGATCCCACACGAGCCGCGCCGCGGCCCACGCCGCACCTGCGGCGATGGCGACGACCAGCCCCACGGAGAGGCTGCGGACCCACCGGCCGGGCCGGTCGATGCGACCGGGGTCGACCACGATCAGTGTCAGCAGGACCAGCCCCTCGATCGCGGGTAGCAGCCAAGCGGTACCGGCGGCGTAACGCGCGGGCAAGAGGAACGGGATCGCCATCGCGACCAGTACGAACGCCGATGCGGTCCAACGCTGCTCAGCTCGGGGCAGGTTCTGCGCGGGAACGTGGTCGTCGTCGTTCATCTGGCGGCCTCCGGTCGGGGGAGCCGACACGTTCCGCCAACATCGTTGACTCAGCGGGCCCGGCCGGTACTGTGTTCTTCATCACATAGGCAGGAAGGGATGTGCCATGATACCGACCGAGATAAAGGAGCTGCATCGGAGTATAGGTGCGCTACGGCATCACATGACCACGCTGCAGACGCAGTACGGCGATGTAGACGCGGTTCGGCGAATGTCCAACGATCTGGATCGGCTGGAGATCGACCTTCACGACTTCGAGCACGCACCGCCACCGCTGCTGCAGACGAAAGTCGGACGAGACCAGGTTATCTATGTGCCTGACTGCAAGTCGGACGAGTCGGCCTGGCTGGGTGCGCAGGACGAAGGGCTGGGCTTTCATTCGCGTGAGCGCACGAAGTGAGCGCCCCCGCGACTGAGCGGGACACAGTCGGGGTCTTCTCTCCGGGCCGCGCGCGAATCCTGGCCCGAACTCTCCGCCAGGACAGGTGGTGGCTGTCGCCGCTGCTGACAGTCGTGGGTCTCGCGGCCTTCGTCATCTACGCGACGATCCGGTCCTTCGTGCGCACCGCCTATTACGCCGCGGACTATCACTACCTCTCGCCGTTCTATTCGCCGTGCCTCAGCGAGTCGTGCGTGCCCGGGGCGAGTCATTTCGGTACCCCCTTCCCCGAACTCCCGATGTGGATTCCGCTGGCATTCCTCTCGCTGCCGTTCCTGCTCGGGTTCCGACTGACCTGCTACTACTACCGCAAGGCCTATTACCGGTCGGTCTGGCTGTCGCCGCCTGCCTGCGCCGTCGCCGAACCCCACAGTCGTTACACCGGCGAGACGCGACTACCGCTCATCATCCAGAATTCGCACCGGTACTTTTTCTACGCGGCCGTGGTCATCTCGGTGATCAACACCTACGACGCGATCGTCGCCTTCCACGGTGAAGGCGGCGGTTTCGGCTTCGGGCTGGGCAACGTGATCCTCGTCGTCAACGTGCTCCTGCTCTGGACCTACACGGTGTCGTGCCACTCGTGTCGCCACGTGACCGGCGGCCGGCTCAAGCACTTCTCGAAACATCCGGTGCGGTACTGGGTCTGGAGTCAGGTGTCCAAGCTCAACACCCGGCACATGCAATTCGCCTGGATCACGCTCGGCACGTTGGTGCTCACCGACTTCTACATCATGCTGGTCGCCAGCAACACCATCTCGGACCTGAGGTTCGTGGGTTGACCGATTGACAACACAACGCCTGTGGTGCAGCCGTTCTCAACGTTGGGAGTCCCGCTAGATGACCGAGCCGGAACGCTACGAGTACGACGTCGTTGTCATCGGTGCGGGGGGTGCCGGCCTGCGAGCGGTCATCGAGGCCCGCGAGCGCGGCTACTCGGTGGCCGTGGTGTGCAAGTCGCTGTTCGGCAAGGCCCACACGGTCATGGCCGAAGGCGGATGTGCCGCCTCGATGGGCAACGCCAACTCGAAAGACAACTGGCAGACACACTTCCAGGACACGATGCGAGGCGGCAAGTTCCTGAACAACTGGCGCATGGCCGAGTTGCACGCCAAAGAGGCCCCGGATCGTGTCTGGGAACTCGAAACCTATGGCGCCCTGTTCGATCGAACCGCGGACGGGCGGATTTCGCAGCGCAACTTCGGCGGCCACACCTATCCTCGACTCGCTCATGTCGGCGACCGCACCGGGCTGGAGCTCATCCGGACGATGCAACAGAAGATCGTCTCGCTGCAGCAGGAGGACTACGCCGCCACCGGTGACTACGAGTCGCGCATCAAGGTGTTCGCCGAATGCACGATCACCGAACTGCTGAAGGACGGCGACGCGATCGCCGGTGCATTCGGGTATTGGCGCGAGTCCGGCCGCTTCATCGTGTTCGAGGCGCCCGCGGTGGTCGTCGCCACCGGCGGGATCGGCAAGTCGTTCAAGGTGACGTCGAATTCGTGGGAATACACCGGCGACGGGCACGCTTTGGCACTGCGAGCCGGCGCGAGCCTGATCAACATGGAGTTCGTCCAGTTCCATCCGACCGGGATGGTGTGGCCGCCCAGCGTCAAGGGCATCCTCGTGACCGAGGGCGTTCGCGGCGACGGTGGAGTTCTCGAGAACACCGAGGGCAAGCGCTTCATGTTCGATTACATCCCACCGGTCTTCAAAGGTCAGTACGCCGAGACCGAAGAGGAGGCCGACGAATGGCTGGCGGACAACGACAGCGCCCGGCGAACACCGGACCTGCTGCCGCGCGATGAGGTCGCGCGGGCGATCAACGAGGAGGTCAAGGCCGGACGCGGCACCGAGCACGGCGGCGTCTACCTCGACATCGCGTCCCGCATGCCCGCTGAGGAGATCATGCGCAGGCTGCCGTCGATGCACCACCAGTTCAAGGAGCTCGCCGACGTCGACATCACCGCCGAACCGATGGAGGTGGGGCCGACCTGTCACTACGTGATGGGCGGGATCGAGGTGGATCCGGACACGGCCGCGTCACGGGTTCCGGGCCTGTTCGCGGCCGGCGAGTGTTCCGGCGGGATGCACGGTTCGAACCGGTTGGGCGGCAACTCGTTGTCGGACCTGCTGGTCTTCGGGCGTCGTGCCGGCCTCGGGGCGGCGGCGTACGTCGAATCGCTGGCGACCCGTCCCGCGGTCTCCGTCGACGACATCGACCGGGCGGCGGCGTCCGTGCTTGCGCCCTTCGATCCGCCGGCCGAGGGCAAACCGGAGAACCCCTACACCCTGCACACCGACCTCCAGCAGGCCATGAACGATCTGGTCGGGATCATCCGGAAAGAGGACGAGATGCAGGAGGCGATCGGCGTGCTCGCGGACCTGCGAAAGCGCCTGGGCGGCATGCAGGTCGAGGGACATCGTCAGTTCAATCCGGGCTGGCATCTCGCAGTCGACCTACGAAACATGCTGCTGGTCTGCGAGTGCGTCGCGAAGGCCGCACTCATGCGCACCGAGAGCCGCGGTGGTCACACCCGCGATGACCATCCGTCCATGGACTCGAACTGGCGCAATGCGCTGCTGGTGTGCACCGCGGACCTCGACGGGGACGACGCCGCGGTGCCGGATGTCAGCGTCGTGCGCACTGAACAGACGCCGATGCGGCCGGACCTCCTGGAGCTGTTCGAGTTCCCCGAGATCGAGAAGTACTACACGGCGGCCGAGATAGCCGGTCATCCCGGCGCCGGTGGCGAGCGAGCCGAGGGGCATTCGGAGGACTGACATGGGATACGACGCAAAGTTCCGGATCTGGCGCGGCGACACCGACGCCGGCGGTCTCGAGGACTACACGGTGACCGTCAACGAGGGCGAGGTGGTGCTGGACATCATCCACCGCCTACAGGCGACGCAGGCTCCGGATCTCGCGGTGCGCTGGAACTGCAAGGCGGGCAAGTGCGGATCGTGTTCGGCGGAGGTGAACGGGCGTCCCAAACTGCTGTGCATGACCAGGATGTCGACGTTCACCGAGGACGAGGTCGTGACGGTGACCCCGATGCGCACGTTCCCGGTGATCCGCGACCTGGTCACCGATGTCTCGTTCAACTACGCCAAAGCCCGTGAAGTGCAATCGTTCACACCGCCACCGGGTCTGGCGCCGGGGGAGTACCGGATGAAGCAGGTCGACGTGCAGCGTTCGCAGGAGTTCCGCAAGTGCATCGAGTGCTTCCTGTGCCAGGACACCTGCCATGTCGTGCGCGATCACGAGGACAACAAACAGAACTTCTCCGGGCCGCGTTTCCTGATGCGCGTCGCCGAACTCGACATGCACCCCCTGGACGTGGCCGAACGCCGCGACTCGGCGCGCACCGAGCACGGACTGGGCCTCTGCAACATCACCAAGTGCTGTACCGACGTCTGTCCCGAGCAGATCAAGATCACCGACAACGCGTTGATCCCCATGAAGGAGCGAGTTGTCGACCGCACCTACGACCCGCTGGTGTGGTTGGGCAACAAGCTCTTCCGACGTTAACGGACCCATACGCAGTATCGTCTTCGACGAACTCCCGTTCCCCGGTGCGCGGCGCGCGCGGGCCACCCGCTCGAGGCCAGATGTCGCACAACGTTGCGCCCAAAGTAACGACTCACTACATCTACAGGGGTGACCGCACCGCCGTCATCGACGGTGCGCTCCGCCTCACCTACGCCGACCTGTATCGGCGGGTCGGGCACGTCACCGCCGCGCTGGAGGCGCTCGGCGTCAGGCCGGGTGACCGCGTGGCCGCCCTGTGTGCGAACAGTGCGGTGATGCTCGAACTGCACAGCGCCGTGCCCGCGCACGGTTCGGTGCTGGTGCCGCTCAACATCCGGCTCTCCGAGCCCGAGCTCGTCTACATCCTGGAGCACAGCGGTGCGACGCTCCTTGTCGCGACCGTCGAGTTCGCCGACCGTGCACGGGCGGTCGCCGAATCGGTGGGGATCCGGGTCGTCGTGGGCGGTTCAGCGGACGGCGCGGACGAGTACGAGTCGCTGCTCGCGCAGGCCGGGGCGCCGGTTCGGCGGGAGACCGACGAGCGGGGGTTGCTGGCGATCAACTACACCTCGGGGACGACGGGCCGTCCGAAGGGCGTGATGTACCACCACCGCGGCGCGTACCTGCAGTCCTTGGCGATGGCGTACCACTCCGGTCTCGGACCGGGCTCGACATACCTGTGGACCCTACCCATGTTCCATTGCGACGGTTGGTGTTTCACCTGGGCCGTCATCGCCGCGGGTGGTACGAACCTCTGCCTGCGCAGCATCGACACCGGACGGATCTGGCGCCACCTCACCGAGGACGGGGTGACTCACTTCAGCGCGGCTCCCACGGTGCTCACCATGATCGCGGAGGACCCGTCCGCGGCACGGCTCGACCGCGTCGTCCGGGCTGCGACGGGAGGTGCACCGCCATCTCCCGCGCTGCTCTCGCGGATGGCCGGGCTCGGCATCGAGATCACCCATCTTTACGGGATGACCGAGACGTTCGGCCCGATCGTCGTGAACGAGTGGCAGCCTCAGTGGGACGACGCCACGGACGACGAACGCGCCGTACGCAAGGCACGGCAGGGGATCGGGAACATCGTGGCAGGGCGGGTTCGGGTGGTGTCCGACGAGGGACGAGATGTCCCGTCCGACGGCGAGACCATCGGTGAATTGGTGGTCCGCGGCAACAACGTGATGCTCGGCTACTACCGCGACCCTGAGGCGACGGCTGCGGCCACCGTCGACGGCTGGTTGCGAACCGGTGATCTCGCGGTCATGCACGCCGACGGGTACGTCGAGATCCGGGACCGCAGCAAGGACGTCATCATCTCCGGCGGTGAGAACATCGCGTCGGTCGAGGTGGAGCGGGTGCTCGACAGCCATCCCGATGTCGTCGAGTCGGCGGTGGTCGGCCGTACCGACGAAGAACGTGCTCCGCAGTCAGGGCTGACGACGCCGCCACGATAGTGCCAACGGTGACTGTTACGCTCACCGTTGACACTGTCAATCGTGGATAGGTACGCACACCATGACCGAACGGTCCTCCTGGGAAGACGACGATCTCACCGCGCTGCGGGATCTCGCACGTAGCTTCTGTGAGAAGGAGATCCAGCCGAACACCGAGAAGTTCATCGAGCAGCACCACGTCGACCGCGACCTGTGGAACAAAGCCGGTGACCTCGGCCTGCTCTGCATGTCGATTCCCGAAGAGTACGGCGGCGGCGGTGGCACCTTCGCGCACGAGGCCGTGCTCATCGAGGAGCAGGCGCGCGTCGCCGACAGCTCGTGGGGCGTCAGCCTGCACAACGGCATCGTCGCGCACTACATCCTCGAGTACGGCTCGGAGGAGCAGAAGAAGACCTGGTTGCCCAAGATGGCCAGTGGCGAGGCGGTGGGCGCCATCGCGATGACCGAACCGGGTACCGGGTCGGATCTGCAGAACGTGAAGACGAAGGCGATCAAGCAGGGCGACGAGTACGTCATCGACGGCTCCAAGACCTTCATCACCAACGGTGGTCAGGCCGACATCATCATCGTCGTCGCGAAGACCGACGTCTCCGAGGGAGCCAAGGGCATCTCGCTCATCCTGGTCGAGGCCGAGCGCGAAGGTTTCCGACGCGGCCGGGTACTCGACAAGATCGGCCAGCGAGGGCAGGACACCTCGGAGCTGTTCTTCGATGGTGTGCGCGTCCCCACCTCGAACCTCCTCGGCCCCGAAGAAGGCCAGGGCTTCGTCCAGCTGATGATGCAGCTCCCGCAGGAACGGCTGATCATCGCGCTGGCCTCGGTGGCCGGCATGGAGAAGGCCGTCTCCGAGACCATCGCCTACACCAAGGACCGCACGGCATTCGGCCGGCCGATCTTCAGCTTTCAGAACACGAAGTTCAAACTCGCCGAGGCGGCGACCGAGGCACGGATCGCGCGCGTGTTCGTCGATGACTGCATCAACAAGCACATCAAGGGCGAGCTCGACATCCCGACCGTCGCCATGGCGAAGTGGTGGACCAGTGACCGGGCCATGGTGGTCGCCGACGAGTGCCTGCAGCTGTTCGGCGGGTACGGCTACATGAACGAGTACCCGATCGCGCGTCTGTGGGCCGACAACCGCGTCCAGAAGATCTACGCGGGCACCAACGAGATCATGAAGGAGATCATCGCCCGGACGTTGTGACGCCACCTCTCGTACGGCAGAGACGGCCCCGGTGATCTGATCACCGGGGCCGTCGCTCACCCGTCCGGTTTCCGGTTCGTTCCGAATGTCTGGGGACCGGGGCATTGTGACCAAACCGATGATTCGTCAGCGAGACGAACGGATATACGGGGAGTTGGGGTCGGCCGGTTGTCCGCGAGGGGAGTCGATACACACGATGACAGCACACCACCAGGTCGCTCGACCACAGCGAAGTGCGTATGACGTCGAGTGACACCGTGCTGGTGGACGGGCGGACCCGACACTACGGCGAGTTCTACGGCGTCACCGAGGCGCAGATGAACGATGACGAGCGGCTGCTCGTCGTCTGGGGAAACTGCCAGGCCGAAGCGCTGCGGATCGTGCTGTCCAGCTCCCCGGACCTTCCGTTCCGCACCATTCGAGTCCCACCGGTCCACGAACTCGAGTCCACCGACATCGCTGATGTCGAACGCCTCGTCCGCCGGGCCGCGGTCATCGTCTCTCAGCCGGTACGTGCCCGATACCGGGGGCTCCCGATCGGTGGACCCGACCTCGCGGAGATGGCGCCGGCCGCGACCGTGGTGGTGTGGCCGGTCATCCGCTACGGCGGGTTGTTCCCGTTTCAGGTCATCGCCCGACATCCCGCGCAACCGTCCGCGGTACCCGCTGCTGTTCCCTACCACGATCTCCGGACCGTCCTGGCGGTCAGAGCCGGCCGGACCCGCTTCGACGAATGGGATGTCGAGGTCTCCGCCGACCGCTTCCGGGAGGCCGCACAGTGGAGTGTGGCCCAGCTCGAGGTCCGCGAGCGGCGGCACTGCGACGTCGGGATCTCCGACATCCTGCTCGACGTCGGGGCCGACGCCGCACATACGATCAACCATCCCGGCAACCGGGTACTACTGACCCTCGGCGGTCGGATTCTCGAGGCGCTCGGGGCGTCGGCGCCGGTCCCACCGTCACGCGACCTGCTCGGCAACATCCGGGCGCCGCTGGAACGACGGGTGATCGACGCGCTCGGTATCCAGGCGACCCCGCGTGCGTCCTGGGACGTCGACGGTGCGGTGCTGACCGAGGAAGAGGTGCACCGCAGTCAGATGCAGTGGTACGCAGAGCATCCCGAGTTCATCGACGCCGTGCTGGACCGGTACGGCGATCTCATCGAGATCCTGGGAATGTCATGACGAGCCCAGTGGGGCACCTCCTCGTCGGACCCCGCTCGCACGGTGTGGTGCGGTATGCCCAGTCTGTCTTCGACGCGGTGACGGCCCAGGGTGGCGATCATCGACTCGTACACGTCCGCACGCGCTGTGCCGGCGTGTCCTCGGTTCTGGCCGAGTGCGCACACGTGCACATGCACGTGACCGACCGTCTGTTCGGACACACCCCGTTGCGAGCGCGCGACAACCTGCTCGCCATGATTGCGGGGCTCCGACGCCCGGTCTCGGTGACGTTGCACGATCTGCCGCAGCCCTCGGATGGACGGGCGATGCCGGCCCGGATCGAGTTCTTCCGGGCGGTGGCCCGATCCGCCGCGGGCGTGATCGTGTCCAGCCGACACGAGGCGTCGCTCTTCGCCGAGTATGTCGACGCGTCGATCGAGGTGGAGGTCGTGCCGCTGATGTTCGACGCCGTCCGTGCCCACAAGCCCTCGGACACAGACGAGTTGACCGTTGGTGTGCTCGGCTACCTGTATCCGGGGAAGGGTCACATCGAGACGCTCCGAGCGATGGCCGGTCTCGATCCGTCGGTCGGCTTCGTGGCGCTCGGCACTCCGTCGCCCGGCCACGACGATCTCGCCGACGATCTCGCGAAGCTCGCCGCGGACACGGGGAGGCGATGCACGATCACCGGCTACCTGACCGACGACGAACTCCGCCGGGCGTCTGCCGACGTCACGGTTCCGGTCGCATACCACCGGCACATGTCGGCATCCGGTTCGATCAATTCCTGGATCTCGGCCGGACGTCGTCCACTGGTTCCGCGGACCGCCTACACCGAGGAACTCGCCGCTCGGTCGCCGGGCGTGCTCACGATGCACGACAACAACGACGCGGCGCTTCGGGCCGCCATCGAGAAGGCGTTCGCGCATCCGGAATCCATGTGGATCGATGCGGCGGTGTCGCCGTCGCCGACCGTCGCCGATGTCGGTCGGAGTCACGAGCTGTTGCTGCGGCGGTGGAGTGCGTGACGATCGTCGGACTCGACGATGGCCGGACCATCGTGCCCGACAATCGCTGGGACCTGGTCGGGAGTACTTCGTCGAGACCCGTGGTGAGCGTCGTGATCCCGTACTACGAGCAGCCACACCAACTCTCATTGGTCCTCGAGGCGTTGACGGCGCAGACCTATCCGCCGGATCGACTGGAGGTGGTGGTCGCCGACGACGGATCGAGAGTTCCCCCGGATGTGAGCGCGTGGACCTCCCGGTTGACCATCACCGTGGTCAGGCAGGAGGACAAGGGATTTCGAGCCGCCGCCGCCCGCAACCTGGGTGTCGCGGCGTCGAACGGCTCGGTGCTGTGTTTCCTCGACGCGGATACGGTTCCGACCGCCGGCTACGTCTCGCACATGGTCCGACTGCCCGCCGCGGCGCCCGACGTACTCGTGGTCGGCCGACGTAAGCACGGGGACCTGAGCCAGGTCGAGCCGCGCTCGGTGGTCGAATGGCTGTCCACGCAGCGGCATCTCGAGGCTGCGCACGACCACGAACCCGAGTGGCTGGTCGACGCCTATGACCGCACATCCAACCTCCTGCTCCCGGGCTGGGACGGCTACAAGTACATGATCAGCGCGGTGATGAGCTGCAGCCGGGAGCTGTTCGACGACGTGGGAGGATTCGACCCTTCGTTCGTCCAGTACGGGGGAGAGGACTGGGAATTCGCGAACCGGGCTTTCATGATGGGTGCGGTGTTCGCTCACGAACCCGACGCCGTCGCCTGGCACGACGGACCCGACTGGGCAGAACGCGCTGTATCCGAACGGGTCTCGGCGAAGAATGTCGAAGCGTTGGCCCTCGCCCCGCTCGTCACCGACCCGGCGGCCAGGTCCGCCGAACTGGTGTACGCGATCCCGGACGTCGTGGTGCTGGTGTCGACGGCGGGCCACTCGGCGGCGTCGCTGATGCTCACCGTCGGCGGGGCGCTGCGCGGAACGGATGCCGCCGTCTGGCTCGCCGGCGCACACGCCGACGAATTGCTCGCACAACTGGGCGTGCGCGATTCGCGCTTCCGGGTCGGCGGTCCGGACGCATCGACGTTGTCGCGGTGCAGGTTCGTTCTGGAGGTCGACGGGCCCGTGATCTTCGCCGGTGACTCGCTCGCGCTGCTGACGGCCCACGTCGCGCCGGGGGAGTGCGGCCGGGTGACGGTGGAGTTCGACGGGTCCCCAGCGGCGTTGGTGACGCTTACATCGTCACGCGCCCGGCACCGGTCCCGACGCTGGTCGGAGCGCACCGACCTGGGCACGGACGAACTCCTCGACCGGCTGTTCGGTGTTCGGACGGTGCACCAGAGCGATGTCGGGATCGCGGTAGGCGACGACGAACCGTCGTTGTCCTGGTGAGCGAGAGTCGGACGTCGGACCGGCGTCGCGAATCGGTACGAGATGGCAGCGGGCCGATTACGGCTGTGCCTGGTGCCCCCGGTCAGACTCGAACTGACACTGGACGGGTTTTGAATCCGTTGCCTCTGCCAATTGGGCTACGGGGGCCAGTGCGCGGGTTGCCCGCGCCGGGAACCAACTCTAGATGATCGGCCGAGCGGCCTGCCAACCGGTACTCTGCGTGCACACAGACGTGGCGTCAGCGACGTGGAGGAGGGGATGGTGACGGTGACCGACAGTGCGACGACCGCAGCCGGTGAGACCACGACAACACACCGCGTGCTGGTGGCCGAGGACGATTCGCTGATCCGGATGGATCTGACCGAGATGCTGCGTGAAGAGGGCTACGACGTCGTCGGCGAGGCGCCGAACGGGCAGGTCGCCGTGGAGTTGACCGAGTCGCTGGCCCCCGACCTCGTGATCATGGACATCAAGATGCCCGTGCGCGACGGTATCGATGCCGCGACCGAGATCGCCGAGAAGCGCCTCGCCCCGGTCGTCATGCTGACCGCGTTCAGCCAACGCGACTTCATCGACAAGGCGCGCGACGCCGGTGCCATGGCCTACCTCGTCAAGCCGTTCACGAAGGCCGATCTGGTGCCGGCCATCGAGGTGGCGGTGAGTCGCTACCAGGAGCTCAAACAGCTCGAGCGTGAGGTCGCGACCATGAACGAGCGGCTGGAGACCCGCAAGCTCGTGGAGCGGGCCAAGGGCCTGCTGATGGAGAAGCAGGCTCTGTCCGAACCAGAGGCCTTCAAATGGATACAGCGCGCGGCCATGGACCGCCGGACCACCATGAAAGCCGTTGCGCAGGTTGTCGTCGAGACGCTCGGCAGCGACTGACCCAGAACCCCTCGACGACGCAATGCCTCTGCGCGCAAACCAGTTTCACTGTCTTTACGCAGCCGCAACAAGATCGCGCTAGCTTTTCTCCTGCGAGGCGCGGTTCGCCCTACGGCGATGCGCCGCCTTCGTGACAAACGCCGAACGCACCGGCCGACCGCCGAACGCAGAGGCCAGACGCAAGGAGAGCATCGATGTCCGTACGCTTTTTGAGGAGCGGGGCAGTGGTCGTGACCGCGGCGGCGACGCTGGTGGTCGCGGGCTGTAGCAGCTCAGATTCGGGTTCCGACGGCGGTTCCGAGGCGTCGTCGAGTGCCGCCGTCGAGTCCACCCCCGCACCTCCGGGCCTCGGCCTCGCACAGAAGCTGGCGTGCAACCCGCCCAAGGCTGTCCCCGGCCCGGCGAGCACGGCCGCACTCAAGGTCGGCACCCTGCTTCCGGCGACCGGGTCGCTGGCCTTCCTCGGACCGCCCATGGAGGCGGGCGTGGAGCTCGCGATCAAGGACATCAATGCCGCCGGCGGGGTCCTCGACCAACCCGTCGAGCTCGTCACCGGTGACTCCGGAGACACCACGACAGACACGGCCAACGCCACCGTCGACCGCGAACTCAGCGCCGGAACGCAGGTGATCATCGGTGCCGCGTCGTCCTCGGTGTCGTTGAAGGTGATCGACAAGGTCGCCAACGCGGGTGCGGTCATGTTCTCGCCCGCCAACACCTCCGACGAATTCACCTGCTACGAGGACAAGGGGCAGTACTTCCGCACCGCACCGGCGGATACCCTCCAGGCGCAGGCGCTCTCGCAGACGATGGCCGAAGACGGCGTGCAGCGCGTGTCGATCCTCGCGCTCAACGACCCGTACGGAACCGGACTGGCCGACAACACCGTTCGCGACCTCGAGGCCGCGGGTGTCCCGGCCGACCAGATCCAGAAGATCATCTACGACCCGAACGCCCAGTCGTTCAACGCCGAGGTCGATCAGGTGAAGAACTTCAACCCGGACGGCATCGCGGTCATCGGTTTCGAGGAGAGCGCCAAGATCATCACCCGTATGCACGAGGTGGGCATCGGCCCGAGCGACGGAAAGCTCGTCTACGGTGTCGACGGCAACATGGGCAACGCCCTCGGTGAGGCCGTCGGTCCGGGCCTGCTCGCAGGCATGAAGGGCACCACGCCGCTCACCCAGACCAGCGGTGACTTCCAGGCGGCCCTGAAGGAGGTCGACGGCGATCTCATCGACTTCAACTACTCGGGTGAGAGTTACGACGCCACGGTGCTGAGTGCACTCGCGGCCACCGCGGCCAAGTCGACCGACGGCCGCGCGATCGCGGCAAACATCATCGGGGTGACCAACGGCGAGGAGAACTGCGACTCCTACCAGGCCTGCCTGGACCTGCTGAACGGTGGCAAGACGATCGCCTACGTCGGCAAGACCGGCAACCTGGCGTTCAACGCAGCCGGTGAGCCGAGCGTCGGCTCGTACGGTGTGTTGGAGTTCGACGACGCCAACAAGCTGCTCACCCCGACGCGCAAGTACGTCTCGGTCGCGGCGCAGTAAGACCCGCACACGACGAGACCCCCGGCTTCGGCCGGGGGTCTCGTCGTCGGTGCGGTCGGCGAAAGAAGTGCCGTCGGGACGGCCCTATGGCCTCAGTTCTTCTCGGAGCTGCCCGCGAGCGTGCCGAGGTAGAGCTCGATGATCTTGGGGTCGGTGGCCAGGTTGCGGCCGGTGTCCGTATAGGCGTTGCGGCCCTGGTCGAGGACATACCCGCGGTCGCAGATCTGCAGGCACCGCCGGGCGTTCTGCTCGACCATGATGATCGAGACGCCGGTGGCGTTGATCGCCTTGCAGCGGATGAACACCTCGTCCTGGAACATCGGGGACAGGCCGGCCGACGGCTCGTCGAGCAGCAGTACCGCCGGGTCCATCATCAGCGCACGGCCCATCGCGACCATCTGCCGTTCGCCGCCGGACAGCGCACCCGCCTTGATCTTTCGCCGTTCCGAGAGCAGCGGGAAGAGTTCGGACACGAAGTCGAACCGCTTGGCGAAGGTCTTGGGCCGCAGATAGACGCCCATCTCGAGATTCTCCTCGATCGTCAACGCGGGGAACACATTCTGTGTCTGCGGGACGTAACCGACACCTTTGTTGACGAGAACGTGGGCCTTGGCCGAGGTGATGTCGTCGCCACGGAGGGTCACCGAACCCTTGCGCACCGGGATCAGTCCGAACAGGGTCTTCAACAGCGTCGACTTCCCGGCACCGTTGGGACCGATGATCCCGACGATCTCCCCGTCACCGAGGTAGAAGTTGCATTCCTCGAGGATGTTGATGCCGGGCAGGTAGCCGGCGGTGATGTCGTCGGCCCGCATCAGAGCGTCGCCGGCCAGCTTGCGGTGCTCCTCGGCGGTGGCCGCGAGTTGCGCGGGCGTCAGCTGTCCGGGACCGGGGTCGGTGCTCATCGTCCGTCCTTCTTCGTGTCCGGGGTCGTGGGGGGCAGTTCGGTGACCTCCGAGAGATCCCCGCCGTCCTCCAGCGTCGCCTCGATGGCCGCCTCGACCTTCTCCGCGAGTACGGCGGTGGCGCCCACCGGCCGGCCCTGATCGTCGAACTCCAGGGCCTGGTCGTGATGCCCGCCGAGGTACGCGTCCACGACGGCGTCGTTGTCGCCCAAGCGATCCGGGAGCGACTCGGCGATGATCTGACCCTGGGCCATCACGACCACCCAGTCGCTGATGTCGCGGATGACGTCCATGTCGTGTTCGACGAAGACGATTGTGACGCCTTCGTCCCGCAGCGACTTGATGTGTTCGAGCAGACTCTGGGTGAGGGCCGGGTTGACGCCCGCCATGGGCTCGTCGAGCATCACGATCTCGGGGTCGGTCATCAGGGCGCGCGCCATTTCCAGCAGCTTGCGCTGCCCGCCCGACAGGGACCCGGCGAAGTCGTCGGCCTTGGCGTCGAGTTTGAAGCGCCGGAGCAACTCGTGTGCGCGTTCGGTGACCTCGGCCTCCTGCCTGCGCCACGCCCAGGGCGCGAGTGCGGCAAGGAAGTGCTCGCCCCGCTGCCCGGTCGCGCCGAGCCGGACATTGTCCAGCACAGTCAGTTTCGCGAGCGCCTTGGTGAGCTGGAAGGTGCGCACCATACCGCGGCGGGCCACCTGATGCGGAACCATCCGGCCCAGGGAGTCGCCGTTGAGCGACCACATGCCGGAGTCGGGCTTGTCGAAGCCGGTGATCAGGTTGAAGAAGGTGGTCTTGCCCGCGCCGTTGGGTCCGATGAGGCCGGTGATGGCGCCGCGCTGCACCTCGAGATGATCGACCTGCACCGCCTTGATGCCGCCGAAAGTGCGGGAGATGTTGTCCACCACGATGATCGGATCGGGCTTGGGCGAACCCGACTCGGCGGCCACGCCGGCGAACAGCTGGGCACGCTCCGCGGCCGAGAACGTGGTGAGGTCCCGGCGCGTCGCCCGGATGGCCGCAGTACCCGTGTAGGTGGGGTCGTCAGGCATCGAGCTGCACCTCCCTCTTGTTCCCGAGCAGGCCCTGCGGTCTGAACACCATCATCAGGATGATCGCCAGACCGAGCAGAACGTAACGGAATGCGCCGACCTGCTGCGCGGACAGATTCAACAGCGGGTCGTCGCCGGACGTGGCCTGCCGCAGCAGTGCGTCGGGCACGGCGAGGAGGAACCAGAACAACATCGCACCGAGCACCGGACCGAACACCGTCGCCGCCCCGCCGAGGATCAGCGCGCCGTAGGCGAAGAAGGTCTGTGCGGTCGAGTAGAAGTCGGGATTGATCGACTGCGTCGCAAAGGCATTGAAGACACCCGCGAGGCCGCCGATGCAACCGCCGAGTACCAGGGCCTGCATCTTGTAGAAGTAGGCGTTCTTACCCAGCGAGCGGGCGGCGTCCTCGTCCTCGCGCACCGCCTTGAGGACGCGGCCCCACGGACTGCGGACCAGCAGATACACCATCACACACAGCAGGCCGACGACGATCCAGCCGACCACCATCGACCACAGGTCGCCGCCGAGGAACTTGACCCCGAGGAACGAGTACTGCTTGCCGTTGTCGAACGGGCTGATGGAGAAGAAGCTGCCCGCGTATCCGTAGATGCCGTTGGTGGACCGGGTGAATTCGTCGGTCGACGTCGAACGGAAGACCAGGCGCAGGATCTCCGATGCGGCGATGGTGACGATCGCCAGATAGTCCGCGCGCAGGCGCAGGGTCGGCAGGCCGAGCACCACGGCCAGCATCCCGGCCGCGGCGATGCCGATGATGGCGCCGAGCCACAACGGCTGGTCGTAGTTCACCGCCATGATGCCGACGCCGTATCCGCCGAGCAGTGCGAAGGCGATCTGGCCGAAGTTGAGCAGGCCGGCGTAGCCGAAGTGCAGGTTCAGGCCGATGGCCAGCAGGGCGTAGAAGATCGCCGACGGGCCGATCAGCTGGGCGATCGCTATCTGGAGCGCTGAGATGATGTCCATGGGTCAGCCGATCCTCGCTCGAGATCCGAGAATGCCCTGGGGCCGGATGGTCAGGATGATGATCAGGATCAGCAGCCCGCCGATGTATTTCAGGTCCGGACTGAGGATGTAGGTCGACAACTGGACCAGCAGACCGACGATGACACACCCGAGCAGTGCGCCGTAGGCCGTGCCGAGGCCGCCGAGTGTGATGCCGGCGAACATCAGCAGGAGCAGTTTGAAGCCCATCTCCCACTGCACCCGGCCGCCGAGCTCGGAGAGCGCGAACATCACGCCGCCGAGCGTCGCCAGACCGCCGGCCAGGGCCCACACGAACAAGATGACCCGGTCGACGTCGATACCCGACGACTCGGCGAGATCCTTGTTGTCGGCGACCGCTCGCATGGCCTTGCCGATCCTGGTGCGCTGCAACAGCAGTGCGACGCCGAGCAGGACCACGATGCTGATGATGATGCAGGCCAGGTTGACCGGTGTGATCGCGAACGGACCCGAACCGATCTGGGTCTGTGCCTGATAGTCGTCGAACGGTTCGGCGCGATCGGAGAAGAAGATCAGGATCAGGTAGCGAAGCACCAGCGACAGGCCGATCGACACGACGAGCATGGCGATCAGCCCGGTTCGTCGTCTTCGCAACGGTCTCCACAGACCGAGCTCGTTGAGGATGCCGATACCGATACCGACGATCACCGCCAGGATCGTCGCCGGGATCAGCTGGACGCCGAGCTTGACGTTGATCACCCATGCGATCACCGCGCCGAGCGTCACCAACTCGCCGTGCGCGAAGTTCGTCAGCCCGGTCGTGCCGAAGATGAGGCTGAGACCGACGCCGGTGATCGCGATGATCAAGCCGAACCGTATGCCGTCGATGGCCAGCCGTGTCAGCTCGGAGACTGCCGACACCTCGGTGCCGGTGCGGACATCGCCGAAGGAGAAGATGACCGGTCGCGCGGTGCCACCGCTGACGTCGACGGGCAGCTCCGCCTTCTGGACCTCGACGCCGTCGGGGAGTGAGTCGGTGTTGATGACGATCGTGTACTGGCCGGGTGGCACGTTGATGGACCACGCACCCGTGGCCGACGAGGTCGCGGTGCCGACAACGGTTCCGGACGCGTCCTTGGCCTCGAGTTCGACGCCGGCGACCTTGTCCGTACCGTTGCGCAGCACGCCGAAGACGCGGACCGAGTCGCCGGGCGCGGCCGCGGCCGGGGAGGCGCCGAACAGCCCTAACAGCATCGACGCGGCGAGAAACACCAGCATCGCGATCGCCGACCGGCGCATCGGTGGAAGGTGGCCAGACGGATGGCTCTCGTGATCGGGACGGTCGTCGAGAGCACATCGTGGCGGCGTCTGCGGCGTGGTGCCGGCGCGTTGCGATGTCACCCTGCGGGACATTAGCGCCAGCGTCGTCACCACGTGGCGACAACGACGTTTCCCGGAGGTAACTTCTCGCGGGTGCGGCCACGTCGGGAAGTCGCGATGTGCTGTCGGAGACCCGATCCGGGTCGTACGCTGGTCCGATGGTCCCGGTCAGCGTGTCCACCACCTCAGACGTCGAACTCGCCGCATCGCTCCTGGCGCAGGCCTTCGCCGACGACCCGGTGACGGTCTGGATGCAGCCCGACACGGCGCGGCACCTCATCATGTTCCGCACCCTGCTCAAGTACAGCCACGGCCCGAATTCGACGCTCGATCTCGCGATGCGTGACGGGCAACCGGTCGGTGCCGCCGCCTGGGATCCCCCGGGCCACAAGGTCTCGGCCCTGTCGCAGATGGTGTCGATGGTCGGCTTCTTCCGGGCGATGGGCTCGCGGATGAGCCGCGGGATGAAGCTCGAGGAGGAGTTCGGCAAACGACGTCCCAAGGAGCCGCACTGGTACCTCGGTCAGATCGGGGCGCCGGTGCACGGGATAGGAGTGGGCACCTCCCTGCTGGGGCACCGACTCGAGCAGATCGACGGGCCCGCCTATCTCGAGTGCTCGAACGTCCGCAACGTGCCCCTCTACGAGCGATTCGGGTTCGGCGTGACCGAGGAGTTCGAACTGCCGCTCGACGGCCCCAAGGTGTGGTCCATGTACCGGCCCCTCCCGTGAGAGGCCGAGTGTGAGGAGTCCGGCAGGCTGTGTCAGGGGCGGTCACTAGACTCGGCGATTGTGAGTCCAGCGCAGAGTTCCCCGGCAACGACCCCAGCCAAGGCCACCGGATCGACGGGCAAGGCGGCACCCGGAGCCAAGGGCAAGACCAAGCAGCCGGTGTTGATGCTGCTCGACGGGCACTCCCTGGCGTACCGGGCGTTCTTCGCGCTCCCGGCGGAGAACTTCAAAACCCATTCGGGCCAGACGACCAACGCCGTCTACGGCTTCACCTCGATGCTGATCAACCTGCTGCGCGACGAGGAGCCCACGCACATCGCCGCGGCCTTCGACGTCTCACGCAAGACGTTCCGGTCGGAGATGTATCCCGAGTACAAGGCGCAGCGGTCCAAATCCCCGGACGAGTTCAACGGCCAGGTCGATCTCACCAAAGAGGTTCTGGACGCGCTGGGTGTCTCGGTGCTGGCCATCGAGGGTTACGAGGCCGACGACATCATCGCGACCCTGGCGACGCGGGCCCGGGAGGACGGATACAAGGTCCTGATCGTCACCGGCGACCGCGACTCGCTGCAGCTCGTCGACGCCTCCACCACGGTGCTCTATCCGCGCAAAGGTGTCTCGGACCTCACGCGGTTCACGCCCGAGGAGGTCGAGAAGAAGTACGGTCTCACCCCCACCCAGTACCCCGATTACGCCGCGCTGCGCGGCGACCCCAGCGACAACCTGCCGGGTATCCCCGGAGTCGGGGAGAAGACCGCCTCGAAGTGGATCCGCGAGTACGGGTCGCTCGCGGCCCTCGTCGATCACGTCGACGAGGTCAAGGGCAAGGTCGGCGACGCATTACGCGCTCATCTGGCGTCGGTACAGACCAACCGACAGCTCACCGAACTCGTCCGGGACATGCAGCTGCCGACGTCCCCCGACGACCTGGCCATGGTCGGGTGGGACCGGGACCGTATCCACCAGCTGTTCGACGACCTGGAATTCCGGGTGTTGCGGGACCGTCTCTTCTCGACGTTGAGTTCGGTCGAACCCGAGGCGGAAGCAGGTTTCGATCTCGACGGCGCGGTCCTGGGTGCCGGTGAGGTCGCCGGATGGCTGACCGAGCATGCGCGCACCGGTCGCGTCGGTCTCGCCGTCACCGCCCCGCATGTCGTGGTCGGGGCGGACCCGACCGGGGTGGCGATCGCGGCCGCCGATGGGACCTCCGCCTATGTCGATGTGACCGCGCTGAATCCCGAAGACGAGGCGGCACTGGGGGATTGGTTCGCCGACCCGTCCGCGCCGAAGGCGGTTCACGAGGCGAAGTGGGCCGTACACGCGCTGCGCTCACGCGGCTGGAAGCTCGACGGTGTCACCAGCGACACCTCGCTCGCGGCCTACCTGGTCCGACCGGGACAACGGACGTTCAACCTCGACGACCTCGCGCTGCGCTACCTGCGTCGTGAACTGCGCGCCGACGGCGGCCCGGGCGACGGCCAGATGTCGTTGCTCGACGACGATTCGGACGGGCGGGTGGCCGAACAGCACATGCTCGAGGCGCGGGCGGTCCAGGAACTCGCCGACACGCTCGACACGGAACTGGACCGGATCGACTCCAAACCGCTGCTCACCGAGATGGAACTGCCGCTGTCGTTCGTGCTCGCCGATGCCGAGGCCGCGGGCATCGCCGTCGACGTCGACCATTTCGGTGCCCTCGAGCGGATGTTCGCCGACCGGATCCGCGCCGCGGCCGAGGCGGCCTACGAGGTCATCGGAGAACAGATCAACCTCGGTTCGCCGAAGCAGTTGCAGACCATTCTCTTCGACAAGCTGGACATGCCGAAGACGAAGAAGACCAAGACCGGCTACACCACCGACGCCGACGCGTTGCAGTCGTTGTACGAGAAGACCGAGCATCCCTTTCTCGCACACCTCCTCGAGCACCGCGACGCGACGCGGCTGAAGGTCACTGTCGACGGGCTGCTGAAGTCGGTCGCGGACGACGGACGTATTCACACGACGTTCAATCAGACGATCGCCGCGACGGGACGCCTCTCGTCCACCGAACCGAATCTGCAGAACATCCCGGTGCGTACCGAGGCGGGCCGCGAGATCAGGCGGGGCTTCATCGTCGGCGCCGACACCGCGACCGGTGTGCCCTACGACTGCCTCATGACCGCCGACTACAGCCAGATCGAGATGCGGATCATGGCACACCTGTCGGAGGACGCCGGCCTCATCGAGGCCTTCAACACCGGGGAAGACCTCCACAACTTCGTCGGGTCACGGGCCTTCGGGGTGCCGATCGACGAGGTCACCACCGAGATGCGTCACCGGGTGAAGGCCATGTCGTACGGACTCGCGTACGGGCTCAGCGCATTCGGGCTCGCCGCCCAGCTCAAGATCAGCCGCGACGAGGCCAAGGAGCAGATGGAGGCGTACTTCGCGCGGTTCGGCGGGGTGCGCGATTATCTGCACGACGTGGTTGCCGAGGCCCGTCGAAACGAGTACACCGCAACACTGTTCGGTCGCCGGCGGTATCTGCCCGATCTGAACAGCGACAACTGGCAGCGCCGGCAGTCCGCCGAACGGATGGCGCTCAACGCTCCCATCCAGGGCACCGCCGCCGACATCATCAAGGTCGCGATGATCAACGTCCACAAGCGCCTCGCAGCTGAAGGGCTCACGTCGCGAACACTTCTCCAGGTCCACGACGAACTCGTGATCGAGGTCGCCTCGGGTGAGCGGGAGGCCGTCGAAGCCGTTGTCCGGGAGGAGATGGGCAATGCCATCACCTTGTCCGTCCCGCTGGAGGTGTCGGTCGGGTTCGGACGCTCCTGGGACGACGCAGCTCACTGATGGGTGACCGGGACAGAGAGTTCGGAGTCCTCGTCGGGGACGGGATCGGACCCGAGATCGTGCCGGCGGCGGTGACGATCGCCGAGGCTGCCGCTCGTGCGGAATCGATCGAGATCAGTTGGCAGCACTTACCTTTCGGGCTGTCTGCGATCACCTCGCACGGCGATCCGGTGCCGGCGGAGACGCTGACGGCCCTCGACGAGCTCGGCTTCTGGATCGTCGGCCCCCACGACTCGGCGGCGTACCCGCCGGGTCATGGGGACCGCACGCCGGGAGCGGTCCTGCGAACCCGGTACGACCTGTTCGCCAATCTCCGTCCCGCCCGGGCATTTCCGGGTGTTCCGGCGCTCCGGCCGGACATGGACGTCCTGGTCGTGCGGGAGAATTCCGAGGGCTTCTACGCCGATCGCAACATGGCGGTCGGCAGCGGCGAATTCATGCCGACACCCGACGTGGCACTGGCGGTCGGGCTCGTCACACGCGCGGCGTCGGAGCGAATCGCGCGAGTCGCATGCGCCGCCGCGATCGAGCGTGCGGGTTCCGACCGGCAGCCGCGGTTGACCATCGTGCACAAGGCGAACGTCCTGCGCATGACCACCGGCCTGTTCCGGGATGCATGCCGCGACATCGCCGCCGGGTTCCCCGAGATCGAGGTGTCCGAGCAACACGTCGATGCCATGGCGGCCCTGCTGGTTCGGCGTCCCGCGGACTTCGACGTCCTCGTCACCGAGAACCTCTTCGGCGACGTGCTGTCCGACCTCGCCGGCGAGCTCGCCGGTTCGCTGGGCATCGCCGGTTCGGTCAACAGCTCGGAGTCCCGCGTGATGGCGCAGGCGTCGCACGGTGCCGCACCCGACATCGCCGGGCGCGGCATCGCGAACCCGGTCGCGATGATCGCCTCGGTGGCCATGGGTTTCCAGAGGTACGGGCAGATGACCGACGACGCGGCCCTCGTCGCGGCCGGTGCCCGGATCGACTCGGCGGTTGCCGAGACGCTCGCGCACACCGCGACCCGCGACCTGGGGGGCGAGGCGACCACCGCCGAGTTCGCGGACGCGGTGGTCCGGCGGATCGTCGAGGGGTGAGCTCTGCGAGCGGACTACGAAAAAATTCGTTGTGCTCGGAGCGGGTCCGATTACTGCTCCCTGAGGGGGCCGGAGCTTGCGGAGGCCGTCACGAAGGGTCTTGGTGAGATGCGTCGCCAACCCTAATGGGGGTGGATCGGCGTCCTGCAGGGGATGCTGGTTTGTGTGAGCCTTCCCGGCCGGTGACCACTCCGAGACCCTGAAACGGTGTCGGATTTCTACACGAAGACCGTGGCCCGGCCGGGT